>DATJOW010000176.1:0-36626 GCA_035506715.1 Candidatus Acidiferrum sp. | reverse complement strand
CAACCGCCATAAGTCGCCTGCACGTTGAAAAGCTGGATTTGCGGATTGTAACGCGAGATTTGCACGTCCAGGTTGTGGCGCAAGGCTTCCTGAATGCAGTCCATCAGCGACATCGGGCGTGTCACCGCCGTGGCCATCGTGTTCGTCGGCACGACCGCCTCGGTTGTGGCCATGGGCGTGGCCGGCGCGTTGGTGTCCTTCGCCCCGGCAGCGGTGTTGGTGTCCGTCTGAGCCACGCTGGACAGGGCGGTAAAAAAGAAAATGAAAAGAACGTTGAACCGTTTCATGTTGCTGCCATTTTGCGGCTTCTGCCGAAATTCATCAAATTCAAGACGTGTCCGGGCACCCGAAGGTAACCGTTTGGTTATTTGACCGCGCCGGCAGATAACAATCACGCGCCGCCATCGAATGCGCGGTCCAACGCCCGCTCAGCCGGCTTTCACGCCCGTCGCGGGAACCTCCTCGATTTTGGCGTTTTGTTCGAGGAACGCGAGCACTTTTTCGTGCGCGATCTGGTCGTAAAGTTCCGCCACGCCGTTGCGCTTCTGCAGGTCCTTGATGAACTTATCCAGCGGGATCTGGTACGCCGCGGCGAGTGACTGGGTCCGCCGCAACACTTCGTCCTGGGATACCTGGATGCCCTCCTTCTCGGCAATGCGCTGGATCAAAAACGCCAGCTTCACGCGTTCCTTGGCGCTCTGCGCCGCGGCGGAGTAAATCTCGTCCTTTTGCTTTTCAATCAAATCCCGGGCCACGCCGCGCTGGGTGTTTTCCCGGACGATGTCATAGACCACGTTGCGGGTTTCATTCGCCACAGCGGATTCCGGCAGGTCAAAATTCGCGGCGTTGAGCAGCGCGCGGACAATCTGGCTGCGAACCGCCTTGCCTTGGGAATATTTCAATTCGTTTTCCAGGTCGCGCTGCACGCCCTCACGAAGTTTCCCCAGGTTTTCCGCATCGTACTTTTTGGCCAGTTCGTCGTCCACCGGCGGCAGAATCTTCTCCTTCACCTCGAGGATTTCAACGGCGAAGACGCCCTTTTTGCCGGCCAGTTGCCGGGTCACAAAATCGGCGGGGAAATCCACGGTCACCGTGCGCTGGTCTCCCGCCTTGGCCCCGATGAGCTGGTCGGTGAAACCGGGGATGAACGAGCCCGGCGCGATGTCCACCCAGAAACTCTTGTTTTCGGTCAGGCCTTTGGCCGTCGGCGCGGTCTCCAGGATGGGCTTGCCATCGCAGGTGCCGGTGTAGTTTACCACGGCGATGTCCCCCATTTTGGCCTCGCGCGCGACCGTTTCAAATTTCGTGTGCTGTTGCGCCAGCATTCCCAGGGCGCGCTCCACATCCGCTTCGGTGACCGACTTCGCTTCGCGCTTGGCGGGCAGGCCCTTGTACTCGGGCAGTTGAAATTCCGGCGCCGTCTCGACGGTGGCGGCAAACTGCAGGGCCTGGCCGCGGCCAAACTGGATTTCCTCGATGTCCGGGTAGCCGACGACGGAGATTTTTTTCTCGTCCAGCGCCTTGCGGTAATGATCGCCGATGAGCTTGCGTTTGACCTCGTCCTTGATGTCGGCCTCGTACTTTTTGAGGACGAGCGGGCGCGGCGCCTTGCCGGGGCGGAACCCGGGCAGAGCGGCCGACTTTTGAAAGTCCTTGGTGACAGTCTCGAAGGCCTCGTCCACGGTCTTCGCGTCCACTTCCACCCGCAGCAATTTCTTGCACGGGGCCAGATTTTCGACGGTGATATTCACAGTATTTTTCGCTGGTCAGCGAGCCGTGCAGCATAGGTGAACCACGCGGATTTCGTCAATGGTTTTGATGGCCTGGCGAGGCTGTTTCCGCTTTGATGTGCGGACATGCAACCCGTGTTCTTCATCACCGGCACCGACACCGGCGTCGGCAAAACCGTGCTGGGCGCGCTGCTGACGCAATATTTGCGCCGACGCGGAATCAAGGTGGCGGCGCTCAAACCGGTTTGTTCCGGTGGCCGCGCCGACGCCCGCATTCTGCAAAGTGCCTTGGCGAACCGGTTGACGCTGGACGAGATCAATCCCTGGCATTTCCAGGCGCCCTTGGCGCCGCTGCTCGCCGCCCGCAGAGAAGGTCGTCGCGTTCGTCGGGCAGAAGTGCGGGCGCACATCCGTAAAATGCAATACCGGTTTGACGTGGTGCTGGTGGAAGGCGCGGGCGGGTTGCTCAGCCCGCTCGGCGAAGACTTTAATTCACGCGACTTGATTGCCGCGCTGCATGCGAAACCTATCATCGTCGCGCAAAGTAGATTGGGTGTGCTGAACCAGCTATTGCTGACGCTGGAGGCGCTGCCCGGCCGGTCCCGCAAAGCGGCCAAAATCGTTTTGATGTCGCCGCCGAAGCCGGATTTGGCGAGTGCATCCAACGCGAGGTTGCTCCGGGAGCTCTTGCCCCCGGATAAAATTCTAACCGTGCCCTGGATGCAAAAACGTCTTTCGCCCACGGAACGATTGGCCATCCCGGCGGTCCAGCGGGCGCTGGCAAAAATAATGGATTAGGGCATTCAGCAGTAACGGGCCGCGCCACGTTGACATTCCAGAAAGATCGACACGGGCCAAAGCCAGGGGACAACTGCATCCGGAACGCCCGTTATGGGCGAAAGCCGCCGGCTCCGGGGAAGTCGGCGGGACGCGGAGCCTGCCATACAATTATGGCGCTGCGGCAGTGCTGCTCAAACTACCCTCGTTTGATCCCTCGCCGCCACAACTCGAAGTGATAGAGCGCGACGACGACGAGGGGGTGGCCGATTTTTTCGTCAGCGACGAGTTTGGTCACTTCCGATACCGGCACGAGGCGCGTTACCAAATCCTCGCCACCATCAAACTTCACTTCGTGCTTCAACCGGCAGTTTTCCACGAGCACGGTGAAGGTCTGATTGCTCAGGATGGCCGGGTTTGACCAGATGCGCCCGAGCAAACGCGCGTTTTCCCCTTCATAGCCGGTTTCCTCGCGCAACTCGCGCACGGCGGTCGTCACCGGGTCGGCTTCGCCCGGGTCCATCATGCCGCCGGGGATTTCGAGTTCCACGGTGTTCGAGCCGACGCGGTATTGCTCCACCATGACCAGTTGTTGGTCGGGGGTAACGGCCAGAACGTTGACCCAGTTGACGCTGTCGAGCACATAAAAGTCATGCTCCTCGCCCGTGCGCGGCGAGACGCAGGTGTCCGAGCGCATTTTGAAGATGCGGAAATCGCCGATGGGCGTTGAGCGGATTCTCTTCCAGGGCTTGGGCATTTTCGATTTACGATATACGATTTACGCGGCAAACAGCCGCCGATGACCAGAACCGATGCGTCAATCGTAAATCGTAAATCGGAAATTCAAAGCCCTTTTCCCGGCGCCGCCCAGCCCTGGCTCATCAGCTTGAGCAGATGTTGCAGCGATTCGTCGTAGGATCGGCCTTTGGTTTCCGCCAGCTGGCGCGCGCGTTTGTCCAGTTGCACGGCCATCTCCGCAGCCTTGTCAGCCGGGCAGCCGAGGGCGACCAGGACCTGGCCCAGCTCGGAAATTTCCATAAAATCGCGCAGTAGCAGCGGACGTGAGTCCGCTCTGACTTCGAACCGACCCAAGTGAGCCGACTCACGCCGGCTGCTACAAACTCACTTCACCGAATCGCGCGGGACGATCTTGATGCTGATGATGCCCATGCGCTTGTCCGGGCGGTCCTGCGGGTGGGTGGGCGTGGTGGCGATTTTTTCCAGCACGTCGTCGCCTTTGATCAGCTTGCCGAACGTGGTGTATTGATGGTCGAGGAACGTCGGGTTGCCATGGCAGATGAAAAACTGGCTGCCGGCGGAATTGGGATCGCTCGAGCGGGCCATGGAAATAACGCCCCGCACGTGGGAGCGGTCATTGAACTCGGCCTTGATGGTGTAGCCGGGCCCGCCCGTGCCCCACATGTCTTCCTTGGCTGGATCCTTGGTCAGCGGGTCGCCGCCTTGAATCATGAAGCCCTTGATGACGCGGTGGAAACAGGTCCCGTCATAAAAACCCTTGTTGGCCAGCGTCTTGAAATTCTCGACGGTCTTGGGCGCAACGTCGGGCCAGAATTCGATGACCATCGTGCCTTCGGTGGTGTTGATGATGGCAACTTCGTTGGTGTTGGCGGTGGTGCTCATGGTGGCGTTGGTTGAATTGTTGGTTTTAGGTTCATCCGCCAAGGCCGTCACCACTCCAGCGGCAAGGACGATGGCGCAAACCAAATTGATTGTTTTCATGGGTGGAGAATGTTCCATACCGGCGGCCAAAAGTCACGCCCGGAATCGGATTTTTCAGGTCATCGGCGGCGGGAATTTGATTTCCAGCTTTTTCTTTTCCTCGGACTTTGGAGCGGGCGGTTCGCTGATTTTATCCTCATCCTTGTCTTCGCCCGGCGGGTTCTTCTTCAGTTCGTTCAGGGCGCTGGTGATCAGGCTGCCGTGGGGAACGACCCCCGACCGGTTGTAGATGAAGAATCCAAGGGCCCCGCCCGCCAGCAAAATAGCCGCACCGACGAGCACCGCCGTCCAGTGGCTGATCCCGGAGCTTTCTTCGGCCGGAGCGGGCGTCGGCGGCGCCGCATTCGGGCTTTCACCCTCAGCCGGAGCCATGTTGGTGGGCGGCGGCGGTTCCGCTTCCGGCGATTTCGACTCGGCGGCGGCGGTCGGGGGCGGGACGTTGGTCGCCGCCGCTTTATGGGTGGTGACGGGACTTTCCGAGGCCGGTGGGGCGGGGATTGCCGCTCGAAGAGGAGCGGCAACTTTGGGCGCGGCCGGCGCCGCCGGGGCCTGACCCGGTACGGCGGCTGGGGTCGGGGCGGGCGCCGGGGCAGCCGGCGGCGCGGCGGCTTCATTGGTATTGCCCGGATTGGCTGGAGTATTTTGGGCCGGGACGGTCATCACACCCGCGGCCAACAGCATCGCACAGATGTAAATCCACGTTTTCATGGACGGAAATTTTCCAAACCGGCGGCCAAAAGTCACGGGCGGAATCATTTCTTTTTTCTCAGCCAGGACACGCCCAGCGCAACTACCACTCCGGCCGCCAAGAAAAACCAAATCCGGCCCGGCTTGCTTAATCCGTTCCGGTTGCCGCCGGAACCGGCCGGACCCGGCGCGGCGGCATTGGTGCTAGGCAGCAGCTCCGGCGTAATAGTGAGTTGCGCGGGAACGGGGCCGGTGCGCACCGGAGCAGCCTCGGTCGGTGGGGGCGCTGCCGTAACCACCGGTGGCGCCGGGGTTGAGGTGACGGTCACGGACGGCGGATTGGTCGGCCCCGGGGCCGGCGGCAGCACGCGGTTGGTCGGCGGCGTCCCGATAATGATGAGCGGCGGCGCGACGGGGCGCGGCGGGGCAGCGGCGGGTGCCGGTTGGGGTGGCGACGGTTCCGGCGGCAGAGGCGGGAAGGCGGGCAAGGTGATCGGTTGGGGCGGAAAACTGACCACGCAATCAACGTATTGGCCGAGCTGCGAACGCAGCGCGATTGCAATCGGCAGTCGCGCTTTTTGCCGGTCGGCCTGTCGCTGCTGAAATATTTGATTGATACCGGTATCGTAAGGCGTGCCCTTGATTTCACCAAAGCCGTCACAAAAAACGACCACCGTCAGCCGCTCGGAAGTGCGCACCACCTGGTTCAGCAGCGGGACCACCGCGTCAATCCGGCTCTTTTTGGCATAATGCTGCCCCTGAACAAAGGCTGTGACATTGGAGGCAATCGCGGCTGCGTCATCCGGCGTCCATTGCTGCAACGGGAATTGTCCGGTTCGCAACTCCTGATCGTAGGTCCAGATTCCGAGGGTGTCGCCCGCCGCCAACTCGCCGCGGGCGGTGCAGTTCACCAAAAGACCAATGACCGCTTTTTGCACCGCCGGCAGGCGCCGCTTCATTTCCGACGACGTGTTAAAAATGAGCAGAAACCGGTTTTCCACTTTCCGCGTCTCCGGTTGAGCCGCCCAGGATGGCCCCGCGAACAGGCCGGCCAGCCACGCCGTCAGCAGCAGCGCCGGGTTTATCCACCGCGCCGGTATGGGTCGGGTCTTCATGTTAAATCGTGCCGTTGGTTCCGATGGTAACGGTGCCGCTCCGTCCGGTTGTGGTTCCGCAAGTCATCCTGCACTTCCGTCAGCGCCTCCTCCACCATGCGGACGAAGTTGGCGCAACTGGCGGCCTGGCCGCCCAGGCCGATGACGGTCTCCCGCTCGGCGATGTCATCGGTCACCACGAGCACTTCCCCGTGGCCGGCAAACCGGTGGACCGCCCGCTCAATCATCTGGTCGGCGGTCTTACCCGCCCGCGAAAACAGAACTTCGATGGCCGTGTCCGGCTCCGGCGGCGGCGTGCCGGCGGACGCGCCGGCCCCGTCAAAAAAAACCGTGATGGGCGTGCCGCTCGCGTCAAAATAACGCGTCAGCACGTAAATCAATTCCTCGCGGGCGCGGGCCGAATGGCGCGGCCGGCCGGGAGCCAGCTCCGGCCAATTGTGCAACAGGCTGTAGCCATCTACCAGGATTCGCACCAGCGGCATGCCGGGAAACTAGCCAAAAGCGCGCCAAGTCCAAAGCCCAAAGTCACAATTTTAACCGGGAAAAGGAACGAAGTTGAACTTGCAACAGTAAACCGGAAGCGGAAGACTGGGGTTTGTGTCTTTTGCCGGCTCCATTTTTCAAAAGTCCAACCGGGGCATCGCCGTACTGGCCCTGGTCGTCTTTGCCCTCGACCAGTTCACCAAGTGGCTGGTGCAGGGCCACCTCGAACTGGGACGCGAAATCACCGTCATTCCCGGGTTTTTTGACCTGGTACACTGGCGCAACACCGGGGCGGCGTGGAGCCGCTTCAGCGGCAACAACGGCGCACTGGCGTTGGTCGGCCTCTTTGCGCTCGTCGCGTTGTATCTGACGCGGCATCACTTCAACTCGCACACGCTCGGCGGCCAGATCGCCTTCGGCCTCATCTTTGGCGGCATCGCCGGGAACCTGACCGACCGTCTGCTCCCCAGCCGCCAGGCGGTCGTGGATTTCCTCTATTTCTACCTGCAACAGCGGGGCGGCCGCCTGCTCGGCTTTCCGGCCTTCAACGTGGCCGACACCGCCATCTGTACCGGGGTGGCGCTGATCTTCCTCATCACCTGGAAAACCGAGCATTCCCCCAAAGCGGTGGCCGGTGACTCGGGCCCGGCGGCATGATTCAATGCCCGCGACCACCCGATTTGCCTGTCCGGTCACCGGTTACTTGGCCAGGGTCACCTTAAATGCGCACGGAAGCGTTCATGGTTGAACAATCGATTCCGGCCGGGCGGCTGGACCGCTTTTTACGCGAGAGATTCCCCGCGGCTTCGCGCAGCGCCTGGCAACGGCTGATCGAGCAAGGCCACGTCCGCGTCAACGGCAAGCCGGTCAAGCCGACCCACGCGCCCCGCGCCGGTGAGCAGGTGGAAGTCCACTGGCCGGAAGCCCGCCCCGCCGCCGCCCAGGCCGAGGAAATTCCGCTCGACGTCCTGTTCGAGGACAAATCGCTGCTGGTGTTGAACAAGCCGGCCGGCCTGGTCGTGCACCCGGCTGCCGGGCACGAGGAGCACACGCTTGTCAACGCCCTCCTGCATCACTGCCGCGGTTCGCTCAGCGGCATCGGCGGCGTGGCCCGGCCCGGCATCGTGCACCGGCTCGACAAGGAGACTAGCGGCTGCCTGGTCGTGGCCAAAAACGACGCGGCCCACCTGGCGCTGGCGGCACAATTCGCCCAGCGGCAGGTTGCGAAAATCTACAACGCCATCGTGTGCGGCGAACTCGCCCGCGACGCCGGCGAAATCCGGGCCGCGATCGCGCGGCATCCATCTCACCGCAAGCGCATGGCCGCGCGTGACGACGATGATGGCCGGGCCGCTCACACGAGCTTCCGCGTGCTCGAGCGGTTGAACGCGGCCACATTTGTCGAGGCGCAGATCCACACCGGTCGGACGCACCAGGTCCGCGTGCATTTTCAGTTCCTGGGCCACCCTCTCGCCGGCGACGATACCTACGGCGCGCGGCAGAACCGCCGGCTCACGGAACTGACCGGGTACCGGCCGCCGCGGGTTCTGCTGCACGCCCGCGAACTGTCGTTTGTGCATCCGCGCACGGAGAAGGAATTGAGTTTTGAGGCGCCTTTGCCCAAGGATTTTCGAGAGGCGCTGAAGTTCTTGCGCCGGCGGGGCTGAATCCGGCGGGCTACCGCCGGGGAGACAAATTTTGTTCGCCTGGTCCTCGGCATTTTCGCATATTGGACGGGCATGAAATCCATGACGGGTTACGGCCGCGGCGAGAGTGCGCGGGACGGCTTCAAAATCACCGTGGAACTCAGCGCGGTGAACCGCCGGCAGTCGGAAATTTCCGTGAACCTGCCGCGCGAACTCGAGACGATCGAGGCGCCGGTGCGCGACGTCATCAACGCGCAAATCGCGCGCGGCCGCGTCATGGCCCGCATCAGCATCCACGCCGCCAACGGCAAGTCCTCAGCCCGCGCCCACATCAACCTGCCGCTTGCCCGGGCCTACGCGGCCGCGTTGGGCCGCCTGGCCAAACAGCTCCGGCTGGCCGGACCCGTGACGCTGGACCAACTCGTTCGCGCTCCGGGCGTGTTCCAGACGGACGAGGAACTGGTCAAGGCCGAAAACCTCTGGCCGGTGGTGCAAAAGGCGTTGCACCAGGCCCTCGCGGCGCTGGTGAAGATGCGCGGGCGCGAGGGCGCCCATCTGGCCGGAGACCTGGCCGCCCGCATCCGGGTGATGCGCCGGAGCGCGGATAAAATCCAGAAGCAGGCGCCCGTCACCGCGGAGAATTATCGCCGGCAGTTGCAGGAGCGCATCCGGAGCGCCGGCCTGGAAAACATCGCGCCGGATGACGAGCGGCTGCTCAAAGAGGTTGTTTTGTTCGCCGACCGCTCGGACATCTCCGAGGAGTTAACCCGGCTGCAAAGCCATTTCCAGCAGTTTGAGGACTGCCGGAAGGCGAAGGAGCCGGTGGGCCGCACCCTGGATTTTCTCGCGCAGGAGATGAACCGCGAAATCAACACCATCGGATCGAAGGCGAATGACGCAGTCATTTCCCGCGAAGTGGTGATCCTCAAGGCGGAGCTGGAAAAATTCCGCGAGCAGGCGCAAAACGTCGAGTAAGGTGACCGCCAGCGAACGACACGTGACATGAATGTCGAGAGCCGAGAATTGAAAGTCGAAAGCCAGCCCCCCCGAACGGCCGGGGCGATCCCGCTGTTGATTCTGATCTCCGCCCCGTCCGGCGGCGGCAAGACCACGCTGTGCAACCAGTTGCTGGCCACGCGCCCCAACCTGACCCGGGCCGTGACCTGCACCACCCGTCCGCCGCGCCCGGGCGAAAAGAACGACGTGGATTATTATTTCCTCGACCCGTCGGACTTTCAGCGGCGCGTGCAGGCCGGGGAGTTCATCGAACACGCGACGGTTTTCGGCCGCAGCTACGGCTTGTTGCGCGCCGAGTTGCTCGATAAATTACGGCGGGGACAGGACGTGCTGTTGAACATGGATGTCCAGGGCGCGGCGACCATCCGGGCGCAGGCGCAACGGGAACCCGACTTGCAGGGTTCGCTGGTGACGGTGTTCCTGACCCCGCCTTCGCTGACGGTGCTGGCTGAGCGGTTGAAACGGCGCGCGGCGGACGCCCCGGAGGAAATTCAGAAGCGGCTGGGCATCGCCCGGAGGGAAATCGCCCAGTGGAAATATTTCGACTACCTTCTGATCAGCACCACCATCCCGGAGGATTTGCGGCGGATGCAGGCCATTGTCGAAGCGGAGAAACTGCGCGGGACGCGGTCGTGGCCGCCGGAATATTGAAACGGAGTTGTCGTATGAACAAAACCGTCATTTTGGGGGTCACCGGCTCGATTGCCGCGCACAAGGCAGCGGATCTGGCGAGCCTGCTGACCAAACAGAAATGCCAGGTGCACGTGGTGATGACTGCCGACGCCCTGCGATTCATCACCCCGCTGCCATTCCAGGTGCTGTCGCGGAATCCGGTGGTGACAGACCTTTTTGACGCGGCGGAGGGCTGGAAGCCGACGCACATCGAACTGGCGGACGCGGCCGGCCTGCTGCTCATTGCGCCGGCCACAGCCAATGTGCTGGCGAAACTGGCCCACGGCCTGGCCGACGACGCGCTGACCTGCATCGCGCTGGCGCTGAATCCGAAGGCAAAAGTTCTGATCGCGCCGGCCATGAACGGCAAAATGTGGCGGCATCCGGCCACACAGCAAAATGTGCAAACGCTCAAGGCGCGCGGTGCGGAATTCATCGGTCCGGATGAGGGCTTGCTTTCCTGCGGCTACGAAGGCATCGGCCGCATGTGGCCGGTGGAGCAGGTGGCGGCGCGCGCCGGCAAACTGCTGGCTTAGAACACCGCCCCTGGCGCGGGGTCTCGGACCATGAAACTGCTGGATTGGCAAACATTCAAAGGCCTGCCCAAGTTGCTGGCGACGCCCCCGGCCGAACCGCCGCAGCAGGCCGAACGGATTGTCGCCATGCAACTCCACATCGTCCTGCCGGTCAAAGTGGGGGTGATTGCCGTCGCGCTCTATTACCTGTTTTATGCCGGCTGGCTGTCCGAGGAAATGACCGTCCGCTGGGTGGTGCAGGAGGTCTTGCAGCGGTTCTTTCAGGTTTACGTGGGGTGCAATGCGCTGGCCGCCGGTGTGCTGTTTTTTTGGCGCCGGTTCCGCCCGGGCATTTTCCAGTGGCTGGCTTTTTCGCTGGGCTTGCTGGACGGGCTTTTTGTGGCGGAACTGATGATTTTGACGGGCGGTTTTGACAGCTCCATTTATTGGTTGTTCCCCGGCCTGATTGTCCTGAATGCCCTCAGCATTCCGCTGGCCACACCGCAAATTGCGCTCAACCTCCTTTTGAGCCTGTTCTATCTCGGGGCCGGTTCGTTATATGCCAACATCCCCGACCCGACGTCGGGGAGTCTGCCGCCGATTGCCTTCCGGGCGGCCATCACCAACCTGAGCGGATCGCTGCCGGTGACCAACCGCATCCCCCGGACCACCCGGCCCATCCGGGTGAGCGACCTCCCCTACAGCTCAGTGCCACCGGATATTGCCAACGGGCCGGACCTGTCGCGCGTCTTGAGCCTCTGGCTGCTCACAGCCTGCTGCTACGGGGTGCAGGTGCTGGCCGAGCGGCAGCGCCAGACTTTGGAAGAGGCCCGGGAATTTGCCATGCGCGAGGGACAGCTTCACTCGGCCGGCCGACTCGCCGCGGAATTTGCCCACCAGATTAAAAATCCGCTGGCCGTCATCAACAATGCGGCTTTTTCGTTGAAGCGCACGATGCGCGACGCCCGCGCCGAGGTGACGCAGCAAATCGGCATCATTCAAGAGGAGGTTGCGCGGGCCGACCAGGTCATCACCCAAATCATGGGGTACGCCCAGTTGAGCGAGGGCCATGTCGAGAAACTGGACGTCAGCGAAGAAATTGAACGCTCGATCGCGCAGGTGTTTCCCGCCGCCGTCCCGACCGCCATCCGCCTCCACCGCCAGTTCGGCCATCACCTGCCGCCGCTGCTGATGCAGCGCGGCCATCTGTCCGAAATCTGCGTGAACCTTTTGAAAAACGCGCGGGAGGCTCTTGGCGAAAACGGCAACGTGTATATCACCGCCCACCGCCTGCGGGATCATACGGTTGAAATTTCCGTGCGCGACGACGGGCCGGGCATCGCGCCCGACAAGATCGGCCGGATCTTCGAGGCCTATTACACCACCAAGGAGCGCGGCACCGGCCTGGGGTTGGTGATTGTCAAGCACAACGTCGAACTGTACGGGGGCGCGGTCCAGGTTGAATCCAGGCTTGGAAACGGTGCGAAATTCACCATAATCATTCCGGCGAAGTCGCAGATGAAACCGGCCCCATGAGCGTTTTATTGCCACCCGTGCTCGTCGTCGATGACGAGAAAAACATGCGCCTCTCGCTCCAGACGGTGCTGAAGGACGAGCACTACGCCGCCCGGGCCGTCGAATCCGCCGAGGAAGCCCTCCAGTTGCTGCGCGACGAGGATTTCTTCATGGTCATCACCGATGCCCGGCTGGGCGGCATGAGCGGCTACGAATTTCTCGCCAAGGTCCACAACCAATGGCCCGACCTGCCGGTGCTTATGCTGACAGCCTACGCCACCCCCAAGCTGGCCGTGGAAGCCATCAAGGCCGGCGCCATCGATTACGTGTCCAAACCCTTCGCGCCGGAGGAGCTGCTGCACGCCGTGGCCCGCTGTGCCGAGCGCTACCGGCTCTTGCAGGAGAACGCCGCCCTCCGTTCCCGGGCCAACGAGATTTTGAACCTCGACCAGATCGTCGGCGAGTCGGCTCCCATGCGCGAGCTGCGCAAATTGATACAGACCGTTGCGCCCACCGACGCGCGGGTGCTCATTCTGGGCGAAAGTGGCACGGGCAAGGAACTGGTCGCGGGCGCGCTGCACAGCCTGAGCCTGCGGCGCGACGCCAGTTATGTCCGCATCAATTGCGCCGCCATCCCCGAAACGCTGCTGGAAAGCGAATTGTTCGGCCACGAAAAAGGATCGTTCACCGGTGCGCTGAAACAAAAACCGGGACGGGTCGAAGAGGCGGACGGCGGCACGATCTTTCTCGATGAAATTGCGGACATGAGCAAGCCCTTGCAAGCCAAGTTGCTCCGGTTTCTGGAAGACGGCACTTTCACGCGGGTCGGCGGGACGCAGGAGCTCCGGGTCAACGTGCGCCTCATTGCCGCGACCAACCGGGACATCGTGCAGGCCATTGCCGAAGGCCAGTTTCGCGAGGATTTATTCCATCGCCTGAACGTTGTGCAGTTCCGGCTGCCGCGGTTGCGCGACCGCGAAGGGGACGTGCTGTTGCTCGCGGGTCATTTTCTGAAGGTGTTTCGTGTGGCCATGAACAAGAACGTGGAGGGCATCACGCCGGCCGCCCGCCAGAAACTGGTGGCGCACCCCTGGCCCGGAAATGTGCGCGAGTTGCGCAACGCCATCGAACGCGCGCTGATCCTGGAAACGACCCCCGACCTTCAGGCCTCCAGCCTGCCGGATTTCCAGGTGGAAACCCGGCTGCAAAAATCCACGGCTCCGCAGGCGGCTCCGGATGAGTCGCTGGATGACGCGCTGGCGCGGCTGGAGGTCGAGTTAATCAACCAGGCCCTGGAACAGAATGATTTCAACCTGACACGGACCGCCGAACGGCTTAAGCTGAGCCGACATTCGCTCCGGTACCGCATGCAACGATTGAACATGGAGTTGAGCGACAAAGTGCCGGAGGAAGGCGCCTGAGCGCAAGCCGACCTTAACCGGAAAACGGAATGATTGAAAAACTTTGAGTGATGGACTTCCAGCAATAGGCCACCTCCCTCCTGGGTGGATGGATTTTATCATCATGTTTGGCGCCTTCCTCCTGGTGGCGGTCGGGGCGGTGATGTGGCTGGTTTACCTTCGCAAACCCAAAAAGCGCCGACGCAAGTATCGTCACCGCCACCGGCATCAATCGGCGCCGATCACCCTGGCCCAGACCGGCGGATTACCGCCTATTCGGCGCGAGGAACAACCTCCCCCGCCGCCGCCAACGACCGAGATCTGATGCACCACAGCCGCGCGATCACCCGCAAAAGCGCCTCCAACCTCGCGCTCGCCCTCGTGATGCTGCCGCGCGCCAAACGCGACGCCATGTCCGCCCTCTACGCCTTCTGCCGGAAAGTGGACGACGTGGCGGACGAGGAAACCCTCCCGGCCGAACAGCGCCGCGAGCAGCTCGCGCAGTGGCGCGCGGACATCCGCCGCGCCTGCGAAAATCAACCGCCGCAATTCAGCGTCAACCAGGAGTTCGCCCCCATCATCCGCGAGTATCGCCTCCCGTTCGCCCTCTTCGACGATTTGATCAAGGGCTGTGAGATGGACCTCGACATCCAACGCTACGACAATTTTGAGCAGCTCGAATTGTATTGCCATCGCGTCGCATCGGTCGTCGGCCTGCTGAGCATCGAAATCTTCGGTTACCGGAACCCCGCCTGCCGCGACTACGCCGTCTGCCTGGGCAAGGCACTGCAGCTCACCAATATTCTGCGGGATGTCCGCACCGACGCCGGCCGCGGCCGGATTTACCTGCCGCAGTCAGAATTGCTGAAGTTCAATGTCACCGCCGAGGAAATCCTGCGCTTTAAATACTCTGACCGCTTTGCCGAGTTGGCCGCGAGTGTTGCCGCAAGGGCAAAGCAATTCTATCAGCTCGCCCGCGAAATCCTGCCACCCGAAGACCGGCGCTCGATGGTCGCCGCCGAATTGATGGGCGCGGTGTACTGGCGGCTGCTGCTCAAACTCGAAGCGCAGCAATTCAATGTTTTCGGTCCGCAACCGGTGCGGCTCAACAAGCTCCATAAATTCCTGCTCATTCTGCAAAGCTGGCTGCGCTCGGCCACAGGCAGGACGGCCTCAAATTATGGACCGGCCTGAGGCTGCCACTCCGCACTCGAAGTGCCGCCTCATCGTCAACGCAGACGATTTCGGCCGGTCGCATTCGATCAACCAGGCGGTCATCCGGGCGCATCGCGAAGGCATTCTGACCAGCGCCAGTTTGATGGTAAACGAACCGGCTGCGGCCGAAGCCGTCGCGCTGGCGAGGGAGAATCCCAAACTCGGCGTGGGATTGCATCTGACGTTGCTGCTGGGGCATTCGGCGTTGCCGCCGGAAAGGATTCCCGGCCTCGTCAACGCGCAGCGGGAATTCAGCAACAATCCGGTCGGGATCGGCTTCCGCTACTTCTTCAACCGCAAGCTGCGCGAACAGCTGCGTTCGGAAATCCACGCCCAATTCGAACAGTTCCGCGCCACCGGCCTGCCGCTCGACCACGTCAACGGACATCTGCATCTGCACCTGCATCCGGTCGTGTTCGGCCTTTTGATGGAGGACGCCGAAAAGCTCGGCATTCGGCATCTCCGGTTCACCCGCGATTGCCTGGCGCGCAGCAATCGGATGACGCAGGGCCGCTGGTTCTACCGGGTCTTTCATGCGGGGATTCACGAGTGGCTTTCCGGCCGCGCCCGGGAACCGCTGCGCCGACGCGGCATCAAACACGCCCAGATCACGTTCGGCCTGTTACAGGACTCGCACGTGGATGAAGAATATGTTCTTAAGCTGCTGCAAGAACTGCCGCCGGGCGATTCCGAGCTTTACTCGCATCCCTCACTGGATGAATTTAAACACGAGTTCGATGCGCTGGTCAGCCCGCGCGTGAAAAGACAAATTGAGAGGCTCGGCATCGAATTGATTCGTTACCAGGATTTGTGATATGACAAAAATTCTCATCATTCTCGTCGTCGCCTTCACTTTTGAGGCGTTCGGTGTCATCGCCCTGAAACAGGGCCTCAACGAAATCGGCGCGCAATACACCGTGCGCCAGGGCACCCTGCCGGTCTGGCAAAATGTCGTCCGCCTCGTCGGCAACTGGTTCACGAACAAGAACGTCCTGTTCGGCCTGCTCCTGGAAACCATCTTCTTCGTCCTGCTGCAATACCTGATCGGGCAGCGCGACGTCAGCTTCGTGTGGCCGCTGACGGCCATCAGCTTCATTCTGACCACGCTGGCGGCGCAATTCCTCCTGCATGAGCGGGTGGACTTTGTGCGCTGGAGCGGCGTGGCGCTCATCGTCATCGGTGCGGCGTTCATCAGCTACAGCGAACACCAAAAGGAAAAGGCACCGCTCCCAGTGGAGGCAAGTCAACCAGCAATCCTGCCTCAATGACTTGCAGGACCCTTGCTGGTTTCGATTTACGATATACGATTTACGCGCGGCGCCAGGAATGGGGAAAGTTGCGTAAATCGTAAATCGCATATCGTAAATTCAGCCAAAGCCCCCTTGCGTCGGCGGCTACAGGATTCGGGTCAGCACCTCCGCCAATCGCTCTGCCGCAAACCGGGTTTTCTTCTGCAATTCCATTAACGCGCCGATTTTGCCCGGCGACTTCGCAATGGCCCACATCAGTTTGCTGTAATCCAAGCTCTGATCCGGTTTGGCCAGCATATTGAAATCCAACGGCAAATCCTCGCTGGCCGTGTCGGAAATCACCCGCACCGTCGCGCAGGGAATGCCGCGCTCGGCGCAGACGGCGTGAATGGCTGCTGATTCCATCTCCACCGCATCCGCGCCGGTTTCGCCGCGCAATTTTTTCTTTTCGGCAACGGTGACGGCAATGCGGTCGGCGCAAAAAAACTTTGCCGGTTTCGCGCCCGCGGCGGAAAGGCGAGTTGAGAGTTGAGGGTTGAGGGTTGAGGGTTCAAACCCCACGTCGCCGAGTTTCAAATCCGGATTCAATCCGCCGGCAAACCCGCAGGTTAACACGAGTTTGGGGAGCGCGTGCGTCTCGCGCGCATCGGCAGGCGCCTCGCTTGCCGAAAAACTCGTGAATCGAGACGATTCACGCTGCGCCCGAGACGGGCGCGCTCCCGATTCCAGGGATTCGCGCACGGACTTTTCCGCGTTCTTGCGCCCGATGCCGGTAATGAGTATAGAAACACCAGATTTTCCTGCCGCGGTTTTCCGAAACGGCGCAGCTTCTTCCTTCAGGGCGAAGCAAACGAGCGTGTGCATGGATGGTGCAAAAAAGTCAGTTAATCCGAAATCATTCCAATTGTTCCCAGCCATTTCTCAGCCAATTGCGGCCAGCCAGTGATCGGATATTTCGACGGCCGCAAACCAAATCCGTGACCGCCTTGCGCATACAAGTGCATTTCCACGGGAACGCCGGCTTTTTTCAGCCCGATGTAATAGACCAGCGATTGTCCGACATCATCCACGTGGTCATCCTCCGCCTGTACGATAAACGTCGGCGGCGTGTTGGTGGTGACGGGCACGTTTGGATTCAAATTTAAATCGTCGTCGCCGTCCCAAAGATGTCCCGGATAACAGGCGATGGCGAAATCCGGGCGGCAACTTTCTTTGTCAGCCTCGTCCACAGGCTTGTAGGAACGTTTGTCAAAATGCGTGCTCGTAGCGGCCACCATGTGACCGCCTGCCGAAAAGCCGATGACTCCAATCTTGTGCGGATTGATATGCCATTCGGCCGCGTGAAAGCGCACCAGACTGAGCGTCCGTTGCGCATCTTCCAACGCGAGAGGTGATTCCCAATACGGCCTGATTTTTTTGAGCGGTACGCGGTATTTCAACAGCACGGCGGTGATACCCTTGGATGTCAGCCAATCGCAAATCTCCGTGCCTTCAAGGTCAATGGCCAGACAATTATAGCCTCCGCCAGGAAACACTACCATTGCCGCGCCAGTATTCATTCCCTTGGGTGAATAAACCGTCATGGTGGGCTGCGAGACGTTACATACCGCAATCCACGACACGCCGCCCGGCGACAACACGTTCGTAAAATACTCCGGTCCACTGACCGGCTGCGCATTCGCATCCGGTGCTGCTCCCGGCCAGATTGGTATTTGCGTATGCCCCGGCGACGGCTGCCAAACGTTCGTCTGCGCTTTCAATAGCCCGAACGCATACACGGTAGAGAGAGCAACGATTAAGGTTTTCATTTTATCCCTGCCAGCCTTTCCTTCCAGATTTTGTAAAGCTCCACCGTGGCGCGGACGTCGCGCAGGCAGTATTCGGCTATCTCGCGGAATTTTTTCTCGGCCATCAGCGTGTTCACGTCCATGCCGGTCACGCCGTGGCTCTTGGGCGATTCGATGCCGAACGCCTTGCAGTAAAAATCCAGGTTGAACCGCCGCGCCGCGCCTTCGCGCCCGCTCACGTTGTAAAAGGTGAATTGTTCCGCCAGGTCGCAGTGCGGTTCGGTGGCGAACCGGTAGCCGAGCCAGTTCTTTTTCGAGATGGGAACGTTGAGCAGCGCCGACCGCAGATAAATGAACGGCACGTCGAACCCGCGCCCGTTGAAGGTGACCACGTTGTCATAATGCTTCGCCACGTCCCAGAATGCCGTGAGCAATTCGGCTTCGTCTGCGCAGGGAACAAATTCCACGGGACCGCCTTCGCCGGTGTCTTCCTCGAAATCCTCGGCCAGGAACTGCACCTGGCCGCGGAGCGACTCGGCGTTGAGCATGGCGATGCAGACGACCTGGGCGGTGAACGGCCAGAGATTGAACTGCCGCTGGATTTCAGCGCGCCTGGCCTCGCGTTCCGGGCCTTCCGCGAGTTTTTCCAGCTCGCGAAACAGGTATTCCTGCTGGGCCTCGTCGAACTGTTCGAGCGGCAGGGCGGAAGTCTCGATGTCGAAAACGATGGTGGCCACGCGGGAATTAACCGCCAAGTCGCCAGGGACGCCAAGACAAAAATGGTCGGGCTTGTTCCAACCACCTGTTTCAGCAGCAGGAGACGACAAGAGGAGTCTCTGACTTGTTTCTCAAAAGCCCAGGAAATTTGAGACTCGTTGCCTCGTCTCCTACGAAAGAACGATTTTTCCCCGCGCTGCCGGAACCTTGGCAACCTTGGCGCCTTGGCGGTTCAAACTGCCTCACCAATCAAATCGTAATCGGTGTGGCCGATGATTTTGACTTTGGTGAATTCGCCGATTGGCGCCTTGCCGCGGATATAGATCCGGCCGTCAATGTCGGGCGCGTCGGCCTCACCTCGTCCGACGAGGAAATTTTGAGTTTTGAGTTTTGAGTTTCGAGTTTCCGTCTCGCGGACAAAACCGTGCTCCCACGAGGAAACATTGGCTTGCTGCAGCTGCTTCGCATTTGCCCTGCCTTCCACGAGCACCCGAAGTTCGCGGCCGACGAAGGATTCGGAAATTTGCCGGGCGATTTTGTGCTGCTCGGCCATCGCCCGCTGGCGGCGCTGCTGCTTCACCTTGTCGGGAAGCTGACCGCTCATTGCCCCGGCGCGCGTGCCGTCTTCCTTGGAATACGCGAACACGCCAAGCCGCTCGAATTCCGTCTCGCGGATGAAATCGAGCAAATCCTCGAAACACGCCTCGGTCTCGCCGGGGAACCCGACGATGAAGGTCGTCCGCAGAGCGATACCCGGCACGCCGGCGCGGATTTTTTTAAGCAAATCCACGATGTACTGCCGCGAGGTTTCGCGCCGCATCCGTTCGAGCATGTTTTCATGGATGTGCTGGAGGGGAATGTCCACGTACCGCGCCACTTTCGGGCACTCGGCAATGGTGCGGATGAGTTCATCGGTCCAGTGCGCCGGGTGCGTGTAGAGCAACCTGATCCAGAAATCGCCTTTCCACGCATTCAACGCGCGCAGCAACGTGCAAATCGTGGTGGCATCGGCGGTGAGCGACCGGGCGGCGGCGGAGAATTTTTCCGGCGACGAAATGGCGCGGCTGTGGCCGGGGCGCAAATCCAGGCCGTAGTAGGTCGAATCTTGCGAAATCAGGTTCAATTCCTTTACGCCGTCGGCGATGAGCGCCTTCGCCTCGGCCAGGATGTCGGCCTGCGGCCGGCTGCGGTGCGAACCGCGCATGCGCGGGATGATGCAGAAGCTGCACGGATGATTGCAGCCTTCGGCGATTTTGACATAGGCGAAATGGCGCGGCGTGAGCCGGAAACGCGGCGTGCCAAAATCGGGGATGAACGTCGGGCGCGGGGTGACATCCAAAATTGGCGATTGCGAATTGCGGATTGTGGTTTGCGGAGCGACGACGGTTTTGGTCCTGCCGAACCTGTCCGTGCCGCGCAGTGATTCACCCTTTTCGTCCTCTGAAACCGCGCGTTTTTTTTCCAGTTTGTTCAAATGCCCGACGACTTTTTGTTTCTGACTTCTGACTTCTGACTTCTGACTTCTGCCGGCGCGCCTGGCGACCGCCGCCCGCACGATTTCCGTCACTTGCGCGACCTGGTCAATCCCCATGAACGCGTCCACTTCGGGCAGCAGTTTTGGCAGTTCGTCACGAAAACGTTGGGGCAGGCAGCCGGAGACGATGAGGCCCTGGCCGCGGTGCTTTGCCGCCCGGACCTCGGCGGATTCCAGGATGGTGTCCACGCTCTCCTCCTGCGCGGCGTCAATGAATGAGCAGGTGTTGACGATGACCGCGTCGGCCTTCGCGGCGTCGTTGGTGATCTCCACGCCATCCTTGAGCAGCGCGCCGAGCATGATTTCGGCGTCCACCAGGTTTTTGGCGCACCCGAGCGAAATCAGGCCGACGCGCAGGGGACGGTCTTGGACATCCTTTTTGGTCACAGGCGAATCAGGCTATGCGAGGCGGCGGGCGCCGTCGAAAATTATTTGGCGGCCGAGTTGGTGGCCGGGGCGTTCGTCGGCGGGGCGAGAACCGGAACCGGCGCATTGGTGACGTTGAGTGAAAGTGCATTGGTTTCGGCCAGCATCCCCAGTTGCGAGCGGATGATGGCGCGGGCGGCGTAGGGCAGGCCATCCTGCGGATCGAGCAGCCGGTCGAGCACGGCGCGGTTGATGTCGGCGAACGGCGGCAGACCGATGCGGTCCAGGTTCGCCTTCCGGTCGGAGATTTCCGCGCGATAGTGTTCGTAAATCTTGCTGGCCAGCAGCTTGAATCCGGCATACCGGTCATCCTCGCCCAGGGCCAGCGACTGGTAGGCCCGCGTGAGCAGCCCGGCGATCGCCGCCGTGGTCCGGTCCTGCGACGTTTCGCCGATGTCGCTCTGCACGCAGGCCATGGCATACTGATCCAGGGTGAGATTGCGCGGAAACGAGTCCGGCTCATGATCGAGAATGGCTTTGTCGGGATATTTCTCGCCCAGATAGCGGAACCATTTGGCCGCCTCGGCGAGGCGGTTGTCTTCGTACAGGAAATAAACCGCG
Source organism: Candidatus Acidiferrum sp. (assembly GCA_035506715.1). Classification (GTDB taxonomy): domain Bacteria; phylum Verrucomicrobiota; class Verrucomicrobiia; order Limisphaerales; family UBA11358; genus UBA11358. The sequence continues at coordinate 15,839 of DATJOW010000176.1, read as the reverse complement.
GTGCGCAGGAAATTCCGGTGCGCATTGGCAATGTTGCCGGCGTACTTCGGATCCGCCTTGATCATCTTCTCGTAAACGTCGTTGACCTTTTCCATCAGGTCGAGGTTCGGGGCCAGTTCGTAGGACCCGATGAAGGGGTTGGCGATGTAGCGGCCGTGATAGAACGCCTGGAGCATGGATTGGTAGATGTTGCGCCGCACGGTGATCAGGTCCTCAGCCTTCACTTTGCCGGGATTGGCCTTGGCTTTTTCCAGGCCGTCGGCGCCCCAATAAATGGCGTGCGCTTCCGGCAGCCGCCAGTCGAGGGGGCCATATTGCTCGTTCAATTTTTCCGCGAAGGCCGGGTCCAGCTTATACTTGTTGGTGAAGACCTGGAGCCGCGCCTCGGCCTCGGCCGTTTGCGGGTGGAGCAATTCGGAGAAATTGGTCCCTTTGGGCCCGAAAAACGGCATCATTTCCTTCGCCCACTGCTGCTTGTAATAAACGTTCGCGTCGTCGAGGTTCTGCCCCATCTTGTGCTGGAAGAACCAGGCCAGCTCGCGGTGGATGAGGATGTCATTGGGATTGTAACGCAAGCCGTCGTCGCGGAGCAGTTCGATGCCGCGCTCCACCCAGCGCCAGCGATCCGAATAGTCGCCCGGGGCGTTCTCCTTGAACTTGACCGAGATGTTATACGCCATGTTCCAGGCCTGGAAGAGCCAGACTTGGGCGAAGCTCGGCTCCAGGGCCGTGATCCAATCCGCCAGCTGGGCCGCCTCGAAAAACTTGTCGTCGAGCTGCAAATCGTTGGCGCGGATCCAGAGGTAATTGGAAATCAGCCCGCGGAACCCGCCCAGCGCCACGGTCGTGAACGCCAGCAGTGGCGGAGCGCCGGTCAAAGCCGAGGCGCGCGTCAGGCCGAGTTCCTCCCGGTCCCGGTTCAACGCCCGCTGCACCCGGCCGGCGCCGAAGAGCAGCGCCGCCGCCAGGAGCAGCAAGAGGATCTTCTTCGCGCGGGCGTTCATTGGCTGCCTTGGGCAGTGGCCAGCTCACGGCGGTTAAACAACAGGATGCCGGTCAGGCCGATGACCCCGCCCAGCAGCAGGACGATCTGGCCGAAAGCCCGGCCCAGTTCCGTCCACGGAATGCTGCGGCCCGTGCTCAAGGCGTCCACCGGCGAGAAATTCTGCACGAGCTGGATGACGACCAGAAACCCCTTGAACATCGGAACCAGCACCACGTCGAGCGGCGAATGGCCCATGACACCGGTCTCCCCGTTGCCGCCAACCACCGTGCCGGCTTCCACCGCCTCGGCCAGCGTGCCGCTGGAAAGCATCATGACGACCACGGCCAGGGAGAAAAACGCCGCGACGGGAAAGGTCAAGAAGCTCGCCGCCGCCAGCCCGATCGTGGCCAGGAGCGCCAGCCAGCAGAAAATAATGCCCAGGCCGCGGACGAAATTCAGCGTGAAGCCGCTCTGGGGATACAGCACCTCCACGCCATCGTCGAGCGGGAACAGCAGCGACGTGCTGTTCAGGTTTACGAACATCACGGTCAGCATGCCTTCGCGGTCGTACAAATCCGGCGGAATCTGGAACTCGTGAAAAGTGTCCGGCGCCAGGCTCATGGCCTCGCTGCGCCAGAGTTGCGTCTTCTCCGGCACCCCGACCTGCCAGAAGGCGACGAACGTGCCGGACGGGCTTTTTTGCGCCGCGTTGAATTTCACCCGCAGTTGCAGCGGCCGGCCGTGCAGAAAGTTTTTGGCCAGGCCCAGATCAATCTGCCAGGAGCGCGAGTAGCCCGGCGGCACCAGCTGCAAATCCGCCTTGATGAGTTCGCGGATTTGCTTGCGCAACTGCGGCACGTCCGCTTTGTCCACGGCGTTGTTCTTCAGGCGGTCCTGCAGAATCTTCTCGGTTTCCGCCTCGATGGCCGCCGGGTCGGTGGCCGGCTTTGCCGACCCGCGCGCCACGAGGATCTGCTCGCGCAGAATTTTCTGTTCCGCGTCCGGCAATTTGGCCGCGCGCCATTGCAGCAGCCCGCAGACGCAGGCGCCGGACAGGGCCAGCAGCGCGGCGTTCAGCGACATGATGCCCAGCCATTTGCCCAGCCAGACTTGCCAGCGGGCGACCGGCTTGGTCGCCACGACCTGCATCTGGCATTCCTCGATGTCCCGGGCCAGCGTGCCGCACGCCAGCCAGAGGGTGGACAAGCCGAGCAGGGCGGTGATCACGCTCAGCGTGTAGGTCAGAAAAATCTGGGCGAACCCGCGCGCCGTCCCGTCGTCCTTGATCAACAGCGGCAGAGCCACCACCGATGCGAGCAACAGCGCCGCCAGCACCAGAAACAGCCGGAACCGGAACGCGGCTTTCCAGGTCAACCAGGCGATCGCCAGCAATCTTTGCATTGATTAATCGTCCTCGTCTTCGCGCTCGTCCCCGCACTAAGGCTTCTTTCCCAATAGCGACGACAATTTTTCATCCGCCTTCGACAAATCCACCGGCTTTTCCTCCGTTGCAGATTTCGGCTTGGCCGGTGCCGGAGCGGGCTCGGCGGCTTTGCTCAGGGCTTCCAGCTTTTTATCGTCCACCTTGGACGTGGCGGCGATCGCCGCCGCCGGCTGAGTCGCCGGCTGGGCCGCCTGGGGCAGGGTCAGCCGTTCCAGGACTTTCTCGGCTGGGGGCCGTTCCTCGGCGCCGGCGCGCAGGTAAGCCGCCACGCGGGCGCCGGAGGTGGCGCCGGAAGTTTCCGCCGCCGCCTGGCGCGCCTTCTGGACCACGTCGAGAAAGTAGCTCTCCAGGTTCTGCGTGGGGATATCAATCTTGATCCGGTCGGCCGCCGCGTCTTGACGGATAATTCCCAGCACGCGTTCCATGGTTTCACGGGGCAGGACGGGCGTGGTGATGCGAACGGCATCGGGCGTGGCGAGCAATTCCCGGAGCGAACCCATCGCCTGGATTTTGCCGCCGTAGTAAATCACCACCCGGTCGCAGACGTCTTCCACATCCGACAGCAGGTGGCTGCTCAAAATCACGGTTTTGCCGCGGCCTGCCAGCGCCAGTATGAGGTCCTTGACCTCCCGGCAGCCGATGGGGTCCAGCCCAGACGTCGGCTCGTCGAGAATCACCAGGTCGGGATCGTTGATGAGCGCCTGGGCCAGTCCGATGCGGCGCTGCATGCCCTTGGAAAATTCGCCCACCGAGCGCATGTGCACCTGGCTCAGGCCGACCATTTCCAGCAATTGCTCGATGCGGCTGGTACGCTCGCCTTTGTCGAGATGAAACAGGTTGCCGAAGAAATCAAGCGTCTCGCGCGAGTTGAGAAAGCGGTAAAGGTACGATTCCTCCGGCAGATAACCAATGCGCGCCTTGGTCTGCACGTGCCGCGGCGAGTGGCCGAAGACCTCGATTTGGCCGCGGGTGGGATGCAACAGGCCGAGCAGCAGCTTCACGGTGGTGGACTTGCCGGAGCCATTGGGGCCGAGCAGGCCGAACACTTCGCCCCGCCGCACGTCGAAGTCCACGTTATCCACGGCGCGCGCCTTGGGCCGGTTCCAGAAATCCTTGAACACCTTGGTCAGGCCGCGGACGGCCACAACCACTTCGCCGTTGGATTGCGGGTTGCGGATTGCGGATTGCGGATTTGATTCGGCAACGGGCATAGATCAGATGCAGGCGGCGGCCATCACGCCAGCTTGGGCGTCAGTTGGCCCGACGCTTCGGCGCGTGGACCGGAGCCGGGGGTCGGCGCGGCCGGTTCGGGATGATAATGTTCCAATTCCTCGCCTTTGCGCACCAGCCGGGCGCTGTTGAAAATCACAATCAGCGAGCCGCACACGTGCAGGATGGACGCGACAATCGGGCCGATGTAGCCGGTGGTGGTGGCCGTCCACCCAACCAGGATAAACACGACGCCGAACACAAAATTCTGGTTGATGACCGCGCGGGTGCTGCGGGAGAGCTTCACCAGGAACGGCAGGCGCTTCAGGTCGTTGTTCATCAGCGCAATCGTCGCGCTGTGGATGGCCACTTCGCTGCCCGCCGCGCCCATCGCGATGCCAATGTCGCCCGCCGCCAGCGCCGGCGCGTCGTTCACGCCGTCGCCGACCACGGCCACGCGGTAGCCCTTCGTCCTCATGCCGCGCACAAAATCCACCTTGTTCTGCGGCAGGCATTCGCCGCGCGCCTCTTCACAGCCGATCTCCGCCGCCACGCGCGTCGCCACCGGCTGGCGGTCGCCGCTGATCATCGCCACTCGGCGCACGCCAGCTTCCTTCAATTCGGCGAGGGATTCCTTCGCCTCAGACCGGGTCTGGTCCTGGAGGCCAATCCAGCCGATGCACTTGCCGTCGCGCGCCACAAAAATCAGGCTCCAGCCCTCGGTTTCGTCCAAGTCCACCGATTTCTCGAACTGACTGTCCACGCCGTTGTCCTTGAGCCACTGCGCGCGGCCGACCAGGATTTTGGCGCCGCCCACGTCGGCCTTCACGCCGCGGCCGGCCGTCTCGGCAAAATTCTGCGGCTCGGCCAATGGCACGCCGGCCTCGCCCGCCAGTTGTGCGAGCGCCTTGGCCGTGGGATGGTTGCTGTATTTTTCTGCCGAAGCGGCGCAGCGCAGCAGCTCCGCCGGCTTGGTTTCGCCAATCGGCATCAACCGGCTCACGGCCAGCTCGCCGGTGGTCAGCGTGCCGGTCTTGTCAAAAACGAAGGCGTTGATGCGGGCGGCGGCTTCAATGTCGGCGACGTTCTTGATCAAAATGCCGAGCCGGGCGGCGGCGGACAGCGCCGCGACCATCGCGGTGGGCGTGGCCAGGATGAACGCGCAGGGGCAGGAGACGACGAACACGGCGATGACGCGCGTCAGGTCGTGCGTGAACGCCCAGACCAGCGCGCCGATGACCAGCACCAGCGGCGTGTAAAAGCCCATGTACTGGTCCACGATTTTCATGATGGGTAGCTTGGTTTTTTCCGCGGCCAGGATGAGTTCGCGCACGCGGCCCAGCGTGGTGTCTTCGCCGGCGCGGCTGACCTTGATTTCCAGGACGCCGGTCAGGTTCTGCGTGCCGGCAAACACCTCGTCGCCGAACTTCTTGTCCACCGGCAGCGATTCGCCGGTGATGGTGGCCTGGTTGAACGAGCCCTGGCCGCTGACAATGACGCCGTCCGCCGCAACATTGTCGCCGGGGCGGACACGGATCACGTCGCCGACGGCGAGTTCGCTGGCGGCCACCTCCTCCTCGCTGCCGTCTTGCTTGAGCCGGCGCGCCTTGGTGGGGGTGAGTTTGATGAGCGATTCGATGGAGGCCCGCGCGCCCTCGGCCGTGTGGGTCTCGATGATTTCGCCGGTGAGCATGAAAAAGGCGACGACGCCGGCTGTCTTGTAATCGCCGGAAGCGAACGCGGCGAGGACGGCGATGGCCACGAGCTCGTTGATGCTGAGGCGCCCGACGCGCAAATCCCGGACGGCAGTCAGCACGATGGGGTAGCCGAGAATGACGGCGCCGATGAAGGCGCTCGCGCTGGCCACCGTCTGGCCCTGTTCCAGAAACCAGTCCACAATGAAAGCGTTGAGGACGAAGACCACGCCCAGAACGGCCTGCCAGAGGTGGACGACGGAATGCTCGTGATCGTGCCCGCAGCCGCACTCGGGCCCATGCTCGTGTTCGTGGCGGCTCAAAAGTGACGTGACCTGCATAAAAACTTCGCTTTACGATTTACGGATTGGGTGCCGCGGTTTTCGGCGACGGCGGCTCGCGGTTCAACATCAGCCGCACTTCCATGCTTTTACCGCTTTCGGTGACGGGCTGAATCCATTTATCCGCGTTGGTCAGCGCCGGTCCGACGGCCTGCAAAAAGGTTTGTTGCGCGAACAGGTTGGGATTGCTGGCGTACTTCGGCAGCAAATCGTTGAACCGTTTGCCCTCGGCGGTGATGGATTCGACGTAACGCGCCCGGTCGGCTTCCGCGGCGTTGGTAATGGTGGTGGCCTGGGCGCCGGCCTGGATCAGGACCTGGCTTTCATAGCTGTGCGCGTCGTTGAGCAGTTTGTTGCGGTTTTCGCGCGCGGTGGTGACCTGGTCAAACACGTCCTGCAACTGCCGCGGCGCGACGCTCTGAACCACACACCGGTCGATGACAACGCCCAACTGCTCCCGCTCGGTCAAATCGCTGACCTGCCGGAGAACGGCATCCTGGAATCCCGCCACATCCCGCGTCAGAATGTCGTCCACGTTGAACCGCGCGGCCGTGGAGAGCAGCGCGTTGTTGAGCGCGTTCTGCACCGTGTTGGAGGCGGACGCGAACTCGAACACGTACCGGATTGCATCCGCGATGTGATAATAAAGGGTCGCCCGCGTGTGCACGATGTTCTGGTCCGCGGTGATGACGTAGCCGTCCACTGCCGGGTTCAACGAAGCGGCGGACGGCGGGATTTTGCCGGTCGCCTTGAAGAGGATTTCCTCGTCGCGCGACATGTAATACCAGCCGGCGGTGGAGTCGACGCTCTGGATTTCCGTGATGGGGATTTTGACGACTTCATCGATCGGATACGGGAACGACCAGTGCAAGCCGGCGCCCAGCAGGGCCTTGACCCCCTCGCCGACGGGCCGGCCGAAGCGCAGGATGACCGCCTTTTCCGCCGGGCCGACCGTGAAAAAACCGGAGGCAAAAAATGCCAGCACCATCAGCAGCATGGCAAATTTGACAATCGCAAAACTGCTGCGCAACGCCTCGGCCAGCGCCTGGGAACCGGCGTCGTCGGGCGTCACCGGCGCAGGCGCCGGCGGCGGCAGATGATCGTGGTCGTGGTCGTGGCTCATGGCATTACCGGCTCGGGGTGTTGGTCGGGAAATTCAGGAACAAATCGAACGGCGGCGTCCGCTCGTCGAAAATCAAGGTCGCCCGCTGGCTGAGCGACTGTTTCAACGCGTCGATGCGTAACAGATAATTCGCCAGCGCCGGATTTTGCTGGAACACCGGCAGGACCTTGGCCGCAGCCGCCTCGCCTTCGCCCCGGATGCGGGTGGCGGCGGCATCAGCGTTGGCGATGGTCTCGGCGGCCTGGCGGTCGGCGGCGGACTGGATTTTCTGCGCCTCGGCCTTGCCTTCGTTTTCCGTCTTGGAAATCAGCTTTTGCCGTTCGTTTTTCATGCGGTCGAAAACGGTCTGGGTGACGCTCTCCGGCAGCTCGATTTTTTTGAAGCCGAGAAATTCGATGGTGATGCCGTAGTCGTTGGTGCTCAAATCGGTCTGGACGGCCTGTTGGATTTCCGCCTCGATGGCGTCGAACTTCAGTTCCTTCGGATTGGCGTTCACGAAATCGGACAGGTTGTGTTTGCCGATGACGGCGTTCTGGGCGCTGCGCAGGATGCCTTCCAGAATGCGCTGGGCCGCCGGCACGGAGCCCTGGAATTTGGGGTAGAACAGTCTGGCGTCGGAAATCCGCCAGCCGGTGTAAAGGGTGACGATGAGGTTGTTATTGTCCGCCGTGAGTGTCTGGCTGAACTTGTCCTCGAAATTCTGGATGCGCTGGTCGAATTTATAGACCTTCTGGATGGGCCACGGCCATTTCAAGTAGGCGCCGGGCTTGTCATAAGGTTCCGCGGTGGGCTTTTCAAACGTGGTCAGGATGGCCACTTCCGACTGGCGCACTTGAAAGACAAAGAGCAGCAGTGCGAAAATCACTACCAGCACGGTGCCGATGAGGATGGTCGTTGCGTTGCGTTTCATGGCGATGCGTTATTTGGAGGATGAGGGCACGTTCAAATTCAACAGGTCTTCGCGGATTTTGTCTTCCAGATTGAAAATCAGCACGTCCGAGGTGTTGGTCACCAGCAGGATGTATTTGCGGGAGTTGGCCGTGGCCGCGGCGAACGTCTGGAAATAGGCGCGTTGCCGGTACACCGACGGGGCGGCCTCGAATGCCGGGATCTGGTTGGTAAACAGCGCCGCGCGCGCCAGCGCCGAGACTTCGAGCCGTTGCCGCAGCGCGTCCGCCTCGTTCGTGGTCGTGAACGCCCGCGCCCCCGCCAGCGCATTGGTGCGGATGGCCTCGGCCTGGGCCTGGAGGATGGCGGCCAGCTTGGTCTGTTCCGCTCCCACCACTTTTTCGTAATCGCCCGCCACCGGGGTCGGCGGGTGGATGTCCTGGAGGCCGACAAAGGTGATTTTCGCCCCCAGCCGGGCCGTGTCCGCGGCGGCCTGGATCTGATTGCGCAACGTCTCCGTGGCCTCCTGCCGCAGGTGCGACATCACGTCGTTCAAGTCTACCCCGGCCAGGTAATGCACCACCACCCGCGTCGCCAGATCCTGCAACAAGCCCGCCGGGTCGGCGTTGGTGTAGGCCCAGGCCATGACGTTGGTGATTTGAAACTGGACCGGGATGCTGACGGCGATGAGGCTCACCGGCGGCGCTTTGAGCAGGTCGCCGGCGGTGTCGCTGTCGGTCTTGATCGTGTCCGGGGCGCGGTTGGCGACCAGGAAATTATCCTCCTTGCCATGGCTGATGCTCCAGAGGATGGCATTGGCCTCTTCGCTGCCCGCCTCCAACTGGGCGCCGACGATGAACGTCTGGATCTGTTCGGTGCGATGGCGGTAAATCTGGTCCGCCGGCCACGGCCATTTCAAATGGGCGCCCGGCTCGAGCACCGCGACGGGCCGGCCGAAGTGCTCCAGCACGGCCCGCTCCCCGGCCGCCACGAACACCACGCACGTGGACAAAACGAGCGCGGCGAGCTGGGCCAACAGCAGCAGCGGCAGGTTTTGCTGGAGCAGTTGGAAAAACCAGGTCTCCGACACCTTGAAACCGAATTGATAATCCAGCGCCTGGGCCGCCGTCGTGAACAGGCTTTCCGGCTGCGCGAGCAGCCCGACCAGCCGGCTCTCGTACAGGGGCCGGGCAACCTTGCCTTTGATGCGCGGCCGGTAAATTTCCAACAGCAGCGTGACGAGCATTTCCGCCGCCATCACGCCCAACAACACGCACAGGGCGCGGGCGATATAAAAATCCGCCTTCGGCAATTCCGCCCAGGCGCCGGCGATGCCCAGCGCGGTGACAAAGCAAAGATAGGCGCCGGCCAGCAGGAAGCTGGCGCCGGGTCGCAGCAACCGGTGATCCTCCAGCCGGGCAATGGTCACGGAAAATCGTCCCAGCAAAAACAACAGGAGCGCAAAAATCCCGAACAGGGACAGCGACGCCATGGCCCGATCGGCCACGATGACGCTTTCAGATTTGCCGGTCCAACGCCAGAGCAGCCAGGCCGCGCCCGCTTCCAGCACAAACAGCAGGGCGCCCAGGGCCGGCACAAAAAATTTTTCGAATTGGAGGCGGGCGCGTTGGGCCGGGAAAACCTCAGCGTCCTTGGACGCAAACAAGGTCGTTTCGCCCCGGGCCCGGGCCAGTTCCTCCACCTCCAACCGCTCCAGCCGCTCGTTGTCTTCGAGGCGCATCTGGAACCAGCCGGTGAACGTCACGAGCACGCCCAGGCCCAGGAAAATCGTGCAGGCCTGACCCGCCAGCGAATTCACGTAGCTCGTCACGGCGAAAGCGGCGAGGAAAACCAATACCGCCGCCACCAGATTCACCAGACCATTTTTTTGAACGTTGCGTTCCATGCTCAACTCAATTCGCGTTCCTCAAACAGCGCCGTGCCCACAGCCAGGACCGCGCCGGCATAGGCGATGTCATAGGCCAGGGCCTTGCCGACATAGCCCCAGTGAAAAGTGCTTTTGCCCATGTCCAGGGCGTCGGCAAGCCAAAAAATCTGCCAGTTCGGAACCGCGGTGTAAAGAATGGAAGCCCACCCCTGACCGGCGGCCGCGCGGGTGCCGAACAGGTAATCCGACATGAGTCCGATCAAGAACAGGGCCGAGCAGACGGCCAGCGTCGGAATCGTGTCGAGACGGGTCGAACACGCCAGCGCCAGCGCCGCCAGGATCCACAGCGCGAACAAAATCAGAAGGCCGGCCGGGACCAGCCGCCAGTCCACCTGCGCCATGGTGCCCAGGGATTGCATCTGCCGCACAAACCGAAAAATCAGGGCGGCGGTCAGGGTCGTCATCACCACCAGCGCCAGGACGGCATCGCTCACGAACGGGCGGCGCAGGAAGAAATTGCTGAAGCCGGCCAGGGCGTAGGCGGCTGCCACGCCCGACGCAAATATGGCGATCGCCGGCAGGTTGGTCTTGCCGTAAGCGTCGAACGACATCCAGTTGGCGAGCAGCACGCCGACGAGATTGACATACGACAGCAGGGTCAGGGCGGCGGCGAGTCCGACGTATTTGGCCAGAAAAAACCGGGTGCAGCCGACCGGCTTGGAGAGGACGGCCAGCGCCGTGCCGGTGCGGATTTCACGCGCCAGGGACGCCGACGCACTCAAGACCGCGCCGAGCAAGCCGGCGAACAGCATCACCGCCAGCGCGCTGGTGGCGACCAGCTTGGTTTCATCGCCCAGCGCAAAGTAATAAGGCACGGCCAGGAAAATCTCGAACAGCACGGAGACCGTCATCAGCAACAGGAAAACCGGCTGCCGGATCAATTCCATGAAGGCGTTGAGGGCAATGGTCAAAAATTGTCGCACGAGAATTTACGTCGCATAGTTTACGTTGTCGGCGTTCGATTGCAAATGGTTATTCCCGTCTGCGGATGAGTGGACATCGGGTCAATCCGTTTTGTTCAGCGGTGGCGGTGTGCGTTTGCAGGCACAGGTTTGTCGAGGATCACGACCGTCCGGTTGACCCGGTCGATTACGCCATCGCCCGCGCGAGGCTGTGCCACCAGGCGTCGTGCAATTCCGCCACCGGCGCGCTGAATTCGCCGGCGGCGGTTTTCATGGTCAGCTTGTCGCCGCCAACTTTGCCGATTTGAACCGCCGGAACGCCCAGGAGTTTGGCGCGTTCGACGACTTTTACCGCGTCGAGCGCGTTGCAACTGATGACGACGCGCGATTGCGTCTCGCCGAAGAGCAAGGCGTCCAGCCGGTGGGGCGAGACTCCGTCGAGCCCTGACTTCTCTTCGCCATCGGATTTTTGGGCTCGAGAGGACTCTCGCCCCACCGATGAAAGATCAATCTCCGCCCCAATCAATCTAGGCGATTCACGGGCGACGAGCTGGCTGATGCAGCTTTCCGCCAGGCACACGGCCAGGCCGCCCTCGCTGCAATCGTGCGCGCTTTTGACCAGGCCGGATTGAATCAGCCCAAGCAGGGTCGTATGCAAAGTTCGGGCGGCTTCCAGGTCGCAACGCGGCGGCGTGCCGTTTTTCAGGCCGTGAATCACCTGCAAATACGCGCTGCCACCCAGGCCTTGCAACGGGTCATTCATATCGACTGGTTCGCCCAGCAGAATAACGGCATCGCCTTCGTCCTTGAACCATTGCGTCGTGACATGTTCCGATTTTTCAATCAGGCCGACCACCACCACCGTCGGCGTCGGATCAATCGGGCCGTTGGGGCTTTGGTTGTAGAGCGAGCAATTGCCGCCGGTGACCGGCGCGTTGAAAAACTTGCACGCATCGGCCAGGCCGCGCACGGATTCCTTGATCTGCCAGAACAGCTCCGGCTTCATCGGGCTGGGCATATTGAGATTGTCCGTGGTGCCCAGCGGCACCGCGCCGGAGCAGGCCAGATTGCGGCAGGCCTCGGCCATCACAATTTTCGCGCCTTCGTAGGGATCCAGATAAACGTAGGCGCCGTTGCCATCCGCCGTGAGAGCGATGAGTTTTTCAGTGTAGCGCAGGCTTCCAGCCTGCGAGTTCGACGAGCTTCCAGCTCCGTCGGGCGGCAGGATGCCACCCGAACCCGCAGGCAAGGACGCCTGCGCTACGTCCAATTCCGGCAGCGAATCCGCTTTGATGCGCAGCACCGCCGCATCGCTGCCCGGACAGACCACCGAACCGTCGCGGACCATGTGGTCGTATTGCCGGTAAACCCAGTTCTTCGACGCAATCGTCGGCCAGGCGAGAAGTTTCAGGAGCTCGCGTCCGGGATCTGGCGTCTGGGGAATTTGGTCAAGCCGGAACCCACGCACTTCCTTGAGATATTCCGGTTCCTTCGCTTCGCGGTGGTACACCGGCGATTCGTCGGCGATCTTTTTAGCGGGAATGTCCGCGACGACCTTGCCTTGGTGTTTCACCACCATCCGGCCGGTGTCGGTGACGAAACCGATTTCCGACCACGGCAAATCCCACTTGTCGAAAATCCGTTTCACTTCCTCTTCGCGGCCTTGGTGGACGATGATGAGCATCCGCTCCTGCGATTCCGAAAGCATGATTTCGTAGCTGCTCATGTTCGGCGCGCGCTGCGGCACCTTGTCGAGCTCGATCTCGATGCCCGTGCCCGCCCGCGCGGCGGTTTCGCAGGTCGAGCAGGTCAGCCCCGCGGCGCCCATGTCCTGGATGCCGGCGACCGCGCCGGTGGCGAGCAGCTCGAGGCAGGCTTCGCAGACGAGCTTTTCCATGAACGGGTCGCCCACCTGCACCGCGCCACGCTGTTGCTCGGCGGATTCCTCGGTCAAATCCTGCGACGCAAACGCCGCGCCGGCCAGGCCGTCGCGGCCGGTGGCCGGGCCGACGTAAAAGACCGGATTGCCGATGCCCTTGGCCGCGCCGCGCGCAATCTGTTCGTGGCGCAACACACCGAGGCAGAAAGCGTTCACCAGCGGATTGCCTTCGTAGGATTTGTCGAAATACACCTCGCCGGCGATGGTCGGGATGCCGAAGCAATTGCCGTAATGCGCGATGCCAGAGACCACGCCGGCAAAAAGACGGCGATTATTTTTTAAAGCGGCTTCCTTTTCTCCATTCGTAGTAGCCGACGTCAGTCGGCTCTGATTCATTTCGGAGTTCGGAGTTCGGAGTTCGGAGTTTAAAGCGAAACTCCTTGCGTTATCTCCTGCTTTGGCAATAGGCCCAAATCTCAGCGAGTTTACCGAGCAGATGGGCCGGGCGCCCATGGTGAAGATGTCGCGCACGATGCCGCCCACGCCGGTGGCCGCGCCTTGGAACGGCTCGACGGCGCTCGGATGATTGTGCGATTCCACCTTGAACGCAATGGCCAGGCCGTCGCCAATATCAATGATGCCGGCGTTTTCCTCGCCGGCGCCGACGAGGATTTTTTTGGATTTGGTCGGGAAGGTTTTGAGCAACGGGCGCGTGTTCTTGTAGCTGCAATGCTCGCTCCACATCACCGAGAAAATGCCCAACTCGGTGTAGCTCGGCTCGCGTCCGAGGATTTGCTTCACGTGGGCATATTCCTCCGGCGTCAGGTTGTGTTTGGCAACCAATTCAGGCGTGATGGCAGATTCGGTCATCGGAAAATATCAAGCCGCTTGCGCGGCGGTTTTGTTCTTCAGTGCCTCAAAGACACTTTCAAAAATCCATTTGCCGTCGTTGCTGCCGAGGATGGGTTCGCAGGCGCGTTCGGGATGCGGCATCAGGCCGGCCACGTTGCGGCGTTCGTTGCACACGCCGGCAATGTTCTGGAGCGAGCCGTTCGGATTTGCCGTGTCGGTCAAGTTTCCGCTCGCATCGCAATATTGCCACAGGATTTGGTACTTCGCCTTGAGCTTCGCCAGCGTTTCTTCGTCGGCAAAATAGCAGCCTTCGCCGTGGGCGATGGGGATGCGGAGAATTTTGTCGGCCGGTATTTTGTTCGTGAACGGCGAGTCGGCGGTGGCGGCTTTCAGAAAAATGTGTTCGCAATGGAACTGCAGGTCGCGATTGCGCACGAGCGCGCCGGGCAGCAGGCCGGCTTCGGTCAGCACCTGGAATCCGTTGCACACGCCCAGCACCAGTCCGCCGTTGTCGGCAAATTGTTTCACCGCCTGCATCACCGGGCTGAATCGGGCGATGGCGCCGCACCGGAGATAATCGCCGTAGCTGAATCCGCCCGGCACGATGACGCAATCGGCGTCGCCCAGCGAATGTTCCTTGTGCCAGACGTAACGCGCGGCATGGCCGAGCAGCCGGACGGCGTGGATGGCGTCCTGGTCGCAATTGCTGGCGGGAAATTGTAAAACCACACAGTTCATGGTCGTTAGATAGTCGAACCAAGAAAAGCTCCAAGCACCAACATCCAACATCCAAGGAAGCTCCAAGCAGCAAGCTCCAAAATCTCCGTGCAGGCGATTTGTTTGGAGATTGAGGTTTGGAGCTTCTCCGGGGCTTGGTGTTTGGAGTTTGAAGCTTCCATTTCAGTCAGTAATTTCCAAGCGATAATCCTCGATGATGGGGTTGCTCAAAAATTTGTGCGCGGCGTCATTGAGCGCCTTTTGCGCGGCCGCGCGGTCGGCATCCGGCGCGAGGTCGATCTCGATGTACTTGCCGACGTGGACGCCGGTGATGCCCGAGTAGCCCATCTGTTCGAGGGCGTTTTTGACGGTCTTGCCCTGGGGATCCACGACGGCTTTTTTGGGGGTGACAATGATTTTTGCTTTCATGCGCGCGCCGGGAAAGTCTGCGAAAAACCGCCGGGCCGGGCGAGCAATTTCTGGATGGCAAATGTTGGAGCCGAGGTAACACGGCTCTGATCCATTTCGGATTGCGGACACCGGTGTTCGTCGCGTGCTCGTGATTTATTGGAGTTGTGGATTACGGATTATGAAGTGAGATTCCTCACGTCGTCTCCTACAACTTCAATCCCCAACAGAGGCGTTGAATTTGGGTGCCGGTTGCGGCATCGTGTGCCCCGTGAATCATTCGATTGCATTGGAGGATACACCGTGCCACATGGGCGCCGAACGCAAGGCGCCCGACCCCTGCTCCATTGTCATCTTCGGCGCGAGCGGCGACTTGACGGCGCGCAAGCTCATCCCGGCATTCTACCACCTCGCCAAGGAAAAGCAGATGCCGGCGTCGTACCGGATTGTCGGCTTCGCGCGCCGAGAGAAAACGGATGACGCGTGGCGGGCGGAACTGCGTGCGGCGCTCGACCAGTTCTCGCGCACCAAGCCGGTGGACGAGAAGGTCTGGCGGGGATTCGCTGCCAACCTGTTTTATTGCACGGGCGACGTCACCGACGCGGCCGCCTACAAAAAGCTGGAGGAGCGGCTGACGTCATTCGGGAGCGGGCCATTGCGGGAAAATCTCTTGTTTTACCTGGCGGTGTCGCCCAGCCAGTTTGGCGAAGTGGTCGAGCAAATCCACCGCGCCGGCCTGTTGAACCGGGAAGGGTCCGCCTGGCAGCGCATCGTGGTGGAGAAGCCATTCGGCCACGACCTCGCCTCGGCCCGCGCGCTGAACCGGGAGCTGACCCGCTTCGCGCAGGAGCAGCAGGTCTGCCGCATTGACCATTACCTCGGCAAGGAAACGGTGCAGAACATTTTGATGTTCCGCTTTTCCAATTCCGTTTTCGAGCGGCTTTGGAACCGCAATTTGATCGACCACGTGCAAATCACCGTCAGCGAAAAGCTCGGCGTGGGCCAGCGCGGCGGCTATTACGAGGAAGCCGGGGCGCTGCGCGACATGGTGCAGAATCACATGCTCCAGGTGCTGGCGCTGATGGCGATGGAGCCGCCCGTGTCGCTCGAGGCCGAGGCCATCCGCGACGAGAAGGTGAAGCTGCTCAAATCCGTTCGCGCCTTGCGCCCAGAAGACGTCGCCCGGCAGGTCGTGCGCGGCCAATATTTCGCCGGGACGGTGGACGGCCAGCCGGTGGCGGGTTACCGGCAGGAGGCCAAAGTGAAGGCCGATTCCAATGTCGAAACGTTTGTCGCGCTGAAACTGTTCATTGACAACTGGCGCTGGTCCGGCGTGCCGTTTTATTTGCGCACCGGAAAAAATCTTCCCTCCAGCGCGAGCGAAGTGCGCATTCAATTTCGCCCAACCCCCCACGTGCTGTTCGCGGCCGCCTGCGGCGAGCTCGACCA
>DATJOW010000175.1:0-22603 GCA_035506715.1 Candidatus Acidiferrum sp. | reverse complement strand
TGATTTTGCGGTCCCGCTTGTCCTTGAGCAGTTGATTCAGGGCCACCACATCCGTACCGGTGCGGATGTCCTCTTTGGTGACGACCACGACATGCGCGTGCCAGGCTCCGCGCTGTTGCCGTTCAAACACCCGGAGCCAGTCCCGGAAGAGCTCTGGAAAGACATTGGTGGCGATGGATTTGAACCGGCGTTCAAATTCTTTGCGGTCGGTCACGTTTTCCCGAATCGTCATGGTTTGCAGGCCAACATGATTGATGCCGTAGGTTTTGACCATCCATTCGATCTTCAATCGCAGGGCGAATATTTTTTTGCGAAGACGAGACGGCAACCTTTGAACAATTGCTTCGACTTCCTTGATTTCCTGTTCGGCTTGGAATTCATCCCGCAGGACGGGCAATTCTGACTCAATGCCATTGTTTCTATTTTGATGAATAAGGGCCGAGACGGGCGGCGCTGCGCGCCGCGCCGCCACTGGCCCTTGCCGATCGCCATGCAAGTTTATGCGCGAGACAGGACAGATGACGTTTTCCCGCTCGTTATTCTCGTCCCCACGCGAAAATGGAAAGCAGGCCCCGCTTCCCTGGCTCACAGTTCCTTCGCGTTGTTCCCCTGGAGGATTGTCATTCATTGCGCACCCTCCGCGGAGTTGACGATGGCCAGAATTGCCGCCTTGAGCGGCGCAGGAAGTTTGGACCAAGCCCCCACTACGGATTCTAGGCCTTCCAACGCAATGCCGGTTTTTTGTGAGGCTATTTGTGAGGCACTATCTGACTTTCCCAATGAATCAGCGGTTTTTTGCAGGTTCAAACCCTGCAGCGCGCACCATTTTCTCCGGGAACCTTGTCAAAAATCGACTCTCCAACCGGAATTTTCCAGCAAAGAAGCGTCAGTCGTCGCCGCGCGCCGCTTCCCAGACCAGCCGCAAGCCTTCCAAGGTGAGATTCGGGTCCACCGCGGAAATTTCCGGCAGCCGGGCCGCCATCAGCTTCGCGTAACCGCCGGTGGCCACGACCGGCAATTGCCTGGTCTTTAACGCGCGCTTCAACTCGGCAATCAGTTCGCGCACCAGGCCGCGATAGCCATGCACGGCGCCGACCACCATCGCCTCCTCGGTGCTTCGGCCGATGCTGGTCTTGATTTCGTGGATCTTGATCCGCGGCAGCAGCGCCGTCTTTTCATGCAGATACTCCGTCATCGCCGCCAGGCCGGGCGCAATGATCCCGCCCACGTACTTGCCGCGGCGGTCCACCACATCGAGCGTGACCGCCGTGCCGAAATCCACCACTACCACCGGTACCCCAAAGCGATGCCGGGCCGCCACCGCATTGGCCAGGCGGTCTTCGCCGATCGTTTCCGGGTGGGGATAATCAATGCCCACCCCCCGCAGGGTCTTCCAGTTGAGCTCGAACGGCCGCAATTGCCAAAGTCGTCGGAGCGCCTGGCGGACCCGCGGCGTCGCGCGCGGCACGACGCTGCACAAGGCGGCGCCGTCGGGCCGGCCCCGCCCGACAAATTGCCGCACCCGTTTTGGCGCCATTCCGTTGAACCAGGCGGCGGTGGGAATGTCGGCCTGCTTTACAACCCGGCGGCGGTTGGCCAGGCCGATGTGCGTGTTCGTGTTGCCGATGTCGAACAGTAAAATCATCGTAATTGGTTAAATAAGTGATTGGTTAAATGGATCAATCGTCAATGCCAATTTGCCAATCACTCATTTAACGAATCACCAATCACTTTTCCAAGGTCACATCGCCGCCCGTGACGTGCTCCAGATGGCCGTGTTCGGTCCGCAACAGCAGCGCGCCGGCATCGTCCAGCGATTCGGCGCGCCCGCGGATTTTGCGTTCGCCGATTTGAATGGTCACCTGGCGGCCCATCGTCTGGCAATGCGCCTGCCATTCGTCCGCCAGCTTGGCGAACCCGCCGCCGCACAGCCTGGCATAGTCGGCATCGAGCTCGCGCAGAATCGCCACCGCCAGCTCGGCCCGCGCCATCGTTCGCCCCGACTCGATCTTGAGCGAGGTCGCCAGCTTCCGCAATTCCGGCGGAAACTCCCCCGCCCCCAGGTTCACGTCCACGCCGATGCCGAGGACGACGTATCGCACCCGGTCCGGCTCCGCGCTCAACTCGGTCAGGATGCCCGCGACTTTCCTGCCGCCAATCACAATGTCGTTCGGCCATTTGATCTCCGTCGGCAGCCCGGTCGCGAACGCAATGGCGCGTCGCAACGCCGTGGCCGATGCCACGGTCAATTGCGTGGCTTCCTGGGGGCGCAACTCGGGCCGCAGCAAAATGGAGAACCACAGACCTTTCCGCGCCGGGGAAATCCATTTCCGGCCAAGCCGGCCCCGGCCTTTCGTCTGCGCCTCCGCAAAGACGGCCACGCCCTCCCGCACACCATCGCGCGCGAGTTTCTCCACCACGTCGTTGGTCGAGGTCGTCTGCTCGAAAACCCGGATGTCGCGTCCGATGACTTTGGGCGGTGCGGGAGTCTCTCGAATCTTGAGTTTTGAAGGTTTTGGCTCGACGGAGTCTCGCCCCACCGATGCGAGCCGCGCCAGCAAATCGTCCGCCAGCAGGGCATCGGGTTCGCCCGCCAGTCGATAGCCGAAGTGCGGCCCGGCCTCGATCTCGTAGCCCACCCGGCGTAACTCCTCGATGCGCGCCCAGATTGCCGCCCGGCTGATGCCCAGTTGCTCCGCCAGGTCCGCACCCGACACACCGTCCGGGCTCGCCCGCAGCGCCGAAATGATTTTTGCGTCCGTGGTCATTCTGTCATCGCCCTCATTCTCTTCCTCGTTCTCGAAATCGGACCATCGAGGACGAGGATGAGCACGAGGAGCATTAAAATTATTCGTTTGTAAAATCCAGTCCCAGGTCCACCGCGCGGGCCGAATGGGTGAGCGCGCCGACGGAAATGTAGTCCACGCCGGTCCGGGCGGTGGCGCGGATCGTGGCCAGAGTCACGCCGCCGCTGGCCTCGGTTTTCGCCCGGCCCCGGACCCGGCGCAGCGCCTGCCGCAATTGCGCCGGGCTCAGGTTATCGAGCAGGATGATGTCTGCGCCGGCGTCCGCCGCCTGCCCGGCTTGCTCGGGCGTGTCCGCTTCGACCTCGATTTTCAATTTCGGAAATCGCTGACGCGCCCGCCGGACCGCCGCGGTGACGGCATCCGGCTTTTCATTTCGCAGCGCCGCGAGGTGGTTGTCCTTGATGAGCACCAGGTCGAACAGGCCGAACCGGTGATTTTTGCCGCCGCCGCACCGGACGGCATACTTCTCAAAACGCCGCCAGCCGGGCGTGGTCTTGCGGGTGTCGAGGATTTGGGTGCGGGTCCCCTTGACCGCCGCCACGAACCGCGCCGTCAACGTGGCGATGCCGGAGAGCCGTTGAACAAAATTCAGCGCCACCCGTTCGGCGCTCAACAAGGCGCGGGCCGGACCGGAAATCCTGAGCAATATGGCACCGGCTTTGACGCGTTGCCCGTCGTAAACAAGTCGCTGAATCTTGATTCTATCGGGGGGCGAAGTCTCACGACGCCCTGAAATTTGGGACTCGCAGAGCTCGCCCCTCCGAATGGTGAACGGCAGGACTTGACGAAATGCGGCTTCGGCGAAATCGAGCCCGGCCACGACGAGCGGCTCCCGCGCCCGCAGGACCGCGCGGGCGGTGGCGGTGCGGGACACCGTGGCCAGCGTCGTGACATCGCCGCGGCCGATGTCTTCGGTCAGCGCGGCCCGGACGGCTTTCCGGATCTCGGCGGCGGACAGTTCCATGGGCCCAAGATGGGGGCAAAACAGAAAATTGGAAAATTAAAAAGGAAAGACTCGTGGCCACCATTCACTGGAACGCCGGATGCATCCGGCCGCCATTGCCTGATTTGTGAACCGGCCGGATCATTCCGGCGTTCCGAGCCAAAGGGCGCGGATGGTCCCGGCTTGCACGCCGGGGCGGCTGCGTCATAATGCGGTCGATAGCCTGCCATGGATACCTCGGCGCTGAAGCAGTTGGACGAAGCCGGGCTGCGGCGTTATGCCGAGTTCCTGCTCTGGCATTACAAGGTCATGGACGCGTTCTGGTTCATCTACGCGACCGAGCGGCACGGCCAGCCCGAGGCGGAGAAGTTGAACGAGCAGGTCTGGGGCCGCGTGGGCGGCCTGGCGGCCAAGGACCTGGTCGCCCGGTTCGGGATTCACGAAAAGGGCTTGAAAGGTTTCGTTCAGGCCTTGCGGCTTTATCCCTGGACCCTGCTAATCGGCTATCGCATCGAGGAACGCGAAAGCGAGGTGATCATCACCGTGCCGTCGTGCCCGAGCCAGGAAGCGCGCCTGAAGCGCGGCCTGGGCGAATACGGCTGCAAGGACATGCACCGCGCCGAGTTTGAGAGTTTTGCGCGGGCCATCGACGAGCGCATCCGCGTGGAATGCGTGTTCGCGCCGCCGGACCCGCACCCCCAGGACTGTTTTTGCCGGTGGCGATTTACCCGGGCATGACGAATCGACAAATGCGGGCTTGGTGTTATGGTAAGCCTTGATGAATTCACCCAGAAGCATGGCTTGCCCGAAATTTGTCGCCTTTGGCCTTTGCCTGTCGATGGCCGCCGCCGGCCGCGCCCAGGTGGCCGTCAAGCTTGGCCAGAATTTCATCGGCAGCACCTACGGCGTCAATTCCTCGGCGCTGCCGCCGGATCCCAACGGCAACATCGGTCCGAAACACTTCGTGGAATTCATCAACGGCACCTTTGCCGTCTATAACAAGACCAACGGCGCGAGCGTAAAACGGATCTCCGACATCAAATTCTGGTCCAACGCCGGCTTGGTCATCTCCCCCGATTCCGGCGTGTCCGATCCGCGCGTCATTTACGACCCCCTCTCCCAGCGCTGGTTTGCGTCGCAGGTTGATTACGATGCCGCCGCGCCGTCCGGAGATCCCACGCTCGAGGCAAACGATTTCCTGCTCGCCTTCTCCGACACGGCGGATCCGACCGGCCATTGGACCGGGTTCATGTTCCAGTCGGATCCGGACAACGGCGATTTCGCGGATTTCCCCACGATGGGCGTGGACAGCAATGCCGTTTATCTTTCCGGCGATTTTTTTGTGGGCGAAGACAATCCGGTCGGACCGGGCCTGGTCTCGATTCCCAAGGCGGACTTGCTGGCCACCAATATTTCCCACAGCACCTGGTCTGGGGTGATGGATTACAGCGTCCGCGGCCAGGTGCTGCAGCCAGTGACGTGTTTTGACGGCAGCAGCAGCGGGAATATTCTGGCGGTGGGCGACATCGGGACCACCAGTGATCCGCATTCAAATCTCGTGAGCTTTGCCGTGCTGGGTTCCGGTGGTCCGGATGCGACCCTTTCGGACCCCACCAATATCTTCGTCAGCCCTTACCTGGTGCCGGATAATCCCGACCTTGGCATACCGTTGTTTACCGCGGTGCAACCGGATGGCACGGCCACGCTGCAAGCCAACGACGCGCGGTTGAGCGCCCGGGTTTATGCCGTCGGGGGTGTCCTTTACGCCGTTCATAACACGGAGGTGAACGGCCGGGTCGCCATTCGCTGGTACCGGATCAATGCCGCGACGCAGGCGCTCCTGGAATCCGGCACGCTGGCCGATGCCAGCCTGGATCTGTTTTTCCCGTCCATCGCGGCCAATACGAATGGCGTGATGGTCATCACTTACAACGGTTCGGGTTCCGGCACCTACATCAGTTGCTATGCCGTTGCCGGGCTGACGGTCAACGGCGTCACCACGTTCGGCAATCCCATCCTGCTGCAGTCCGGGGTGGCCAGTTACCATGACCTGTACGAGGTGCTGGAATTAACGACGCAAAGCCGGTGGGGCGATTACAGCACGATTTCGGTCGATCCGGCCGACCCCGGCCGGTTTTGGGTCATTGGCATGTATCCGTCCGGCATCGAGACCACGTTTGACAGCGGCATTTGGTCCACGCGGATCACTCAACTGCTGACCGCCCCGCTGCAGTTATCCCTCGCTCCGTCCGGCACCAATGTCATCGTTTCCTGGCCGGTGCTCGCATCGGATTACCAACTCCTCTCCGCGACCAACCTGGCGCCGCCGGCGGCCTGGTCGAATGTCACGCAAGCCACGCAGACCAACAGCACTCAGGCCTGGGTGCAAGTGCCGGTCACGGGACGGCAACAGTTCTTCCGTTTGTATCATCCCTGACGTTACCTGGTCGTCGGGTCAATCCACGCCCGGAATCATCCGCGACGCAGCGAGCGGGACAGCCGGATCGGCGCAGGAAAGTCCATGGGTTTTTGCTTGCCCGGGTGCGGGACATGGCCGAAACTCCGTTCCCGACTGACAAAGCTGCTAACCCAAAGGAAATTTATGCGAAATGCCAAATGTCTGATCCGTTGTTCCGCCTTCGGCTTCGCCGCGTTACTGGCCATCACTTTGTTCGCGGGCTGCCATTCTGCTTCCGAATCCACCTCGGTTAAAACCGCCCCCGCCGTAACCCCGCTTCCGGAGGCGGCAGCGCCGAAGGACACGCCGGCACCGACCGTTCCGGCAACCCCGGCGCCGACGGCGGCAACGCCCGCGCCGGCCGCCGCTCCCGAAGCCGCGCCTGCACCCGCGCCGGCCCCCGCCGCGGCAGCGCCGGTGAGCGCGGCCCCGGCCCCCGTGCCGCCGCCGGTGCGCATCAAGGCCGGCTTGTTCAGTTCGTTCACGGATTCCGAGGGCAACGTCTGGCTGCCGGACCAGGGTTTTGCCGACGGGGAAACCACGGACCGGCCCGATGACATGCAAATTGCCAACACCAAGGACCCGGCCCTGTATCGGACGGAACGCTACAGCATGACCGCGTTTTCCTACCCGGTGCCCAACGGCAAGTACGTGGTGAAATTGCACTTCGCCGAGACCTACGACGGGATCAGCGGGGCCGGCGGGCGGGTGTTTAGCTTCAAGGTCGGCAACCAGGAGTTCAAGGACTTCGATGTCTGGGCCAAGGCCGGTGGCGGCCAGCGCGCCCTGGTCGTACCGGTGGATGTGGACGTCACCGACGGCAAGGTAACCATCACCTTCACCGCCCAGGAGGAAAATCCCGAGATCAACGGGATTGAAATTCTGCCGGCGCCCTGAACCACAGACGCGTTTCCGTTATCTTGCGTCCAGCAACGCCCGCGCTTCAGCCTTCCTGCGGATGAAGGTTGAGGCGCTTTAAGCTCACGCCGTTGGGATCAAGCGCTGGGTTCGCTGGCGCTGGCCGGGAGCCAGCGGGGCGGGCCGTGCCCGGCAAAGGAGTTGCCCGCGGCGATTCGGTGCGGCAAACTTTCCAGGCATGACCGGAGTCGGTACCCCGTTGGATTCGTTGCGGCTCAGTCGTCGTGATTTGCGGCGGCTGGGCTTGGCCCTGGCCTTGTCGCTCGCGGTGCATTTGCTCAGCTGGGGGGGGTACGAAGCCGGCAAGAAATTCCACTGGTGGGAGCAGTGGCGCTGGCCCAGCTGGCTGCCCCGCCTGACCCTGCTCCATCTCAAACCGATCCTGCCCCAGAACGCCGAGCCCCAACTGACCTTCGTGGAGGTGCCGCAGCCATCCGCCGAAGCGCCGAAGGACTCAAAATATTATTCCAGCCAGAACTCCCGCGCCGCCGACCCCACCCTCGGCGACAAAAGCGTCCCGCAACTGAACGGCAAACAGACCGAGGTGGTGAAAACCGAGAATGTGGCGCGCCCGGACTTCAACAAGCTGCAGCCGGCCCCGCCGGCGCCGGCGCCCCGACCTGAACCGGAAGTGGCCAACGCGCCGGGGGATTTGACGCTCGGCAAGCCGGCGGAGGCAAAGCCAGCGGAGCCGCCGCGTCCCCGCACGGTCAAGGAGGCGCGCGCGCAGCAAACGCACCGCCTGCCCGGCCCGCAAATGCGGCAGGAGGGGGGCATGCGCCGGCAGGCGCTCGTGCCGTCGCTCGATGTCAAGGCGACGCCATTCGGGGCGTACGACGCGGCGCTGGTCGAAGCGGTCACGCAGCGCTGGTATGACCTGCTGGACAGCCAGCAATTTGCGATGGACCGCACCGGCCGGGTGACGCTGCGATTTCACTTGAATTACGACGGCACCATCACCGATATGAGTGTCGTGCAAAACACGGTCGGCGACCTGCTGGGCTACGTTTGCCAGAAGGCCGTCAGCGACCCGGCGCCGTTCGCGCCGTGGCCGAGCGACATGCGCCGGATGGTCGGCGAGAATTTTCGCGAAATCACGTTCACGTTTTATTATTACTGAACCCGCTGATTGCGCGGACGGAACTATTTATGGAAATTGTGATTTATTTCATGCTGGGGCTGACTTCAATCGTCGGCCTGGCGTTCATTGTGGAGCGCGCGGTATCGCTGCGCTGGGCCAAAGTGGTGCCGCCGGCCATCACCGAGACGCTCGCGGCCTGCAAAACGCGCGCCGACGTGAACGTGCTGCGGCGGGTGTGCGCGCAGAAGCCGTCGCCGCTGGGCCGCCTGCTGCTGCTCGCCGCCGATCATCTGGACTGGCCGAAAGAGGAGAACGTGGAGGCGCTCCAAACCGCTGCGCGCCATGAAATCGTCCGGCTCGAACGCGGCCTGGTCGTGCTCGAAGTCATCGTCGGCATCGCGCCCCTGCTCGGCCTGGTCGGCACCATTGCGGGCATGATGACCGTGTTCGGCGGCCTCGGCCAGACGGGTGTGAACGACGCCGCCAAGCTGGCCGAAGGCATCTCGCTGATTTTGCGGGCGACGCTGCTCGGCCTGCTCATCGCCATCCCGTCGCTCATCGCCTGGAGCTATTACAGCAAAAAAGTCGAGGTCCAGGCCGTGGAAATGGAGGCGCTTTGCGACGACTTCATCCGGCGGCAATACCGGATCTCCAGCCAGGCCGAGCTCGCCCCCGAAGCGCCGCCGCTCCTCTCCGCTGCCGCCAAAAAGTAAATGCGCTTTCTGATCCACAAACGCCGCAACACGCCCACGGTCATTATCGTCGCCCTGGTGGACGTGCTGATCGTGCTGCTCATTTTCTTGATGGTCACCACCACCTTCAAGAAGCAGTCGTCCTTGAAGTTGACACTGCCCGAGTCGTCGCAGTCCCAGAAAACCGGTTCCAATGAAAACCCGCCGCTCGTCGTGAGCATCGACACCAACGGCATGTATTACCTGGACAAGCTGCCGAAGACATTTGAGCAGGTGAAGAGCGAACTGATTTCCCGGGCGGAAAAAAATCCGCAGCTGATTCTCGCCATCAACGCCGACGAAAATGCGCCTTGGGGAAAGGTGGTGAAAATCCGGGATGCCGCGGCCGAGGCGAAAATCAAAACGCTCGTCGCCTACACCCGGGAAGCCAAGCCCTGAGCCGGCTGGCGCCGCGGCCGGATGAATGCGAGGAGACACCCCGCCAGCGTGGCCAGGGAAATGACCGCGCCCAATTGGAACCGGCGGTCTTCGTACACGAGTTTGACATGATGGGTTCCCGGCGGGATTTCAAAGGCTTGAAAGGCGTAATTCGCGGGCCACAACCGCGCCGGCCGGCCATCCACGTAGGCGTGCCACGGATGGTAATAGATCTGGGCTGCTACGAGCAGCGCCGGAGCGGCCGTCTCCGCCTCGGCTTCGATCCGGTTCGCGGAGAACTTCAGCGGCGAAATCGTCACCGGGGTCGCATTGCTCGCCGCGATGAAGGGTTTCGCGGCCTCGGGCAGGCAGACTTCCCGGCGCGGATTGAAGTCCCCGTTGGTCAAACTCTGGATGGCAGCCAGGTCGTCGGTGAATTGCGGTTTCTGTCCGCCGGTCAGCAGCGGCAGGGCGCCCGTGCGCGGAATCCATTCGCAATTATTCGTTTGCACCGCGAGGATTTGGGACACGCCGAGAAAATCCAGCAGCGGCGCGGCCGTGGAGTCCTTGGCATAGTTGTAAAACAACGCGGCGAACCGGCCCAGGCAGAGCGGGAAGAACCCGTCGCAGTTCGGCAAATGGTCCAGCAGGTTGCAATCGCTGGACAGCATAAAACGCCGGCCGAGATAATCCTTTGTGACGTCGGCGAGAAACATGTGGCCCAGTTCGAGGCTCGTGGCGCCCGGCACCAGCATCCGGCCTTCGCCAAACCGTGGCGCCGGCAACGGGCGCGACAATCCCGGTTCATAGATTGACCGGTTGACAGTTTGTGGCCGGGGCGCGTCCTGGGTTAAATCCAGCCATACCAGCAACAGCAGCAGCAGTTGCCACCACCGGCGCGGCGACCGCGAAGAGATCCTGCCGGCAAACCACCAACCGCCGGCGACGGCCGTAAAAAACGCCGCCCGCGCGAGGCCGTTCCCTAAAATAGCCATCCGGTTGTCGCCCGGCGATCCGGACGACCATTGCCACCATAGAATGCCAAGGACCAACGCTATCGCGCCGAGCCAGACCAGCGCAGCGCGTCCGCGTCGCCCCCCGGTCCGGCTTCCCGCTTCCATCGGCATTTGTGCCAGTCCCTGGGCGGCCAGCAGCGGCAGGAGGAACACCGGCAGGATCACGAACTTGATGGGAAAGCGCATCAGGCCGATGGCGCTGACGTGCCGTGCGGCCCAGTTGTAAACGGGCGTGGCCTCGCCCAGCGCCAGGATGAGAGAAAGGCCGATAAGCGCCGTCGGCAACCAGATGCGTCGTTGTCGCACCCGCCAAAGTGTGACCAACGCCAGCATTACCGTGGCCACGCCCACATAGTAGGAATTGGTCCACGACTGCCCGTCCTGCATGAAGACGCCCTGATACGAACGGCAGCGAAACAGCGGCACAAAGAAGTTCGCCCAGCCGGTCAGCGGCATCGGCCAGAGCGTGGCGGAGATTTCCTGCTGACGTCGTGAATGATCCAGGAGGTCGAAAAACGGCAGCAATTGCGCCGCCGCCAGCCCGCTGATGAGCAACACGATCAGTCCAGTCCGCCAGAATATTTGCCACCCCCGGCCATCGCCGCCGGCGCACGCCAGCAACGTGGACGCGCCCAGCCAGACCCAGGTAAGCAGGACGACTTCCGTGCCGCCGGACAGCATTTGCAGCGCGCCGGTGAGAGCCGCCACGATGAGCATCCGGCCGCCTTCACGCCCGGCGCGTTCGGTCAGCCACACCACCCACGGCATCCAGCCCAGTCCGGCAATGGTGGCCGGCCAGATCAGGCTGCTGAGCATCAACCCGTTGAAGGCAAACACGATTCCGGCAAATGCGGCGGCCGGGGAATTTTGCGTCCACTGGCGCGCGAGGAAGAACATTCCCAGGCCGCCCCAGAACAGGTGCAGCAGGCAGAACACGCCCAGTGACCACGAGAGCGGCAGCAGCAGATAGAACAGCGCCGGCGGATAGAGCACCTGGGTGTTCCATTGCGCCAGGAACGGCGTGCCGCAGTTGTTCAGCGGATTCCACAGCGGCAATTCACCACGCCAGAAACTTTCGCGCCAGTGATAGGCAATCGGGTAGGAGAAAAGGCCGAAATCGCGATAAACGAACGTCTGGAAGCCGAGGAAAACCTGCGGATAAGCGGCCAGCGTCAGCACCGCCAGCAACGCGGCGAACCAGCCCGGCTTGAGCCAGGCGCTATCGCCCGCGTCCACCGTTTTGGCATCCGGCGTTGAGAAAAACGGCATCGGCGACATG
Organism: Candidatus Acidiferrum sp.; assembly: GCA_035506715.1. Lineage (GTDB taxonomy): Bacteria > Verrucomicrobiota > Verrucomicrobiia > Limisphaerales > UBA11358 > UBA11358. The sequence continues at coordinate 10,992 of DATJOW010000175.1, read as the reverse complement.
ATGCGGGAACGGGTGGCCAACCCAAGTCAAAAAAATCCACGTTCTGTTTCAAACGCCTTAAACCAAAACCGCCAAGGCGCAAAGGACGCCAAGGTTTTCAAAAACAAATCTGTTTGGCGTTCTTGGTGTCTTGGCGGTTGGCTTATTTCAGAAGCTCTTCCGCAATCTCACAACGCGCCACTTGCGAAATGTTCCAGTGAAAGGTAAATTGACCGATAATCAGCAAATGAAATGCATCAAGGTCATACGGTTAAGTGCGGCTATTCTTTGCGGTGTGAGTCCCGCACTTGCCCAAACCTGGACGCAGACCAGCGCGCCGACTAACAATTGGGTTTCGATTGCCTCTTCGGCGGATGGAGCCAAATTGGTGGCGGTCGTCAACCCGGGCGGCATTTGGGTTTCCTCGGATTCAGGGAGCACGTGGACACAGACCAGCGCACCCCGATCACAGTGGTCCCGGGTTGTTTCCTCCGCGGATGGAAACACGCTTGCGGCTTTGGGAACGCCGACGCTGATCGGTGGCTTCCCCACAAATCTCTCCTATACCGGCTCGTTTTACACCTCGACCGATTCCGGCATGACTTGGATGTCAAACAATATACCGTATCTGGATGGGGGTAATTTTTCGTATCCGATGACAACGCCGGCGGACGGCTGTAAACTGGCAGCGATAATCACTTACCTCGGCTTGCCGGGCAACGCCACCCTGTTCACCTCAACGAATTTGGGTGTCGCTTGGACGACCAATAAACTGCCCACCGGCTCCTGGAATGTACTGGTGGGCTCGGCCGATGGAACCAAGCTGCTTGCGGCAGGAGGGGAAATCTTGATTTCAACCAATTGGGGAAGCGGCTGGCTGTCAACAAATTCGTTTTCCTATGTCATGACGTCCGTTGCTGAGTCAGCAGATGCCACCAAATGCTTCGCCGCTGCCGGATCTTGGATTTTCATTTCCACCAATTCTGGAGCGACTTGGGAACAAACGAGCGCGCCGGCCAGCAACAGGATCGCCTTAGCGTCCTCAGCCGATGGTTACCGAGTGGTAGCCCTTGCCCAAGGCAGCGGCGCCCCGAGAGCCCAAGTCCTCGGCGGTCCGATCTATACTTCTGCGGATGGAGGGAGAACCTGGAGCTCCAACCAGGTGACTGCACACAATTGGGTTGCAGTAACCACCTCGGCGGATGGCTGCAAATTGTTCGCCGCTGACGCCGGCCAACCCATCACGCCCTTGCCTCCGTACACAACTGCCGGCGGTGGAATTTGGACGGCGCAAATTCCACCAACTTCATTGCTGAACCTCCAGCCGACTAACGGCAGTTTCGTCCTTTCCTGGACTATCCCTTCGACCAACTTTGTGTTGCAGCAAAGCGCCGATCTATCCGGCTGGTCGGGCGTGACCAACCCGCCGGTGCTCAACCTCACCAACTTGCAGAACGAAGTGGTTTTGTCGCCCACGAATGCCAGCGGCTTTTACCGGCTTAAAACGCCGTGAATCAAAACCGCCAAGGTGCGGGGGACGCCAAGGCTTTCAAAAACAAATCTGCTTGGCGCCCTTGGTGTCTTGGCGGTTGGCTTATTTCAGAAGCTCTTCCGCAATCTCACAACGCGCCACTTGCCGAGTCAGCGGCCAACCGCACGGTCCGAAAGCTCCCGCCAACAGAATGCTTGCGAGAAGATGACAGGCTGTGCATGCAGACGCACAGGCGCTGTGCGCGCAAACGCACAGTTGTTTGCGTTGAAATCAGTTATAAGATTCCATTGCTATGAAAAACTTCAGAATTCTTCTGTGTGTTTTGACGGTTTTATCAACAGCCTATCCCGCTCTGGCCCAAACCTGGACGCAGACCAGCGCGCCGTCCAATCTCTGGTATGCGGTAGCGTCATCCGCTGGTGGCGGCAAGTTGGTGGCGGTGATCGGAGGCCAGTTCTGGAACGGACAGATTTATACCTCGACGAATGCGGGAGCAACCTGGACATTAACGACCGCTCCCAGCCTGCATTGGAATTATGTCGCTTCATCGGCTGACGGGAGCAGGCTGGCGGCGGTGGTTTATGGAGGCGGCATTTACACGTCAACCGACGCAGGGGCGACCTGGTACACCAACAATCTTGCCAGCCAAAACTGGTTTGCCATTGCCTCGTCGGCCGACGGCTTGAAGCTGGCGGCAGTTTACTCCAACAGCCGGGTATACCTCTCAACCAATGGCGGGGCCGCCTGGACTTCCAACACGGCTCCGGCGGCCGATTTGCGTTGCATCGCGTCGTCGGCCGATGGGACCAAACTCGTGGCCGGTAATAACGTGGGCCGAATCGTCACGTCGACCAATTCCGGTGTCACCTGGATGCAACCCGCTGCCTTGAGCGGGAGCGTTGATGCACTCGCCTCGTCAGCGGACGGGAGGAACTTGTTTGCCATATTGTCGGGTGTGGGGTACAGCTCGACGAATTCAGGCAACACTTGGGCGACAAACAGTTTTGCCCGGTACATCGGTGGCGGAGGGGGCGCCGCTGCTTCGGCTGACGGAGCAAAATTGATTGCTCAGGCCGCCAAATCTCCGCTTTGTACTTCGACGAATTTCGGATACAGCTGGAATACGAACAGCGCTCTCAATTTGGTCTGGTCGGCAGTGGCATCGTCAGCGGACGGAAACCGGCTTGTCGCTACTGTCTGGGGCGGTGGAATCTGGACCGGGCAAGCGACCCCTTCCTCTCACCTGGACCTCTGGCCGACTAACGGCAGTTTCGTCCTTTCCTGGACTATCCCTTCGACCAACTTTGTCTTGCAGCAAAGCCCCGATCTAGCCAGCTGGTCAAACGTGACGAATCTGCCGGTGCTCAATCTCACCAACCTGCAAAACGAAGTGCTTCTTTCACCGACTGGCAGCAATAGCTTTTACCGGCTCAAAACGCCGTGAACTAAAACCGCCAAGGCGCGAAGGACGCCAAAATTAAATTCAGGAAACGAAAAAGCAGGAGTCAATTCTTGACTCCCGCTTTTTTCGATTAAATCCCGGCTTGGCGCTCTTGGCGTCTTGGCGGTTGATTTACTTCAGCAACTCTTCCGCAATCTCACCACGCGCCACTTGCCGAAAACCCCGGCGAGAGCTAGATTCCTGACAATCAGCAAATGAAATTCGTGCGAACGATTCTGTTAAGCTTGACTGTAGCCAGCGGTGCGAATTTTGCAGTTGCTCAAACTTGGACGCAGACCAGCGCGCCCAGCACTAATTGGACGGCGATTGCGTGTTCGGCGGATGGGAGCGAGCTGGTAGCCGTAGCCAACGGCGGCGTCGGGCCGGGCCCTGCTTACATCGTTGCGCCCGGCCCAATTTATCTGTCCACGAACTCGGGGGCCACATGGACCCAAGCCACCAATGCCCCCACTGCAACTTGGTGTTCGGTTGCGTCCTCGGCGGACGGCACCAAACTGGTGGCGGCGATCTCCGGGGGCGGGATTTACCAGTCCGTTGATTCGGGTCTAAGTTGGACGCAAAACTCCGCGCCGAGTAACGGTTGGATTTCGGTTGCTTCTTCCGCGGACGGAAACAAACTCGCCGCTCTTGCGAGGATTTTCCCTGCGCCCGATTTTTACACATCAAGCGACGCAGGGAACACGTGGTCAACCAATACCTCGCCTTATGACCGCTGGAAGTCTCTCGCATCTTCGGCAGATGGAAGCACGTTGCTGGCTTGCGGTCCCAGCACGGTTTTGACTTCGACGAACTCGGGAAGCTCATGGACAACAAACTTCATTGGGAATGGTTCCCTGTCGGCTGTCGCCACTTCGGCAGATGGCCGTAGGTTGCTGGCAGCTGCCAGCAAAGTTTACCTATCAACGAATTCAGGAAATACTTGGTCTCAAATCAGCGCATTCAATGCCTGGCAGATTGCTTCCTCAGCTGATGGAAGCAAATTGGTGGCGGCGGGCAATTCCTTGTTTTATGTTTCAACAAATTTTGGAGTCAACTGGGTGACCAATCTCTCCCCCAGCGCGTACTGGGCTTCCCTCGTTTCTTCAGCGGATGGAAGCAAGCTGGCAGCGGCGGCCAATGGCGGCGGTGTCTGGACTCTGCAAAACACACCCACGCCCGCTTTGAATCTCGTGTCGTCTAATGGCGCCCTCACCCTTTCATGGATCGTGCCCTCGACGAATTTCGTGCTACAGCAAAGTGCCGGTCTGTCCGGTTGGTCGGCCGTGACCAACCCGCCGGTGCTCAATCTCACCAATTTGCAGAACGAAGTGGTTCTGTCGCCGACGAATGCCAGCGGCTTTTACCGGCTCAAAACGCCGTGAACTAAAACCGCCAAGGCACAAAGGACGCCAAGATAAAGATCAGAAAACAAGAAAGCAGAGGCCAGTGCTTGACTCCTGCTCTCTTTGATTAAATCCCGGCTTGGCGCTCTTGGCTTCTTGGCGGTTGATTTACTTCAGCAACTCCTCCGCAATCAGCACGGCGTTGAGCGCGGCGCCCCGGAGCAGTTGATCGCCGCTCACCCAGAAACACAGCCCGTTGTCCAACGCGCAGTCCTTCCGGATGCGGCCGACTTCGCAGTGGTATTTTTCCGAGGTGAACAGCGGCATCGGATATTTCTTGTTCTCCGGCTCGTCCACGAGGTCCAGCCCCGGCGCCTTCTTGAGCACGGCCCGCGCGGCGTCCACGCTCGCCGGCTTCTCGAATTCCGCGCTCACCGCAATCGAGTGCGACCGATATACCGGCACGCGCACGCAGGTCACGCTGGCCCGGAACGCCGGGTGATGCATGATTTTGCGGCCCTCGTTTTCCATCTTCATCTCTTCCTTGGTGTAACCCGTTGGCAGGAAGGAATCCACCTGCGGCAGCACGTTGAACGCGATCTGGTGCGGATAGACTTCCTTCGTCACCGGCTTGCCGGCGACGATTTCGCCCACCTGCCGTTTCAATTCCTCGATCGCCTTGGCCCCGGTGCCGGACACCGCCTGGTAGCTGGACGCGAAAATCCGTTTCACGCCGAACGCCTGGTGCAGCGGGTATAGCGCCATGAGCGTGATGGCGGTGGTGCAATTCGGGTTGGCGATGATGCCCTTGTGCTTTTTGATGTCGGCGGCGTTGATTTCGGGAATCACCAGCGGCACGGCGTCGTCCATGCGGAACGCGCTGGAATTGTCCACCACCACGCAGCCGGCCTTGGCGGCGAGGGGCGCGAATTCCTTCGAGATGCTCCCGCCGGCGCTGAACAGCGCAATGTCAATGCCGGTGAACGAATCCTTTTTCAACTCGGCCACGGTGACGTCCTGGCCGCGGAACTTGAGTTTTTTGCCGGCGGAGCGCGCCGAGGCGAGCAGGGTCAGTTGGCCCGCCGGAAAATTCCTTTTTTCCAGCGTGCGGATCATTTCGATGCCGACGGCGCCGGTCGCGCCGACCACGGCCACATGCGGATTGCGGTTCATAAATTGTCCATTATAGCCGCTGCCTGTCGCATGTCAACGAGTAGCCAACAGAAGGTGCATAATTTTATTTGCTTTCTGATTGACCGACATTGGTGCGTCTGACGAAATACTGGTCTAAGTTTTTTCCGATGCCTAAAGTTTCACTCAGGAATGGTAATGGCCTGCGGTCAGGCACGACGAAGTACGATGCGCACAACAAAGTGCTGGCGCAAACTTATGGCGCTTTCGCGGATTTGCGCCGCGAGCTGTCCGATTCCAAGGCCACCGTCAACGAGCGCGAGGATTTGCTGAACAGTTTCGCGACGTGCCCGGATTCGCAGCGGTCGTGGCTCCTGTTGGAGGATTATTTCGAGCGGCTTTCGCTGTCGCGGAAGGATTTTCCCGACACGCACTGGTGGCCGCGGCTGCTGAACGCCCAGGGCCGGGCGCGGCTCGAGGAGCTGGCGTTCCTGTTTCTGCGCGCCAAACGGTCCGTGCCCCCGGAATTGCAGGCCCATGCCAGCCCGGACCGGTTCGCCCGCGCCGAAGCCGCCGAGCAGGAGCAAAATCTCGTCAAGGAGCTCGAAAACTGGCTCGCGCCGCCCGCTTTGCCGCTGCTCGACACCCCGCGCGCCACGCTTCGCGTCGTCTGCCGCGTGCAGGCCGACGAGGCCGAGCCGTCGCGTCATCGCCTGGCGGTGCAATTCCTGTTGCTCCGGCCGCGCACCGGGGAAAAGGCCCGCACCCTGCGCGAGCTGATTGACCTGGTCGTCCGCGCCACGCACGAGCAGGAATTGTTTTCGCCCACCGATTGGGAATTCATCCAGTGGCTGGCCGACACCCAGCGCAACACCACCCTGCGCGACGCGGATACGCTGGTGTTGTCCGACGCCGAGCTGCTCCAATGGCTCACGCGCTGGGGTCACACTCCGCGCCTGGAATGCGACGGCCGGCCGCTCCACTTTTTCGGCCAGATTGCCGCGCTCACCCCGCACCTGGACAACGGCGACAAGGAACTGTCATTCACGCACCGCATCGAATTGCCCGGGGGCGAAATGCGTGCCGTGAACGAGGTGAAATTTTTCAACCGGTACCCGCCGCTGGCGCTGCTCAACGGCACGTTCTTCCTGTTGCGCAACGCGCCCCCGCCGACCGTGCTCAAGTGCCTCACGCAGCAGCCGTCCGTGCCGGTGCGCAAGCTCAGCCATCGGCTGCTGCTCCACCTGCGCAAGACGCAGTCGAACCACGGCGTGGATTGGGAACGGCTCTGCGTGGCGCACCCGGCCAAACCGCAGTTCGTGTTCGAGCTGCTCGACGACACCGTGCGGCTGCGGCTGCTGGCCAAAAGCCTGCGGGACCAGAGCGTCTGGTCCTGGAACGGCCACGAATGGGTGCTGAACGAGGCGAAGAGACGGCCGACGGACAAGCCGGAAGTCCTCGACGACCCCCGCCTCGATCCCGCCGTCCAATGGCTGCGCAAGCTTGACTGGTTCGCGCCCGAGCCCGGCTTGTGGATCGGCGACGCGAACGAGAATTTCCTTGGCACGCTCGCGGCGGTGTGGGCGGAACGGCCGGCGGAGGCGGAGTTTCTCGGCAACCCGGCGTTTCACCGCCTGTTCCTGCAGCCGCGCCAGCTCAAACCGCGGCTCATCGTCAAGGGCAGCGGCATTGACTGGTTGTCCGTTTCCGCCGAGTGGGAGGCCGAAGGGCTCAAACTCAGCAAGGCCGACCTCGAACGGCTGGCTGCGGCCACGAGCCGGTTTGTCAAGCTGCCCAACTCCGGCTGGGTGGAACTCGACACCGCCGCCGTGCAGGGAGCGCACGAAGCCATGGCCGAGATGGGCGTGGACGGCCTCATCGCGGTGCCGCAAAAAGTCGGCCTGGAACACGTCGCGCATCTGGACGAAAGCGAGCTGACGCGGTTTGCCGATTCGCCGGAAGCCAAGGCGCTGCGCGAACGCGTGCGGAATTTCAAGGGGGTGCCGGCGGTCAAACTGCCCAACGGCCTGCGCGCCGATTTGCGCCCGTACCAGAAAGATGGTTTCGATTTCCTCTGTCACCTCACCCAAATCAAGCTGGGCGGCATCCTCGCCGATGACATGGGGCTGGGCAAGACGCTGCAGGCGCTGGCGTGGCTGGCCTGGCTCCGCGAACGCAACTCGAAGAACCCCAAACCGTCGCTGGTCATCTGCCCGGCGTCCGTGCTGCACAACTGGCGACGCGAGGCGGAGCGGTTCACGCCCGGCTTGAAGGTGTTGGTGCTCGAAAGCGGTGCGGCCCGCCATAACCTGCGCAAGCAGATTCCCGAGCATGACCTGATCGTGACGAACTACGCGCTGCTCCGGCGCGACCTGGAGGAGTTGCAGAAGTTCGCCTTCCGCGCCGTGATCCTGGACGAGGCGCAGTTCATCAAGAACCCCGGGGCGCAGGTCACCCAGTCGGTCAAGCAGCTCAAGTCCGAGCATCGCCTCGCGCTCACCGGCACACCGCTCGAAAACCGGCTGCTGGATTTGTGGAGCATCGTGGATTTCATCCAGCCGAATTACCTCGGCAACCAGGAACAATTCCTCGAAACCTACGAGCCACGCGCCGCCGTTGCCGACGAGACTGCCCCGGTGGAAGAACCGCCGCCGCGGAATGGTAAGACCGAATCCGCCCAGCGCATCGCGCGCAAGCGGCTTTCGGCCCGGCTGCGGCCGCTGCTGCTGCGCCGCCTGAAGAAGCATGTGGCGAAGGACCTGCCCGATCGCATCGAGGAACGCCGCGATTGTCCGCTCGGCGACGAGCAACGGAAACTTTACCTGGCCGAACTGCGCCGGAGCCGCGACCAGATCATGCAGGCCGTGGCCGAGCAGGGCCTCAACAAGAGCAAGATGCACGTGCTGGCCGCGCTCACGCGGTTGCGCCAGGTCTGCTGCCATCCGCGGCTGGTGGGCAGCGACACCGCGTCCGGCAAGACCGAGACGCTGTTTGAACTGCTCGATCCGCTGGTGGCCGAGGGCCAGAAGGTTCTGGTCTTCAGCCAGTTCGTGCAGATGTTGAGCCTGCTGGAAAAGGAATGCCGCGACCGGCAGATTCCCACGCACATCCTCACCGGCCAGACGAAGGACCGGCAGCAGGTCGTCAGCGCCTTCCAAGCCGATACGCAGCCGGGCGTGTTCTTGCTGAGCCTGCGCGCGGCGGGCACCGGCTTGAACCTGACCAACGCGAGCTACGTGGTGTTGTACGACCCGTGGTGGAACCCGGCGGTGGAAGCGCAGGCCATCGATCGCTCGCATCGCATCGGCCAGACGCACACCGTGAACGCCTACCGCCTGATTGCGCCCGGCACGGTCGAGGAAAAAATCTGGGAGCTCCAGCAGAGCAAGGCGCAGACGATCGCCGACGTGCTGGGCGAGGAAGGCTTTGCGCGCAGCCTCACCACGACGGATTTGGAATATTTGTTCGCGGAGGATTGATGCTCGATTTTAACCGCGGATGGGCGGGCACACCGCCGCGATATGCGGATCAGGTGACGCAGCTTCAATTACCCCAAACCGTCAGGACTGGCGCTTTCGCCGCAAGCTTCGTCGGTCCAGCGTCCAGGCCAGTCCGCAGGCCAGGCCACAACCGAGCATAACCGCACTGCCTGGTTCCGGAACCACCGTGATGGCCAGTCCCCACCCCTGCAAAATGCTCACCCCGCCAGGCGATACATCTGCCGCAAACAACGTCCAGGTGCCGTTCGCATCCAGCCCATCAAAGACGCTCAACTGATTGCCCCGCGTCGCGCTCACGAACGCCGAGCCGGCTGACAACGGATCGATGAATCGCCCGTCCGGCTGCCACGTGCCCGTCAACTGCCCGTTCCCATTCAAGCTGTAAGGTTTGTTCTGATAGAAATGCACGTCGTTGGCGGCGGCGTCATCCAGCGTGATGTTGAAGCCGCCATCCAGATAGCCGACTCCGTTCGTCGCATTCACACCCACCCGGTTGAGCAACACCGCCAGCGCATTGTTATGCTGAACGAAGACATACAAATCGCCGTTGAATCCCGCCGCGATATTCAAACTTACCGTCACGCCGGTAACCGGCCCGTAAAGACCGCTGACGATTTGGGAGTTCTGATACCCGTTCAAATCATTGTCCGGGATCGTGGCCGACAGATTGTCCACCGTGAAAATGGAAGTTGCTGATGCCGAACTGGCCAGCACCAGTGCCAATAGTGAACTGAGACCTCCGAGAAACGTGTAGCGTCGAGGCTGTGCCTCGATCATTGGCCCGGCAAAGTCTGTATTTCGGGCCACAGGCCAGACTCTACATCGCCCACCAAGCCGGTCTTTCAAAGGTCTCGAACTGATGATTGTTCGCTTCATACAAGGGTTTCTTCCCTGAGTTTTCAAGGATAGGTGGTGCGATAAAAAGCCGCGCCTTCGGGCGGATTGGTATCTTGGATAATCCCGAGGCCATTAGAGCCAACCCTGATGGTGCCGATGGTCACCCACGGACCGTTGATCGTGGGCGCGCGCTGCACGCTATAGGTCCGCCCGGGAATCCCGGCGAAGCTGACTTGGTACCCGCCCGGAATCGCGGTGAGCGGCAACATATTCCCCGAAATCTGATTCGTCGGCAGAACCTGGACGAACACATATGCGGAGGCCGTAGCATCCATCGCATCGCTGACGCTGTAAATGAAACAGTCGGCTCCGATGTAGCCTGCCGCCGGGGTATAGGTGATTTGATCCGGGCCAAGCACGACGGAACCGCCGTTGGTGCTGGCGGCGCTGACGCCGGTGAGCGCCAAGGCGTCACCTTCGGGACCGTGAGTTAGAGCGAGGAGTTTTGCCACTGCCAGCTTGAGCGGGTGATCCTGAAGTGTAGCAACTGTGATATTGGCTGCACTTGGAATTCCCATGGGCAACAGAGCCGAGGCAAACACCGAACCTCCCCCACAGGCGCCGCCCTGAACGGCAGTCCCATAGAGCATGCCGCCAAATACTACCAGACCACTATAAGGCACGGCCCCATCGCCGTTAACGCCGGATACACACCCTTCAAAACTATGGATGGGTGTGAACCCTGTTCCATCGATGTTCACCGCAAAGATTGCGCCTTCCGCTCCCATGCCGCCGGACGAGAGGGTTCCGTAAAGAGTGCTTCCCGCAAGAACCGGCATGCCGTTTGGACAGTATCCATAGCTGATGCTGAAGCTGTAAATTGTGGCAAAATCGCTCCCATCTGTGCTGACCTTAAACACCGTTCCAAGGTCAAACGTGCCGCCGAACATTGTTGTCCCGTAGAGGATATGACCCGAGAGCAACAAGCCTGCATACGGCTGTCTCCCATCAGAACCGGAGAAATGATGCAAGATACTGAAGTCAGTTCCATCGGTGTTGATTGTGAAAACCGTTCCGTCGGTGTAGTTACCGCCAGACACGGTCGTGCCGTACAGCGCGGTGCCAGACATAACGAGTGTTGAATACGGAGCGCTGCCATCGCTGCCCTCGAAATTGTGGAGGGTGGCGAACCCGCTCCCGTCGGTGCCAATCCTGAACAGAGTTCCTTTCCCGACCAGACCGCCGTTTTCCGTCGTCCCATATAGGGTT
>DATJOW010000174.1:0-3564 GCA_035506715.1 Candidatus Acidiferrum sp. | reverse complement strand
GGCGGCGATGGCCTGCTTCATCGGGTTGATGGGATAATCCACCGCGCCCCACTGGTCGGTCTTGCTCTTGAAACCGAGCGGCGAGGTCGGCGAGGTCTGCTTCTTGGTCAGGCCGTAAACCCAGTTGTCCATGCAGACCACCGTGAGCTTGATGTTCTTGCGCGCCGTGTGGTTGAAATGGTTGCCGCCGATGGAGAACGCGTCGCCGTCGCCGCTGAACACGAACACGTGCAGGTCCGGACGCGAGAGGGAAATGCCACTGGCAAACGGCAGGGCGCGCCCGTGGATGAAATGCACGCCGTGGGCCTGGACAAAATACGGGAACCGGCTCGAGCAGCCGATGCCGGAGACCGTGGTGATTTTTTCATGCCACAACTTGCGCTTCTCGATGAGTTTAAAATATAGCGCGAGCACCGAAAAATCGCCGCAGCCGGGACACCACGTCGGGTGATCGGCGGCGATTTCCTTCTTGGTCAGCCCCTTGCGCTCCGGTTCAACGGGAGCGACCGGCGCGTTTTCACGGGCGGGAATATCGGCAACAACTTCGCTCATAAATGGTCTCCTCTGGTAAAATTAGACGGATTGGGGCGCCGAGCCGTTCGACGACAGCTTCCGTTTCACGGCCGCCAAGATCTCTTTCACCTTCCACGTCAGGCCGTCGGTCTTGGTGATGCCGCGGATCTTCGGGTCACAATACCGGGCGCGCAACAGCATCCCCAACTGGCCGGCGCCGTACAGTCCCTCGTCGTTCATCTCCACGGTGAATACGTGATGGAAGCCGGAGAAAATATTCTCCAGGCCGGGCGGCAGCGGATTGAGATGCCGGAGGTGAATCGCCGAGATGCTGTCTCCGTTGGCGCGGGCGCGGTCCACCGCCTCCTTGATCGGTCCCAGGGTCGAGCCCCAGCCGACCAGCAGCACGTTGCCTTCCGGCGGGCCGTAAACCTTCGGCGTCGGCAAGGTCGCCCCCAGCGCCTGAAGCTTGCGGCGCCGCTTGGCCGTCATTTGCGTGTGCAACTTGGGCGACGCGGTCGGATGACCGAGTTCGTCGTGTTCCAGCCCGGTGGCGATGGGATAGACGCCGCTCAAAATGCGGGTGCCCGGCACCACGTGATGCGTGATACCGTCCGGGGCGGATAAATCGTAAGGTTTGTGGTCGGCAACCGGGGTGAAGTCGGGGGAAATGTCCTGGCAGATTTTTTCGAGGTTGGGCTCGACGAACGCCTCAATGCGCGTGGCGATGCCCTGGTCGGTGAGCAGAATGACCGGCACACTGTATTGGCGGGCGATATTGACAGCCTCGATGGCCATGTAAAAGCAATCCTCCACGTTCGCGGGCGCCAGGACCACGCGCGGCGAATCGCCGTGGCCGCCGAAACAGGCGATGTTCAAGTCGGACTGCTCCACGTTGGTCGGCATGCCGGTCGAAGGCCCGCCGCGCTGCACGTCCACGATAACCAGCGGCATTTCCGCCATGATGGCCCAGCCGAGCGCCTCGGTCTTGAGTGAAATGCCCGGCCCGCTGGAACCCGTCACGGCCACACGCCCGGCATAGCTGGCGCCGATGGCCATGGAAACGGACGCAATCTCATCTTCGCACTGGATGAACGAGCCACCGTATTTCGGCAGCTCGCGCCGGAGCAGTTCCATGATGTCCGTCCAGGGCGTGATCGGGTAACCCGCGCCGAATCGCACCCCGGCGGCGATCAGGCCGAAACCCAGGGCTTCGTTGCCGTTCATGACCACCTGGTGGCCGCCCTTGCTCACGCTGTCCGCAAACTTGAAGGTCTCAAGCAGATTGCTGATGTCGTAGGCGTGACCGGCGTGAAAGGCGGCCAGCGCATTGCGGACGATGCTCTCGTCCTTGCCGCCGAAGCGTTCGGTGATCAGCTTTTCCAGCTTCGGCAGGTTGAGGTCGAACATCCGCGCGATGAGGCCGAGGGCGTAAATGTTCTTACCCTTGTCCTTGGCCGTGCCGCCGATGGCCTCGACGGTAAGAGTAGAGATGGGAATGCCGACGTGATGATACTCATTTTGCCACTCGGGCTTGGGCTCCACGTGGTCGGCGTCGTAAAGCACAATGCCGCCCTTCTTGAGCGAGCTGAGGTGGCCTTCGTAGGAATGCTGGTAAAAGGCCAGCAGCACGTCCGCCTCGTCCCCCGCGCTCAGCACCTCGCCCGAGCCGATGCGCACCTGAAAAATGGACGGCCCGCCGGAAATGGTGGCGGGAATGGTCATGAAAGTCATGACCTCTTGCTCGCTGCGCCCGGCCAGCCGGGCGAGAAAGCCGCCGATGGCCTGGATGCCATCCTGCGAATTGCCGGCGATGCGGATGACCGCTTCGTTGATCTCCGAAACCTTCGGCGCGCCACCGGGCGACGCTGTTGCTGTTGTATCACTCATGGGACTTTACGATTAAAATTAAACGCAACGCGGCAAAACCCCGGCGGCAACCACCACGGGCAGGACACCGTTGCCTTGTCACACTAAGCCACCTGATACGAACGTGTCAAATTCTAATGATAGATTTATATTGTTACAACAGAATGGGTTACAGCCCGACCGCGCCATTGCTTTTACCGCCTTAGCCTGATGATTAGTTGAAATGATTAACCTGTCGGTTTGGGGAAAGGCATCTTTTGGCGAATCTTGTCCTGGCTTGCGCAGATAAGGGTGTGTGCGTAGGGTAAGGGGTGATGAGGCCGTCCGGCGCGGGGTTCCGGGCTGGCCGACGGCTTAAATAAACTTGGCATGAAGACCGCCTACGAACTCGCCATGGAGCGGCTCAATCGGGCCGCGCCGGCCATTAAACTGACTGCGGAGCAGAAAAGGCAGCTTGCGGAACTGGACGCAAAGTATGCCGCCAAAATCGCCGAACGGGAAATCGGGTTGCGGGATGAGATCCGCAAGGTCGCGGCACAGGGAGACGCCGAGAAAGTCGAAACGCTCCAGCAGCGATTGGTCGCGGAACGCAAATCGCTCCAAGCGGAACTGGAGGAGAAGAAGGAAGCCATACGCCGCTCCGCTGGCGGGTAAAACCGGACAGCACTTTCGTATGGAGGGAGCGGAAACCCAGGAACACACGCCACAACCGCACATTACCCAGCCCTCTCTGTGTTGGGTGGGTGGGTGTGGTTTTTTCCTCTCTCTCCTCTCTCAAAACCCCCAAATAAAACGTGGTGCGCGCGAGAGGACTTGAATCTACGTGCAAGCTTCCTCGCTTTCCGCAAAATCCCCTTAAAAAGCCTATAAACATTGACGATTGTTTGACGCCCACGTTTTAGGCTCGGGTAAGCTTATACCCCGTTTGGGAACTTTTTCTGTCAGGAATTGTCAGGAATTTCGTAAGTGCGTAACAGTCGTAACGTAAGCGCCCCAGCACCTCTATAGCCTGCGTTTGTTTTGAGTCAATGAGGCGCCTGTTCAGTCTCATGGTAAGGAAGGCCTGCTTGGTAAAGTTTTATCTGTGATCGAATGGTGTCGGCAAGCGTGGTGTTGGACCTTGTCTCAGCCAACTGCAAAGCCCGTTGCGCACTTTCCACTGCCTCAGGAAATCGCCCAGCC
>DATJOW010000173.1:0-25516 GCA_035506715.1 Candidatus Acidiferrum sp. | reverse complement strand
CTGGCCATCTCCATTTTCCGCGACAACTCGACGCGCACGCGCTTCAGCTTCGCGTCGGCGGCCAACGCGCTGGGCCTGGGCCTCGCGGACCTGGACGAGGAGAAATCGCAGATCGCCCATGGCGAAACCGTGCGCGAGACGGCCAACATGATTTCGTTCATGGCCGAGGTCATCGGCATCCGCGACGACATGTACCTGGGCGAAGGCAACAAATACATGCGCGAAGTTTCCGCCGCCGTGGCGGAAGGATTCAAGAAGGGCGTGCTGCATCAGCGGCCCAACGTGATCAATTTGCAGTGCGACATCGATCATCCCACGCAGGCGATGGCGGACCTGGTCCATCTGAAGCAGCATTTCGGGTCGCTGGAAAATCTGCGCGGCAAGAAAATCGCGATGAGCTGGGCTTATTCGCCAAGTTACGGCAAGCCGCTGTCCGTGCCGCAGGGCATCATCGGCTTGATGACGCGGTTTGGCATGAACGTGACGCTCGCGCATCCCGAGGGCTACGGGCTGATCCCCGACGTCGTTGAGCTGGCGAAGAAGAACGCGAAGAAGAGCGGCGGCTCATTCCAGGTGGTGAACAGCATGGAAGAATCGTTCCGCGACGCAGATGTGGTTTATCCCAAATCGTGGGCGCCTTACGCGGTGATGCAGCGCCGCACGCCGCTGTTGCAAAAGGGCGACCGCGATGGTCTCAAGGCGCTGGAGAAGGAATGTCTCACCAACAACGCCCGTTTCAAGAACTGGGAATGCGATGCGAAGAAAATGAAACTCACCAAGGGCGGCAAGGCGCTCTACCTGCATTGCCTGCCGGCGGACATTTCGGGCGTGAGCTGCGAGCAGGGCGAGGTCTCGGCGGAGGTGTTCGAGAAATACCGAATCGCCACATATCGCGAGGCCAGCTTCAAGCCGTTCGTCATCGCCGCCATGATTTTGATGGCGCGGGTGAAGGATTTTACGGGGACGCTCCAGCAACTGGCGAAAGATTGATATGTCCAAAATCATCAAGAAACTTCATCCGGAGGTCATCCGCAAGACGGCGAAGCGTTGCCAGAAGCGCGGCATTGTGCTGCCGACATTTGCGCAGATGCGCGACCCGTCGCTCATCCCGGCCGCGATCAAACGCAAGCTCAAAGGCGTTGGCCTGTGGGACGTGAACCCGGTGAACCTGTTCCGTATCTCGTGGAAGAACGACGTGAAGACCCGCTTGTACGGCGGCGTGAATTACCTGGAAATCCCGCCGGCGATCACCGGCGTGAAGGCACGCATCATCGGGCTGGTCGGCAAATATTTTCCCACGGGCGCGCACAAGGTCGGCGCGGCGTTTGGCTGTCTCGTGCCGCGATTGGTCAGCGGTGAGTTTGACCCCGAGAAACACAAGGCCGCATGGCCGTCCACGGGCAATTACTGCCGCGGCGGGGCGTTTGACTGCGCGCTGCTGGGTTGCACGGCCATTGCCATCCTGCCGGAGCGGATGTCGCGCGAGCGGTTTGAATGGCTGAAGGAGATTGGCGCGGAAATCATCGCCACGCCGGGCTGCGAGTCGAACGTGAAGGAAATCTACGACAAATGCTGGGAACTCAGAAAGGACCCGCGGAACATCATCTTCAACCAGTTCGACGAATTCGGGAATCCCATCTTCCATTACAGCGTGACCGGCCCGGCCATCGAGGAGGTGTTCCAGGGATTGAGTGCCGGCTCCTCCCGTCGGCGCCGACAATTACGCGCGGCGGCCTACATCTCCGCCACCGGCTCCGCCGGGACCATCGCCACGGGCGATTACCTGAAAACGAAACACCCGGGCCTGAAAATCATCGCCACCGAGGCGCTGCAGTGTCCCACCCTGCTGATGAATGGCTTCGGCGATCACCGCATCGAAGGCATCGGCGACAAGCACATTCCCTGGGTCCACAACGTCCGCAACACCGACGGCGTGGCGGCGATTGACGACGAGGATTGCATGCGCATCCTGCGGCTGTTCAACGAGCCGGCCGGGCAAAAGCATCTCGCGTCGCTCGGCGTGAAAGCCAAAGAGCTGGAATCGCTGCCGTTGCTCGGCATCTCCAGCATCTGCAATCTGCTCGCCGCCATTAAGACGGCGAAATATTTCGAGCTCGGCGAGCGCGATGTGATTTTCACCATCTTCACCGACTCGACCGAGCTTTACGGCTCGCGCGTGAAGGAATTGGGAAAGGAGCGCGGGGCGTACCGGCCGCAGGATGCCATCGCCGATTTTGCCGGCCCGCTGGCGCATCAGGGCGTGGATTATTTCAAGGAGCTGACTTATCCGGAGCGCAAGGCGATTCACAACCTGAAATATTACACCTGGGTCGAGCAGCAGGGTAAGACTTCCGCCGAGCTGAACGAGCAATGGGAGCCGGAATACTGGCGGGCCCTGTTTGAGGACGAAGTCGCGTACTTCGACGAGTTGATTGAGGAGTTCAATCAACAGGCGGGCGGGCGCGGGTAGAGTTCTGAAAACTCGAGATTCGAATCTTGTAGTGTCGGCATTGCGCGCCGATTTCGAGCCACAGGCTCGACGCTGCAGCAAATCAAATCCCCGGCTGGCAGCTTTGTTTTCTTGACGTTCTCTGCAATAAATTGATTGATTATAGCCGTCTGTATGGCCGGTGCATTTGAATTTACGTTGAACGGCAAACCGGTGCGCGTCGAGTCGGTTTCCCCGAACACGACGGTGCTGGAATTCCTGCGGAGCCGCGGCCTGACCGGGTCGAAGGAGGGTTGCGCCGAAGGCGATTGCGGGGCGTGCTCCGTGGCCATCATCGAGCGCGATGCGGCAGGCCGGGCGACATATCGCGCCGTGAACAGCTGTCTTATGCCGGTTTGCCTCGTTGCCGGGCGCGAAGTCGTGACGGTGGAAGGCGTCGGGGCTTCGAGCGCCATGCATCCGGTGCAGCGCGCCATGGCGAACGGGTTCGGCTCGCAGTGCGGCTATTGCACGCCCGGCTTCATCTGCTCGCTTTTCGAAGGCTATTACCGCGACGACCTGCATACACACGACGATCTCGACGACCAGTTGAGCGGCAACCTCTGCCGTTGCACCGGTTACCGGCCGATTCGCGACGCGGCCGTGGCGGCCTTTGCCGAACGCGCGACGGAGAACGGAGATGATCCTTTTGCCGAACGCTTGAAAAAAGCCGGGGCGAAGCTCGATGCCGCTGCCTATGAAAGCGGCAGTGAAAAGTTCTTCCGCCCAGTCTCGCTGGCGGAATTGCTGCAACTGCTCAAGGTCAATCCCGGCGCGCGGCTCATCGCCGGCGCGACGGAACTCGGGCTCGACATCACAAAACGTTACAAACGGTTTCCAACGCTGATCTCCGTCGAAGCCGTGGCGGAGTTGAAGGAAGTCAAGTCCACGCGCAGCGAGTGGCACATTGGCGCGGCGGCCACGCTCACGGAGATTGAGGACACGCTGGCCGGGGAATATCCCGCGCTGGGCGACATGCTGCGCGTGTTCGGCTCGCGGCAGATACGCAACCGCGCCACGATGGGCGGCAACCTCGTCACCGCCTCGCCCATCGGCGACAGCGCCCCGGTGTTGCTGGCGCTCGAGGCCCAGGTCGTCCTCGCGTCGTTGGCCGGCGAACGCACGCTGCCGATCGACCAGTTCTTTATCGCCTATCGCCAGACGGCGCTGAAGCCGGGTGAAATCCTGAAAACGATTTTGATTCCCCGCGGCAGTTCCGCGCCCGACCTCACGCGCAAGTCGGCCTGGTTCAAGGTTTCCAAGCGCCGCGAGATGGACATTAGCACCGTGGCCGCGTGTTTCGTTGTGGATTTGGAGGGACAAAATACCGTTCGCCACGCCCGGCTGGCCTACGGCGGCGTGGCCGCCATGCCGTCGCGCGCCCGGAAAACCGAGGCGGCCCTGTTGGGGAAATCATGGAGCGAAAAAACAATTCAAGCGGTGC
This sequence comes from Candidatus Acidiferrum sp., assembly GCA_035506715.1. Classification (GTDB taxonomy): domain Bacteria; phylum Verrucomicrobiota; class Verrucomicrobiia; order Limisphaerales; family UBA11358; genus UBA11358. Next base: position 21,584 of record DATJOW010000173.1, on the reverse strand, counting down.
TGCCGGTTTTGCGTGCAGAGTTTTCACCGATTTCCGACGTGCGCGGCTCGGCGGCTTATCGGAGCGGCCTGATCGTGAGTTTGCTGGAGAAATTTTACTCTGATTCCGCGGCAGCCGACACAAGTCAGCACAAATCAAATTCAGAAATTTGTCAGAGCGGACTCACCTCCGCTGCTGCAAAATCAACACCGCACGAAAGCGGCCACAAGCATGCGACCGGCGAAGCGTTGTACACGGATGATGTCGCGGCGCCGAAAAACCTGCTCGAAGTCTGGCCGGTCTGCTCGCCCCATGCGCGGGCAAAAATCCTGAAACGCGATGTGTCGGTGGCCGGTCAAATGCCGGGCATCGCGGCGGTGTTGCTGGCGGAGGATGTGCCCGGCCTCAACGACGTGGGCGCGGTCCGGCGCGATGAAATCCTCCTGGCCGACAAGGAGGTGTTCTATCATGGGCAGATCGTGGCGCTGGTGGTTGGCGAAAGTCAGGAGGCCTGCCGGGCGGCGGCGGAAAGGGTTGTGGTCGAATATGAACCATTGCTTCCGATTCTGAAGATCGAGGACGCCATCGCCCAAAACAGTTTTCATACCGAGCCGAACTTCATCCGGCGGGGCGACATTCAAGCCGCGCTAAAAAATTCGCCGCAAATTTTGGAAGGCGAATTGTACACTGCCAGCCAGGAGCATTTTTATCTGGAAATGCAGGCGGCGTGGGCCGAGCCGGGCGAGGACGGCTCGATGTTCGTCATGTCCTCGACCCAGCATCCATCCGAGGTGCAACACATCGTGGCCCACCTGCTCGAGGTGCCGGTGAACCACGTCGTCGTGCAAAGTCCGCGCATGGGCGGCGGCTTCGGCGGCAAGGAGACCCAGGCGGCCACGTTCGCCGCGCTCGCGGCGCTCGCGGCGGCCAGGACGAAGCGTGCTGTGCGCGTGCGCGTGAACCGCGACCTCGACATGATGCTTACCGGCAAGCGTCATCCGTTCCGGGCGAAGTTCCGGGTGGGCTACAATGCCGACGGCGATTTGCTGGCGGCGAAAATCGAGCTGATTTCCGACGGCGGCTGGTCGCTCGATTTGTCCATGCCCGTGACCGATCGCGCGGTGTTTCACCTGGACAATGCCTATTACATTCCCAGCGTCGAATTCAGCGGGCAGGTGGCAAAGACGAATCTGGCGTCGAATACGGCGTTTCGCGGATTTGGCGGACCGCAAGGGATGCTGGTCATCGAGGAAATCATCGATCGGATCGCGCGGCGGCTGGGCAGATCCCCGGAGGAAATCCGCGAGCGCAACCTGTATCGCGGGCGCGGCGAGACGAACACAACGCATTACGGCGAGGAAATCGAAGACAACCGGATTCAACAAGTCTGGCGGGAATTGAAGCAGAGCAGCGGCTTTGCTGAGCGCCGCGCGGAAATTGCGAAATGGAACGCTGAGAATCCGCACTGCAAACGGGGGCTGGCGATGACGCCGGTGAAATTCGGAATTTCTTTCACGATGACGCACCTCAACCAGGCCGGCGCGCTGGTGTTGATTTACCAGGACGGCACCGTGCAGGTGAACCACGGCGCGACCGAAATGGGGCAGGGCGTCCATACGAACATTGCCCTGATTGCCGCCCGGGAACTGGGGTTGTCTTTGGACCGGGTCCGGGTCATGCCGACGAGCACCGACAAGGTGCCCAACACGTCGGCCACGGCCGCCTCCTGCGGCACCGACCTCAACGGCGCGGCGGTGAAAAATGCGTGCGACATTTTGCGCGAACGGCTGGCGCCGGTCGCCGCCCGGTTGCTTTCCACCGCCAGCGGCCGCGAAATCGCGCCCGACCAGGTGTTGTTCGCGGACAACTTTGTCTCCGCTGCCGACGTCGTTTCCGGGGCCGGATTGGGAGATATAAAAGCCAAGTTCGAGTCGGTCGTGGTGGCGGCGCACATGCAGCGCATCAGCCTGGCTGCGACCGGTTATTATCGCACGCCGGAAATCCATTACGACCGCGCGAAGGGCCGGGGCAAACCGTTCCATTATTTCGCCATCGGCGCGGCAGTGACCGAGGTCGAAGTGGACGGGTTCACCGGCATGACGCGCATTTTGCGCACGGACATTTTGCACGACGCGGGCGACTCGATCAATGCGGGCATCAACCTGGGCCAGGTTGAAGGCGGTTTCGTGCAGGGCGCAGGCTGGCTGACCTGCGAAGAACTGGTGTGGGACGGCCAGGGCCGGTTGCAGACGCATTCGCCGGACACCTACAAAATTCCCGCTGTCGGCGACCGGCCGCTGGAATTCAACGTTGCGTTTCTCAAGAACGCCACGCAGAAGAACACGATTTACGGCAGCAAAGCCGTCGGCGAGCCGCCGTTCATGCTCGCCATTTCCGTGCGCGAGGCCATCCGGGATGCCGTGGCCGCCTTTGGCCCCACTGGCGGGGAAGTGCCGCTGGCGACACCGGCGACGTGCGAGGCCATTTGGTTTGCGATTCAAAGGCAGCGGGAGAAAAAGACAGTAACGAGCCGGCGACCGGCGCCGGTGGAAATGGTCAAATGAAATCACGACCGGGTTCGCCTTCCTTGCTGCCGCGGCTGCGGATTGTCGCCGGCAAAGACATCGCGTTTGGTCCGGGCAAGGCCGAGTTGCTGGCGCTGGTGGCGGAAACGGGTTCGATCGGCGAGGCGGCAAAGCGCATGGAGATGTCCTACATGCGCGCGTGGTCGCTTGTCCAGATGATGAACCGCAACTTCAAGGCGCCGGTCATCAAAGCCGTGCGCGGCGGAAACGAACGCGGGGGGGCGGCGGTGACGGAAACCGGACGCCGCGTGCTGGCATTGTACCAACGGATGGAGAAAGCCAGCCGCAAAGCCGTCCAAGCCGACTGGCGGGATCTTCAAAAACTGTTGCGCCATTGACTCCGGGCAACCGGTTCCTGCGGTCCGCCGGGAAATTCATCGCATTCTCCCAGCCGGTGCTGTCCGAATTTGTGTAGCGTTGAGCCGCCAGCTCAAATTTCGAGCCAAAGGCTCGACTCGACAACCGCTAAACCATAACCCTGCTTCCTGCCGTTATATTTGACAGAATATAACGGTTGTGTTCTGCTCTTTGCCGGTGCAAAGGAACGGTTTCACGCTCGTCGAGTTGCTCGTCGTCATCGCGCTCCTGGCGGTGCTGGCGGCGCTGTTGCTGCCGGCCATGGTGCGGGCCCGGGAAAAGGCGCGCGCCACGCAATGCACCGCCAATCTGGGCCAATGGGGCCTGGCCTACCGGCTGTATGCCGATGACAACGACGACTTCCTCCCGCGGCGCGGACAAGGCGTGCAGGCGCTTTTTCAGATCGACCGGCCGACCGACTGGTTCAACGCGCTGCCGTCCTACCTCGGCCTGCCCGCTTTTCAGCAAATAGTCGCAACCAATTTGAAACCCGGGCCAAACGACCGCTCGGTCTTTATCTGTCCGACGGCCAGCGACCCCGGCGGGACTTATTTTCTGCCTTACGGGATGAACATGAATCTTTCACCGTGGAATCTGCCGTTGGCGACGAAGTTTGGTGAAGTGGTTCAACCGGGCTGCGTCGTGGCGATGGCCGATGCACCGGGCCCTTATGCCTCGACATTCCCGTCAACTCGGCCGTACAGCGTCCTGGCCCGGCATTCAACCCGGGTGAATCTCCTCTTTCTGACCGGCCAAGTCCTCTCGCTGACCGGCGAGTATGTCGGGTGCGGCGTCGGCGATCCACGGCACGACGACGTGCGCTGGTGCACCGGCACGGCCAGCGACGCGGCGGCCCACAACTATTGATCGCATGAGGAATTTAGTTTCTATCACCGGTGCGCTGATCGTTTTGCTGTTGGCGGTGTCCTGCCGCCAAAAGGCCGCTGTTCCTCCAGATAATCACGTCGTCCGGTGCGCGGTGATTGGTGGCATGACCATGACCGGCCTGTGGCCGGAAATCGCCAAAAGGTTTGAAGCCGAAACCGGTTATCGCGCGGAAGTCGTGGTGACCGGCCCGCGGCCGGAACTCGACAAAGCCATGCGCGCCGAACAAGTGGATTTGCTCACCATGCATTCCGGCGACATCACCACGGACCTGGTGGCCGATGGCTACGGGATCAACATGCGCCCGTGGACGCGCAACGAATTGTGCATCGTCGGACCCCCGGCCGACCCGGCGCACATTCGCGGCCTGACGAACGGCGCCGCGGCGCTGCGCCAAATTGCGGAATCCCGTTCGCGGTTCGTGGACTTTCAGGGGATCGGCAGTCGCGAACTCGTCCACACGCTCTGGCGGCTTGCCGGCGTCGAGCCGAAGGGCGATTGGGTCATCCGCGATGACACGGTTTCGAAGTGGAACATCCTGCAATTCGCGCGTTCCAACAACGCCTATGTCGTGGTCGGCTACATCCCGGCGCAGATGGGCAAAATGCCGGCCGAAGGCATGGAAATCCTCGTCAAAGGTGATCCGATCATGCGACGTCCATTCATTGTCATGGAAACAAATCCTAAAAAAATTGCCCGGGTGAATATTGCCGGCGCCCGCGCGCTGTCGGATTTCCTGCTTTCGGCCAAGGTGCAAAGCTTTCTGCTCGAATTCGGCCGCCAGACCAACGGACCGGGTCCGCTGTTTTTCCCCGTCAATACCACTCACGAATAAATAAATCAGAAAACAAACCCAAAACATGAAAACACCGATAACTCACCCAATCCTCAAACAAAATCTGAAATTCACCATCCTCCTCGCGGCGTTCCTGCCCGTTTCGTTGGCCGCCTCGCCCACGACCGTCAGCCAGGTGGTCGAAGCGGATAAGTATGTCTCTTCCGGCCAGCCGACGGTGAATTTCGGCAGCATGGGAGCGATGATGATCGCCGTGCCAACCGCCGCCCAACCCCGCACCGAGGAATCGCTCATTCGCTTTAACACCGCTTCGATCAAATCCACCCTGGATGCGGATTACGGCGCGGGCAACTGGACGATCACCTCCATTACCCTGAGCCTGTTCTCCAATTTTTCGACCGCCGGCCAGCAGCCCGGCAACAGCAGTTTCAACAAGATTGCCGCCGGCGGGTTTGAGTTTGACTGGCTGAGCAATGACAGTTGGAGCGAGACGGCCATCACCTGGAACAATCTTTCCACGGTGTTGCCCGGAACGGGAGGCAACACCTCGGCGTCGCTTGGCGCGTATTACTGGACGGCCGACGGCAGTACCAGCCAGAACTGGACGTTGAATCTGGATCCGAACCTGGTCAATGACATTGACACCGGGGACAAGGTGACCATTTTCGGCCAGCCCACGGCCGGCAGCACCGTTGGCTATCTCTTCAACACGCTGAACAACAATCCGGCGGTTTTAAACGTGGCGGCGGACCTGACGCCGGTCCCCGAACCGTCGGCGCTGGCAATGGCGGCCGGCGGACTGGCCGGAGGATTTGCCGTTCGGCGCTGGAGAAGACAAAAGTGATTCAACCGCAAACCTTCTTGATTACCGTCGGCCTGTGCTTCGGCCACGTGGCCGGAGCGCAGGTCACTTACACCGGCACGACTTCGGCCGACGCATTTCTCGCCGCCGGCTCGCCGGGCAACCCGGAAGGATCTGATTTGACCGGGTTGAACTTTGGCGGGGCCGGCACACTGGTCGTTGCCCCGACGGCATCGGTAAAGGGTGAATTTCAGAGTATCATCAGGTTCAACCTGACGAACGCCGTCGGCCTGTTCGACACCAACTATGGCGCCGGCAATTGGACCGTCACCGGCATTTCGCTGGAATTGACCAGTAACTACGGCACGGGCGGGGTACAACCGAACAATGCGATCTTTCCCGTGATCAGCGGCGGTCAATTTGTCGTTGAATGGCTGGCCGCCGATGATTGGGTGGAGGGAACCGGCACACCCAATCTGCCCACGACCGACGGGGTAACCTACGCTTCGCTGCCCAACTTGTTGTCCGGCGCGCGCGAAATCCTCTGCACCAACACCTATTCGCCGCCAGGCAACAACGTGCCGCTCACCTACGCGCTGCCGCTGAAGCCCAGCCTGGTGGCCGATGTGTCGCGCGGCGGCGATGTGACGTTTCATTTCTACGCGGCTGACGACCAGGTCGGCTATCTCTTTAATTCCCACAGCTACGGACGCGGCAACGAGCCACTGCTCCACGTTGTGGCCATGCCGGTGTTGAAAATTCTTTCCGGCAGCTTCACGAACGGCGCGTTTCATTTGACTGGCCTGGGTGGACCCAATTTGACATATCAGGTGCAAGCAAGTTCAGGTTTAACAACCAGCAACTGGCAAACATTGAATTCCGTTACGGCCGACAGTGCTGGAACAATTCAGTTCGATGATTTAACCGCGACAAATCAAAGTCAAAGATTTTACCGGCTTTCCCGTTGAACTTGACCGGCAAAAAACCAACACTGCGAAAATGAGACCGATTGTTCTCTTCACTGTCTGGTTGGCCCTCGCGTTTGCGGCTCCAGCCCTCCCCGCCGCCGAAATCACCGTCTTCGCCGCCGCGAGCCTGACCGATGCGCTCAAGGCCATCGGCACCAATTACGAACAGAGCACCGGCGACAAGATGGTTTTCAACTTCGGCGCCTCCAGCACGCTGGCGCGCCAGATCGCGGAAGGCGCGCCCGCGGACATATTTTTCTCCGCCGACGAGGCCAAGATGGACGCTTTGGAAAGAAAGGGCCTGATTGACACCGCCACACGCCGAAGCCTCCTCAGCAATACCCTCGTGGTGGTGGTGGCCGCTGACAGCGACCTGTCGGTCACCTCTGCCGCCAGTCTAACCAATGCCGCGGTAAAGAAAATCGCTCTGGCCGATCCCAAGGCGGTTCCGGCCGGAGTTTATGCCCGGGCCTGGCTGGACAAACAACAGCTCTGGGCCATCGTCGAACCCAAGGTGGTCCCGACGGAAAATGTCCGCGCTGCGCTGGCGGCGGTGGAATCCGGGAATGTCGAGGCTGGTGTGGTTTACCGGACCGACGCCGGCATTTCCAAAAAAGTCAAAATCGCATATGAAGTCCCGGCCGCGGACGGGCCGCAAATCACCTATCCGATGGCGGTGGTGAAGGAAACCCGGCAGCCCGAGCCGGCCAAAAAGTTTTTGCAGTATCTTGCCTCGAAAGAGGCTGGACAGGTCTTTAAACAATTTGGCTTCATCTTGCTGGAATGACCGGCGAAGACTGGCAGATTGTCTGGTTCACGGCATGGGTGTCGGCGCTCAGCACGCTGTCGATTCTTCCTTTTGGGCTGGCGCTGGCCTGGGCGTTGGCGCGCCGCGATTGGCCGGGCAAGTCCGTGGTGGAAACCCTCGCTTCGTTGCCGCTCGTTCTGCCGCCGGTGGCAACCGGCCTGCTCCTGCTGAAGTTGTTCGGGCGGCGCGGCACTATTGGCGGCTTCCTGCACGGCCAGTTTGATTTGGATGTGATCTTCACTTGGCGCGCCGTGCTGCTGGCGCTCGGCGTGATGTCGCTTCCTTTGCTCGTTCGCTCGGCCCGCGTCGCGTTCGAAGAGGTCAACCCCCGCTACGAACAAATCGCCCGCACGCTGGGGGCCGGACCCTGGCGCGTTTTTTTTACCATCATCGTCCCTTTGGCCGCGCGGGGCATCATGGCCGGCCTGATCCTGGCTTTTGCCCGGGCGCTGGGTGAGTTCGGTGCCACCATCATGGTGGCCGGCAATATCCCCGGCCGGACCACCACGCTGTCGCTTGCGATTTTTCAGGACGTACAGCTCGGGCAGGACATTCACGCGTTCCGGTTGCTCGGGGTATCCGTCGTGCTCGCCTTTGCTGCCGTTTGGACCAGCGAATGGCTGCTGCGCCGGAGGAGAAAGGCGCCGTGAACCTCCGGTTAAAATCCATCGCGCTGCCTTTGTCGTCATTCACGCTGGAAGTGGATGTTCAGATCCGCAGCCGGGTCGCCGTCCTGTTTGGTCCCTCCGGCGCCGGCAAGACGTCGCTGCTGGACCTCATCGCCGGATTGCGCCGAGCACAGTCGGCGTTCATCCAGCTTGAAGATTGCGTCCTCACGGACACGAACCGCGGGTTTTCACTGCCGACCCACAAACGAGGGGTCGGGTATGTGCCGCAGGACCTGGCGCTGTTCCCGCATCTCGCGGTGCGGCAAAACCTGCTGTACGGCTGCAAATCCGGTCGCCCGCCCGATGCCGCGTTGTTCGCCTTCGAACACGTAACTCAAGTGCTGGAAATTCAGCCCCTGATCCCGCGTCGCGTGACGGACCTCTCGGGAGGCGAAAGGCAACGGGTCGCGCTGGCGCGCGCCCTGCTGGCGTCACCGCGGCTGCTGTTGCTGGACGAGCCGCTGGCCAGTTTGGATGCGCCGCTGAAGGCCAGGATCATTCCATACTTATTGCGAATCCGGGATGAATTTCACGTCCCCATGCTCTATGTGACACACGACCGGTTGGAGGCATTGGCGCTCGCCGACGAAATGATCGTGCTCAGCAACGGCAAAACCATCCAGTCCGGGCCGGTGCTCGATGTTTTCAACCGGCCCGTCAACACCGAGGCGGCAAAGTTGCTCGGCGTGGAAACCCTGCAACCCGGCTGCATCACCGCTGTCCAGGACGGACTGGCGACCGTGCAAGTCGGCACGGCTGCGCTGACCGCACCGGCGCCGGAAACCGTCGCGCGGGATGTCATTGTCTGCATTCGCGGCGAAGACGTGATCTTGCAACGCGAGGCCACCACGCTGAGCAGCGTGCGCAACCGCCTGCCCGCCCGGGTCACGGCAGTGCATGCGGAAGGTGCGCTGATGCGGGTGGAGCTCGATGCGGGATTTAGGTTGTTCGCGCGGGTCACGCGACCGGCATGTGATGAACTGGGGTTGTGTCCAAGGGCGGCAGTCACCGCGTTCATCAAGGCATCGGCAGTCCACCTCGTGCCCCGTTGACACTTCAACTTTTCAGTTGCGGACGAAAGCCGGCGATGTGGTCGATCGCTTCCGCAATCGCGGGCAGCAGTGGCGGCAGGCACTCGGCAATTGCCTTGGGGTTGCCGGGGAGATTCACGATCAAGGTTTCTCCGCACACGCCGGCCGTGGCGCGTGACAAAATCGCCGTGGGCACCCTGGCGAACGACAGCGCGCGCATCGCTTCGCCAAAGCCCGGCAATTCCTTTTCCAGCACCGCGCGGGTGGCTTCGGGCGTCACATCGCGGGCCGACGGCCCGGTCCCGCCGGTGGTGACCACGAGCGCGCAACCGCCGGCGCATAGCCGCTTCAAGGCCGCTTCAATCTGCGGCTGCTCGTCCGGCAGCAGCACGCTTTCCATTTCAACCGGCTCGGCGAATTGCTCGCGCAGGATGCGCTCGATCTCCGGGCCGCTGCGGTCCTCGTAAATCCCGCTGCTGGCGCGGTCGCTTAAAGTCACCCGGCCAATTTTCATTTTTTGATTTTGGAAACGAGGCGGATGCCCTCGATGACCATCGTTTTGTCCACGGCCTTGCACATGTCGTAAATCGTCAGCGCGGCAACGCTTGCCGCGGTCAGCGCCTCCATTTCCACGCCGGTGCGCGCGGTCGTGCGCGCCTCGGCCTGGATGAAAATATGATCCACCCGCACGGAAAATTCCACTTCCACGGCGTCAAGCGGCAGGGTGTGGCAGAGCGGAATCAGCTCGTCCACGCGCTTGGCGGCCTGGATGGCCGCGACCTTGGCCACAGTGAACACGTCGCCCTTGGGCAGTTTCCGGGCGCGCAGCGCGGCAATCGTCTGCGGACGGCAACGCACGCGGCCCTCGGCCACGGCGATGCGTGACTGCGGGGATTTGCCGCCCACGTCCACCATGCGGGCCCGGCCCGCAGAATCAAGATGCGAGAAGTTCTTCATGGCGCTTCGAGCAACAGGAAATTCACCGGACTCCCGGCCTTCGGTGCAGTTGTCGCACCGCTCAGTTGCAGGAGGACGTTGGCGCCGGTTAGGCCGGTCACATCACCGGAACTTTGCCAGCGCAGGGCGCGGGCGACAAGCCTGCCGTCTTCGGCCGTTACTCGCGCCGGCCAGAACGTTTCGCGCGGGTCGGGGCGATACGCGATGTCGCCCGCCAACGGCATTTGCACCATCGGCCACGTCACCGTCGCCCCGGCCAGTTGATCGAGCGCCAGCCGCACCGCGACGTGCAGCACGACGAAGTGGGAAACCGGATTGCCGGGGAGGATGAACGCCGCCTGCGGGCCGCGCGTGGCGAAAATAGTCGGCTTGCCGGGGCGCAAATTGATTTTTGTAAAATGAATCTGATATCCGAGCGCCGTCAGCAGCCGGGCGCCAAAATCATAATCGCCCACGCTCGCGCCGCCGGAAACGAGCAGCAAATCGAAGGAGGATTCCAGCGCGCGCACCTTTTGAAACTGCAATTCGAAATCATCAGCCACGCGCTCCTGGAACGTCAGTTCACCGCCCATCGCGTGGACGAAGGCCCTCACCAGCGTGCTGTTGGAATCGCGGATTTGTCCCGATTTCGGCTCCATCGCCGGGTCGACCAGCTCGTTGCCGGTGACCAGGTGCGCTACGCGACAGGGCGGCGAAACCCGCGGCTGCGTCACGCCGATGCCGGCGAGCAGGGCCAGTTCGCCCGCGTTCAGCCGGGTGCCGGCCGGCAGCAGCAAATCGCCCCGGCGCGCGTCTTCGCCGCGTTTGCGGACGTGCGTCGTGCGGGTTCGTTCCAGCGGCGTAATCACATTGCCTTCGGCCCGGACTTTTTCCTGGAGCAGCACTTGCGAAGCGCCGGCGGGCAGGGGCGCCCCGGTGAAGATGCGGGCAGCCTCGCCGTGCTGGAGTTGGAGCGCGACGTTCGCTCCCGGCTGAATTTCTCCGACAACTCGGAATTGGGCTGAATCGTCCTCCAGCGCCACCGCGTAGCCATCCATCGCGGAGCGGTCGAAAGCGGGGATGTCTTCCCGGGCGCGGACCTCTTCGCGCAGCACACGGCCGCGGGCTTCGGCCAGCGGCACGGTCCGGGCTGCCAGCGGCCGGAGATGGGCCTGGATTTGGGTGCGCGCGTCCGCTAATGAAATCATGGATAAAATTCATACACAATTTCGCGCAACAATGCTACATTTCGCGCATGCGAATTCGCCGCCAGGACACATCGGCCGGTCACCGGGCTGAGGCGCAGGCATTAAGGCCATGACTCCGATGACGGATCCCAGTGGTCGGACGGTGGATTATCTCCGGATTTCCATCACCGACCGGTGCAACGAGCATTGTCTTTATTGCCTGCCGGAGAACTTCAACGGCTGGCTGGCGCGTGAGGACATCCTGAGCTACGAGGAACTGCTCAGCGTGGCGCGCGCGGCGGTGACGCTGGGCTTCAAGAAATTCCGTGTGACCGGCGGCGAACCGCTGGTCCGGCGCGACGTCGTGGACTTCATCGGCCGGCTGATCGCCACGCCGGGTGTGGAGTGCGTGCCGCTCTCGACCAATGGCACCCGGCTGCCCGAACTGGCGAAGCCCTTGTTTGCTGCGGGCCTGCGCCGCGTCAACATCAGCCTGGACGCCCTGGATCCTGCCATTTACCGCGCCATCACCGGCGGCGACGTTGACCCGGTGCTGCGCGGCATCCGCCTCGTGAAGGAGCTCGGCTTCGAGTCGGTGAAGCTGAACACCGTGCTGATGCGCGGACGGAACGACGGCCAGATTTTGTCGCTGCTGAAGTTCGCGGCGGAGACCGATGTGGTAATCCGGTTCATCGAGCTGATGCCGGTTAGCCTCACCGAGATGTTGAATGAAACCAATTTCCTGCCGGTCAACGAAGTGCTGGCGTTGCTGCGGCGCGAGGACGAGGTGGCGGAGGTGCAGCAGGCGCACGGGTTCGGCCCGGCCCGGTATTTCCGGCTCAAGCAGCGGGGCGTGACGGTCGGATTGATCGGGGCCTTGAGCGACCTGCATTTCTGCGAAGGCTGCAACAAGATGCGGCTGACCTGCGACGGCCGGCTGCGACCGTGTCTCGGCAATCACCTGGAAATGGACCTGAAACCGGCGTTGCGCCCGCGCGTGGACGAGGCGCGGCTGCGCGAACTCTTCCGTGCCACGCTGACTCAGAAGCCGCCGGAACATCTATTCCGCTCCAATTACCAGCCGCAACGGGTGATGACCGCCATCGGAGGTTGACGTGCAAATCACCGTATTCGCTTTCGCGCACACCCGCGACCAGCTCGGGTTCGGCGAAAAGGTGCTCACTTGCGAGGCGCAGGACACGCCCCGCGCGATTTTGCGCCGGCTCGCGCCCCGATTCGATCCCGGCAAAACCGTCCGCGTGGCCGTGGACCGTGAGTATGCGGACTGGGACCAGCCCATCGGTTCAGCAAGTGAGCTGGCGTTGATCCCGCCGGTCAGCGGCGGTTGACCATGAAAAAGCAAATCGAGTTCACACGGGCGCCCATCGTGGTGCCGCCCCAGCCAGGAAAGTTGCGGGAAATCGGGGCGTGCGTGGAGTTTCACGGCATCGTCCGGAAAATGGAAAACGGCCGGGTGATTCCCGCGCTTTTTTACGAAGCCTACGAAGCGATGGCCCGGTCGCAGCTCGAGCGGATCGCGGATGAATTGAATGCGGCGCATCCCTGCGACGAACTCTGTTTGATCCACCGGCTGGGCCCGGTTCCCACGGGCGAGGCGTCCATGTATCTGCGCGTGCTGTCGCGGCACCGGCAGGAGGCATTTGACTTTGCCGCGGCCTTCGTCACCCGGCTGAAGGCCGATGCGCCGATTTGGAAAACGCCAGCGCCCGCTTCTCAATGTACTGCGCCATGATGCTCACGGCGATTTCAGCCACCGTCTGGGACTGAATTTTGACTCCCACCGGGCATTGCACGCGGGCCAGTTCGTCGGCCGTGGCGAGCTGCTTGGCCAGGAAATGTTCGTTGATCGTCCGCCACTTGCGCGCGCTCCCAATCATCCCGAGAAATTCAAACGGGCGATGGATCCAGGTTTCCAGCACGATGGCGTCGTGCTTGTGGCCGCGGGTGACGATGAGGCCGAACGTGGGCGTGTCGGCGAACGGCACGGCGCATAATTCACCCCAGTTGCCGGTCCGCAGCGCGACTTGCTTGGGAAAAAACTGGTGATTGGCCAGCTCCGGCCGGTCGTCGAAAATGGTGACGCCAAAATCGAGCGCCAGTGCCAGCGGCGCCACGGCCTGGGCGATGTGGCCCGAGCCGGCCACCCACAGCGCGCAGGGTGGGGTGACGGATTCGGTGTAAAGCCATTCGTCGGCATGGCCGGCGGAATCCAGCAGCGCGATGGAAAAATCCATTTTGACGCCCCAGATTTTCGCGCTCGTGCGCGCTGCCAGGCTGTTCCAGAAAACTTCACCAAGCTGTTGGGCGTTTGGTACGATGACGCCACAAACCTTTCCGCCGCAGATCAAGCCGTCGTCCCAGCCGAAGTCGTGGTCCAGCACCAGCTCGAACGTCTGCGATTTGCCGTCGCGCAACGATTGCAGTGCCAGCCGCTGCGCCTCGGCTTCCAGGCAGCCGCCGCCCAGCGTGTCCTTGATCCGGCGATCCGCGTAGAACAGCGCCTTGGCGCCGAGCTTTTGCGGGCTGGATCCTTTCACGCCGGTGATGATGCCGAGTGCCACCGGCTCGTTGTGCCGGGCGGCATCCGCGAGGGCCTGAAACAGGTCGTTCTTCATCGCTGCCGGAGTTTAGCGCACAATCGCAAAGGCGTCGAGCGCGGCAAAAAATGGGCGGTATCCAGTTTTATTGCTAGGGCCGAGCTGCTGCTCGGCCAAGCGGCACCGCGCCGCCCTCCCAGTCAATCTGCCGGCGCGCTGCGCGGCTTTCGAGCCGGAGGCTCGACACTACACCCGATTTGGACGCAACCAAAAAATTCCTCGTCAACCGGCCATGCCCATTTACACTCAGGCCGGAAGCACGACCATGCTCGAAAAATTCTTCAGGCTTTCGGAAAACCAGACCACGGCGCGCACCGAATTGCTTGCAGGCCTCACCACCTTCCTGACGATGGCTTATATCATCGTCGTCCAGCCGGCGGTTCTTTCCGGCGCCATGTTCGGGATGCAGACGGGCATGGACTTCGGCGCGGTCACGACGGCCACGTGCCTCGCGGCCGCGCTGGCCACGGCGCTCATGGCGTTGCTCGCGCGGTATCCCATCGCCCAGGCGCCCGGCATGGGCGAAAACTTTTTCTTCGTCTTTTCCGCCATTCCGGCCGCCACAGCGGCGGGTTTCGCCAACGGCTGGCAGGTCGCCCTCGGCGCCGTTTTCATCTCCGGCATCCTGTTTTTGATTCTCTCGCTCGTTGGTTTGCGGGAGATGATTTTTAACGCCGTTTCACCGAGCATGAAGTGCGCAATCGCGGCGGGCATCGGGCTTTTCATCGCCTTCATCGGCCTGCAAAATGTCGGTTTCATCGTCAAAGACCCGGGGTCGGCGGTGAAGTTGAACCCGCACTTCGCGTCGCCGGACCTGATCATCTTCGTTGTTGGGCTGCTGACGACGGCGGTGTTGCAGGCGCGAAAGATTCGGGGCTCGATTTTTTGGGGCATTATGACAACGACTTTGCTGGCCGTCGTGCTGAAACTGGCTTTGGCCGGTTCCACAGCGCCGCTCGCCGCAAATTCGATGCTGGCGAAGCAGTTCGCCTTTGCCAAGACCGTGGTCGCAATGCCGCCTTCGCTCGGCCCGACGCTGCTGCAAATGGACGTGCTGCACGCGCTGTCGCCGAAAATGCTGCCGTTTGTTTTCGTGTTCCTGTTCATGCTCACGTTTGACGCCATCGGCACGCTGATCGGCGTCTGCCAGCAGGCCGGGTTCATGCGCGACAAGCGGCTGCCGCGCGCCCGGCAGGCGATGGTGTCCGACGCCGTGGGTACGGTGGCCGGCGCCGCCCTGGGCACGAGCACGGTGACGAGTTTCATCGAAAGCGCGTCCGGGGTGGAGCAGGGCGGGCGGACCGGGCTGACCGGCCTGGTGGTGGCGGCGCTGTTTCTGCTCGCCCTGTTTTTCAGCCCGGTGATTGCGATGGTGGGCAGCTATCCGCCGATCACCGCGCCGGCCCTCGTCATCGTGGGCGCAATGATGCTGCAAAACGTCGCCCGCGTGGAATGGTCGGACCACACCGAATCCATCCCGGCGTTCCTCACGCTCATCGGCATTCCGCTGTCGTATTCCATCGCTGACGGCCTGGCGCTCGGGTTCATCAGCTATCCCGTCATCAAGCTGTTCAGCGGGCGGGCGCGCGAGGCGGGTTGGCTGACCTACCTGCTCGCTGTGGTGCTGGCGCTCTATTTTATTTTTGTTCGCGGCCGGATGGGTTAAATTCCCGACAACCGATTATGCGCAACCTCCAGCAAAAACTGAGTGTCGCCCGGGGCGAGCAGCCCGCGGCGCTGTTGTTCAAAAACGCGAAGCTGGTCAACGTCCTGAGCGGCGAAATTCATCCGGCCCACGTGGCGGTGGACGACGGCCGCGTGGTCGGCCTGGGCGATTACCGGGCGCGCGCGGTGATTGATTTGAAAGGCGCCTACCTCGCGCCGAGCCTGATTGACGGACATTTTCACATCGAGAGTTCGATGCTCACGGCGCCCGAGTTCGCGCGCGCGGTGGTGCCGCACGGGACCGGCGCGCTGGTGATTGACCCGCACGAATACGCCAACGTGCTCGGCCTCGACGGCATCCGCTACGTGTTCGAATCGACGCGCAACCTGCCGCTGGACTTCTTCATCATGCTGCCGAGCTGCGTGCCGGCGACCCACCTCGAAACCGCCGGGGCCCGCCTGACCGCGGACGACCTGCGCCTGATGATCGGCGACGACCGCGTGGCCGGCATCGCCGAACTGATGAATTTCCCCGGCGTCTTTCAGGGCGTGAAAAGCGAGCTGGCCAAAATTGACGCCGGCAAAGGCAAGGCCATCGACGGGCACGCGCCCGGTTTGCGCGGAAAGAACCTGAACGCCTACGTGCTGGCCGGCGTGCGCTCGGACCACGAGTCGGTCGAGGTGGACGAGGCGCGGGAAAAGCTGCGGCTCGGCATGCATATCCTGCTGCGCGAGGGCAGCACGGAGCGCAACCTCAAGCCGCTGCTGCCGCTGCTCAACGGCCATAACGCGGCGAATTGTTCCTTTGCCACGGACGACAAGCTGGCAGGCGACCTGGTGCAGGAGGGGCACATTGACCACTGCGTCCGCAAGGCGGTCAAAGGCGGCGTGCCGCCCATCACCGCGCTCCAGATCGCCACCATCAACCCCGCGCGGCATTATCGCCTGCAAAATCTCGGCGCCATAGCCCCGCGCTACTGGGCGGATTTCATCGTGTTCGACGACCTGAAAAATTTCCGTGTGCGCCAGACCTACAAAAAAGGCCTGCTCGTCGCCGAAAATGGCAAATACCTGGCCC
Organism: Candidatus Acidiferrum sp.; assembly: GCA_035506715.1. Lineage (GTDB taxonomy): Bacteria > Verrucomicrobiota > Verrucomicrobiia > Limisphaerales > UBA11358 > UBA11358. The sequence continues at coordinate 5,221 of DATJOW010000173.1, read as the reverse complement.
GGACCGTTCCCGCCGTGCCGTTGCCGCGCAGCACCATGAACCTGCGCTACTCGCCGAAGGACTTTGTCGTGAAGGCGGCCGGAACCAGGAAAATCCGGGTCATCGAAATCGTGCCCAACCAGATCGTGACCCGCGAAGGGATTGCCGCGCCGAAGATTGCGAACGGCGAGATCGTGGCCGACCCGGGCCGCGATATTTTGAAAATGGTGGTGGTCGAGCGGCATCGCGCCACCGGCAACGTGGGCGTCGGGTTCGTGCGCGGGTTCAAACTGAAGCGGGGGGCCCTCGGATCATCGGTCGCGCACGACGCGCACAATGTCGTCGTCGCCGGCACGAACGATGCCGACATTTTGTTCGCCATCCAGGAATTGGAACGGTTGCAGGGCGGGCAGGTGGCGGTTGCGGGCGGCAGCGTGATGGCGGCGTTGCCCCTGCCAATTGCCGGGCTGGTGACCGACCAGCCGCTGGACCAGGCGATGAAGCTGATTGACGGCCTGAACACCGCCGCGCGGGCGATGGGTTGCGATCTCGCGGCGCCGTTCATGGCCCTGTCGTTCCTGAGCCTTTCGCCAATCCCGGCGCTGAAGCTGACCGACCAGGGCCTGATTGACGCGACGCATCTGCGCAAAAAGAAATTGTTTGTGTAGCGGCCATCGGTAAATGCCAGAAGCTGCGTTGACTGATCCCGCTGAGACGAACGTGAGGCGGACGGCGTGAGCGCCATTCAAGATCAAAGCGTCCCGGCGTTGTCTGCCGGGAGGGTGCGCCGCGTCTGGTGATGCGGCCTCAGCGCGCGCCGCCTTCCGCAGCCCACTGCCTCATGTGCGCGTTTGCCCGCTCCCGCAGTTTCCGGATCGCATCCAACTGCTGCTGCTGCGTTAAATCGCCCGGCCCGGCTTCCAGCTCCTGCTGAAGGTACCGCTGGTACTCGAGGCTGCAAGGCACGCACATGAACTTCATCTGCGGAATGACCGTTCCCAGGGCTAGAAAGTCAGCGGCGCCGGCGCAAGGCTGCCCGCCGCAATACTCACAACGCGCGCCGCTTTGATCCACCGCGCCCGCCGCCACACTTGGTGAATCCGCCTCGAAACATTCCGCGCAAAAGTCGCGCTTTTGCATCATATCACCAACGATGACGGTGACGTGGCGCGTGGCTTCTCGTTTATGGCAGGAGTCGCAGAGCATATCTATAACCGGGCTTTATCGGCACCCCGTTCAACGTTTTGGCCGCCTGGGCAACAACATCGGCGTTCTGGATTTATACTCCCGGTACGACGCGCCGAACCGAATCTCCAATTCCCGTTCTTCATACACCTTCACGTAGAACAACAGCGCCGGGGTAAAGAGGACAAGCACCCAGAGCACGAACAGCGCCGAACGGAACCAAATCCCCAACGAGAGAAACCAGGCCACCGCCGCCAGCACCATGGGATTACGCGTCCATGCATACAGCCAATCCACCGCCAGCTTCCGGCTGAGCGCAATGACGCCCGGCGCGCCGAACCCTTTCCAGGCAAGGGTCGCCACGGTCAGGAAACAAGCCGCCCCCGTCGCGATGACGAGCGCCAGCCCGATTTCAGAGGGAATGGGGAGGATCCAGTCAGACCAGTCTTGATGAGTGACAAATGCTCGAACAATCGGAACGCCAGCCGGGACCACTATGGCGAACTGCACGCATAGGGTTATCCAGCCCGCTGCGGCTTGGTTGTGGTCGAGTATCTTTCTGCCGATCCAGGCGACGGGATATACCAACAACGGCCCTCCCACGAAGATGGACAGATTAGTAAAACTTGAAAGTGATGCGATCGACGCCCACCGGAAGATGAAACAGATAAACGCCAAAAGGGCAACCCTGACAAGAAATTCAATCATTCGTCTCATGGTTATATCCTTTGGCTCTGCGAAGCCGATGAATTTCCAGGCTCAGGCACCACCACCGCCCGTCCCGCGCTGTCCCGCAAAGCGGGATGATGGGTGGCGAGTCTGACGCTGGCTGCGATGATGATATCCGAATGTCATGAAATCGTCCACTTGTCGTTCCGCAGTGCGGCGAAGGCGGAACTGGCCAGCGCGGTGGCGTGCCTGCTCGCGATGTTGTTTATCGGAGATGCCTGCAGCGATTTTGAATCCCCGGCGGTACGCGGGGTTCGGCCCGTGTCAGTATTTCAGCGGCGGCCCGAGCAGTTCCATCCCATGATCTTCCCAGACCCTCTTTGGGAGTTGCCGGCCGGCGGATACCTCTTTGCCAATCCGGCTCATCTCCCGAAAGAAGGCTTCCATGCTGCCCGCCGGTTGAAAGAGAACGAGCATCTGTCCCTCTCCATCGCTGGTCATCGCGAACGCGTGCGGAATCGTTCTCGGCGCAAAAGCCGAATCCCCAGGCCCGAGTCGGATTTGGTCGTCGCCGACCTGAACGAGAAATTCCCCTCGGATGATGTAAAACCATTCGTCCTGGAAGTAATGACGATGCAGGGGCGGGCCGCCTTTGGTGGACCGCACGGTATCGTAGATGCAAAGATCGCCGCCGGTATCCTTTGCGGAGACCTTGAGGTCGAAACGGCCGCCCATAATCGATAGCGATCCGTCAGCCCGATCCTGTTGGGAGCCGACCCGGAATCCGCCATGGGAGCGCGTCGGACGGTCGGCCAGGGACTCGGCCGCCCGCGCAACGGAACTCATTGCGGCGGCGGCGAGCGGGAGTTTGAGGAAATCTCGTCTTTTCATGGTAATCTCCGTAACTCAAATCATCTCCGCTTAGCGGTCAAGAGCTCAGGCCCCGCCACCGGAGACTGATGCTGGCTGCAATGATGATGTCCAAATTTCATGGCCCGGTCAAAACCGAAGGCGCGGTGGCCTTCTTCAATTCAATAGTGCGCTTTGGCGCATTTGTTAGTTAGACCAGTGGACTCGGCTGCGGCCCGCATCCTCGGCCTCCGGCCTTTCGCTTTTCACATCATAGCGAAATTCTTTTCACTCGTTCCCACCTCGTTCAAATGCCCGCAGCGTTTTGTTTGCCCTTCATTTCATTGGTCGCTATTGTCAATCAAACGCGCGATCTTCCATGTGCCGTCCCGCTGCCGTCGAACAATGAAAACGGACTTTCCTTTGCTTCGAATCGGCTTGCCACCGGCTTTCGGCGTAGCCCGCAACGAGTAAGTAGACCAGAAATATCCCCAGTCGCCTTCCGCTTCGACCTCCTGCAGTACTCCTCTGCTCTCGATCTGCACCTCACGAACGACTGCACAGTAGAGCGAGCGAATCGCAGCTTTCCCGTAGATCGCCGGCCGGCCGTGAGCCATCAATACTGGGCGCTGAGCGTAGAGTGAAACGAGCGCGTCGGCGTCGCCAGCCAGCCAACCCGCACGCCACTGTGCCGCAAGCTGCTTGATCGCAGCAATGTCATCGCGGCGCGTGTTCATGGTCCGAGCTCAGCCACCGCCACCGGAGACTGACGCTGGCTGCAATGTTGATATCCAAATTTCATGGTCAAAATCCCGCACTGCGGGACGCGGTGGCGGTTGCCTGCAGCGATTTTGTTAGGCTCCACATTTCTTCGCCCTCTGCTCAACAATCTCGTAAGCTCTTCGCAAATCTCGACCCCCGGCCGGCATCTTCTGCAACTCTTCGACAATCCGAGTCAAATGATCGTCATCAAAGTAATCACAAAGCTCTTCTAAAGTCAGTTCGCATCCCGACATGTCGGTGGTGTCCGCCGCAAAACGTATGCGGCGTTTCCACTCATCCGCTTGAGCCTGATCGAGAGCTGAGGCAACTGGAGTCATGCCAGATCGACAGTGGTATAGCTGGACGACGTTGTACAAGATCCAGATTATGAGCACCGCTATGACGGAACCGATAATCCAGTAAATGAGCCGGTCCGAAACGCCAAACACGAGCGACAAGATTACAAGCGGCACGGCGATCAACACAGACACGAATCGACTCTTGGCGTTTTGTTTGTAACGTTCCCAGAATGTCGAAGCTCGTCCTCTCATGTGTGGTGTCTTGTGGAGCCTAACGCAAAGGTCAGCGACGGGAGCCAGCCGCCGATGACGTTCGATTTGTCTCTGAGCGAATCGGCTGGCTCCCGTTCGCTGCACCGTCTGGTTGGCTTTTCTCTATGCGGTAAGGAAAGGTCGGAGCGATGACCTCGCCCGTGGGACCAATGATCTGCAACTGGGGCGTATTGGTCATACCAACAAACCCGATGTCCTTGGCCGCATCCCATCGATTGAACTCCTTGAACTCACCAGAGAGCACTCGCACCTTCCCTTTGGAATCTCCCGTCACGAAAAGGTCTTGTCCCTCAAAACCGCCGGAATCCCAGGACTTCAGCTTGCCGTCCACGACCCGAAGCTTGGCGACATGGGAGCGGTGTATGCCCGAACCCCACGAATACGTATAGTAAAAATCCCCATTGTTCATCAATCCCGACATCAATCCATATCCACCAACAGTCGGAGCCAGTGAGCTGATCTTTTCGTCATGGTAGATGCCAACGAATCCGTTGAACCATTGACCTCGGCTCAAGTATTCGATGTCAAACACCTGAACTTTCAGATCTTCCCAGAGTCGGGCTACTTCCAGTTTGCGAATCTTGAAATCGGTATTGGTGTTCAGATTGGGGTTGAAGTCGAAAGCAAAATCGCGGACCAGACGCTCAATTTGCTCCGCCCTCGGGGCGTCCTCAGCACGACCGCAAAGCGGTAGGGTCAGCGCGCAAATTACAGGTAAGAACCATGCATTCATCGTTCGTGCTCGCACGTTTCAAGCCAACGCCAGAGCTCAGGCACCGCCACCGGAATCTGACGCTGGCTGCAATGATGATATCCAAATTTCATGGTCCGGTCAAAACTGAAGGCGCGGTGGCGGTTGCCTGCAGCGATTTTGATACTTCCCATTAAGCCCTGATGGATTTCGGTTATCATAGGGGCGAAAAGGGCGGGGAGTGCAACGAACACCCACCGCAATTAAACATCCGGTGCCTTGCGGCACCTTCAGCCTAACGCTTATGAAATACTACACCTCCACCACCGAATTCAACTGCGGAATTGATCTGCACGCCCACCAGATGTACGTCTGCCTGATGGATCGGCCGGGGAACAAGCTGCTCCACACCAACATCCGGAACAACGATTTCAATTATTTCCTGCAGCGGATTGAGCCGTATCGCCACGACCTGACGGTCTGCGCCGAGTGCATGTTCGGGTGGTATTGGCTG
>DATJOW010000172.1:0-6076 GCA_035506715.1 Candidatus Acidiferrum sp. | reverse complement strand
CTCGCGCGGGTCGCTCGTGTTCACCAAGGATAACTGCGTTTATTGCAACATCTGCGCGAAGAAATGCCCCACCGACGCGCTGGTGGTCAACCGCGCGCAGAAGAAGTGGGCCATCGACCGCCTGCGCTGCATCACCTGCGGGTATTGCGTCGAAGCCTGTCCCAAGAAATCCCTGGCGCTGGCCGGCAACCATGCCGGTCCGACCGTGACCCGGGATCGCGAATTTTTTTAAACCAATCCCACAGGAGGCGGAATATGAGCCCCAGTTCAGTGCCCGGTCAAAAAGCGAAGTATGCCTGGAGTGACATTGATCGGGCCGAACCGCCCAAGCGCGCCGCCGCCGACCGCGTCTCCGATTTTCAGCAGACCCACCTGCCGTACGACGAAGCCACCGCGCGCGAGCAGGCCAGCCGCTGCATCCAATGCCCGAACCCGCGCTGCGTCGAAGCCTGCCCGCTCGGCACGCCGATCCATGAATTGCTGGCGATGATTGCCGACGGCCAGTTTAAGGAAGCCGCGGAATTATTGTTTGTTACCCACAGCATCCCCGAGCTCGCGTCGCACGTGTGCGTGGGCGGACGCGTGTGCGAGCAGGCCTGCATCCTGGCGGCGAAATCCGATCCCGTGCCGGTGCGCGCGCTCACGCGATTTCTCCTGGATTACGGCTGGAAGCACGGGCTGGCCGAACCTGCCGTCGAACCCGCCAAAGGGCAAACCGTGGCCGTGATCGGCTCCGGCATCGGCGGCTTGGTGACCGCGGACACCCTGTCGCGCAACGGTTACGCCGTGACGGTGTTCGATTCCCGGCTCAAGCCCGGCGGCCGTGTGATGAATGGAATGCCCGGATTCCGCGTGGACAAGGATCTGGTCGAACGCCGGCTGGAACTGCTGCGCCAGCGTGGCATCCATTTCCGCATGGGCGTCAACTTTGGGCAGGAGGTGAAATTGAGCGACTTGCGGCGCGAATTCGACGCGGTGTTTCTGGGCTTTGGCCTGGCCGATGCCATGCCGCTCAAGGTACCCGGCGCGGATTTGAAAGGCGTGTATCAGGCGTTCCCGTTCATCATCCAGAATGCGCAGCCGGCGTGCGGGCCGAAGAGTGGCGCCAAGGCTGGCCAGCCGTCCGTGGACGTGCGCGGGAGGCGCGTGGTGGTGCTGGGCGGGGGCGATACCGCCATGGACGTGTTGCGGATCGCCATCCGGCGTGGCGCCGCCAGTGCCCTGTGCCTTTACCGGCGCGACGAGGCCAGCCTGCCCGCCGACGCCGAGGAGTACGCCGACGCGTGCGAGGAAGGCGCGAAGTTCCTGTTCCTGGCCCAGCCGGTGGCGGTGCTTGGCGACAAAAAGGGTGAGGTAACCGCTGTCCGCTGCGTCCGCATGGAAGCGGGCAAGCCCGACGACAACGGCCGGGCCCGCGTGAAAGCCGTGCACAAATCGGAATTCGAGGTGCCCGCCGACGTAGTGTTCGTGGCGTACGGCTTCGACGCGCCGCGTTTGCCGCAGACGGATGATTTCGCGAAGCTGTCCGTGGACGGTCGGGGTTGCCTGGTGGTGGATGCGAACCAGATGACGAATTTCCCCGGCGTGTTCGCGAGCGGCTCGATCGTGCGCGGGCCGATGCCGCTCACCGACGTGGTGCGCGGCGCCCGCCAGACCGCCGCCGCGATGGACGCCTGGCTCGCCGCCCGCCGCTAGAGCGGTTCGACTCTTATTGTAGCCGCCGACGTGAGGAGGCGGATCCAAAATCCATGCCGAGCGTGAACCGCCTCATTAATTCGGCGGCTACGGTTTTTTGCTGAATCGCTCTAACGCCTTTTCGTCCTCGTTCTCTACCTCGTCCTCGAACCGGAGGGTGGAGTTCCGCGGTACCCTGACAGCACTTGAATTTCACTGGCCGCCGCTCGGTCCGGCGTGCAATATTCGACGATTCACGTATGAACTGGCTCAAATCATTTTGGAAAAGCCTGACCGCGCCATCGGCCAATCCGCATGTTGCGTCGGCCAGTTCACCGTTTGTCGATGAAACCATCTGCAATTTCACCCCGCGCGCCCAGCAAGTGCTGGGATTGGCGCGGAAGGAAGCCGATCGTCTCAACCACAATGTCATCGGCACTGAACACCTCTTGCTCGGCCTCCTCAAGCTCGGCCAAGGAGTCTCTGTCAACGTCCTCCAAAAAATGGGGCTCGACCTTGAAACCGTCCGCATGGCCATCGAAAAAAAGACCGGCACTGGCCCGTGGCGGGAGAATCCCGGCAACATCCCCTACGCGCCGCGGGTGAAGAAAGTGCTGGCCCTCGCGACAAAGGAAGCCAAGGCGCTCAATCACACCTACGTCGGCACCGAACACATCCTGCTCGGGTTGCTCCGTGAAGGCGACGGTGCAGCCGCCCAGGTGTTGAAAGACTTCAACGTGGACATCGAGCAGTCGCGCCAGGAAATTCTGAAAGAGCTTGATCCCAACATCCAGCCTGCCCCGGCAACCGGCGGAAGTTCGAGTTCGGCCCCGGCCACCGCGTCACCGTCCCGTGCTGTCTCTGCCAAAACTCAGCGTGAACCGTTGGATGTCAGCAAGCGCTACGACGTATATTGCTCGGAACATGGCGGAACCGTGGTGGTTTATCGCAACGCGCGGTTCAAGGGCATCAAGAGCCTTTTCCAAAAGGACCGCTTCGACCTCTTCTACGAATTCGTGGAGTTGGAACAAAATGATGGCCAGACGATTTTTCTGGGCCGGCATTCCATCATCAAATTCTGCGAGCACGGCGTAACGCCCGGCTCCGAGAACGTTTCCGGCAAGAAGGATTAAGCCGCTTGCTGCGGAAGACGATTCGGCGGTTTAGCGGTTCAACAAATCTGCAATCTGCTTCACCACTTCCTGTGCCGCCTGTTCTGCCTCCGGCGTCAGGGTCGTGCCGAAGTTGAAATCGCGTCCGCGGATGCTGAACAACACGGCCTTGGGCTCCCGGCCGTAAAGGGTTTTGCACAGCGCCAGCACATCGGCCGGCGTCAGGTAATGGGCCACGGCGTGACTCTGAAAATTCGGCGTGACCTCGCTCCGCTGGATGGCGGTCGGCGCCTCTGAAATGGCGGCGTCCACGAAAATGACATTGTCAAAGCGGCTGATGGTTTCGGCGGCCTCGACTTCAAGCTGGTGGCTGGTTTCCAGTTCCACTCCGGGCAGCTTCAGCGTGGCTAGCTGTTCGATGACGAAGGCGCCGACGCCGTCGTCGCGGCGGCTCTGGTTGCCGTAGCCAATGATGAGAGTGGTCACAAAAACGGAGCCGGTAGGGCGCGCCACTCCGTGCGCGCCGCTATCATCGTGCGGACAAACGGCGGGCAGTGGACTGTCCGCCCTACCTGCGCTCAGATTGTGCGGTCGTGCCGCAAAGTTTGCAACTCCCCGTCGAGCACCTTCACCACGCCCCGGTTGCCGTCCACTTCGAGCCATTGGCCGGTCTGGATGATTTTTGTGGCGCAAGCCACGTTCGTGACCGCCGGCAGGCCGTATTCGCGGGCGACGATGCTGCCGTGCGAGAGAATCCCGCCTTGCTCCACAACCAGGCCGGCAGCGGTGAGGAAATACGGGGACCACGCTGGATCGGTGAATGGAGCGATAAGGATTTCGCCGGGGAGAACCTGCTCATGGTTGTCGGCGCGCAGAATCACCCGGGCGGGTCCGGTGACAACACCCGGAGAAACCGCAATGCCTTCCAGCAGCCTCGCGTCCGCGTTGGCTGTCGGCCGGGCGGGCGCACGGGGATCGAACCTGCCAATGACGAGCGGCGGCGGGGAAAGTGTCAGGTTTTGTTCATATTCCTGCCGGCGCGTTTCAATGCGCTCGCGCCAGTTGAACGAGGCGCTGCCCGTCGCGACCGGCTCAAGCTCGGAAACTTCCAGGAAGAAAATGTCGTCGCCGCGGGAGAGGATGCGTTGCTCGTGCAGCCGTTGGCCAAGGGTCAGGAACAGGCGGCGCGCGAAGGCGATGCGCCGGACGCCCTCATTCTTTAGCTTCTCGCGAAAGACAGCCAGTTTTTGCGCGCGGCGCAGCGACCAGGAAAAAATCCGGCGTTGAATCGGATTCTTCAGCCGTTGGCGGCATTGTTCCGTCAACCGTTCCCGCTCGCTAGCGAGTTGCCGCTGATGCTCCAGCGGGTCGGACTGGCCGATGGACCGCAGATAACCGCGCACCACGCCCAGAACGTAATCCGGCGTTTCCGACCAGCGCGCATTGAACAATTCGAGTTCGCCGCGGCAATGGTGCCCGTGTTCGGTCATGAAAGCATCCCAGGCCGCCAGGAATTTCCGGCCGGATTCGATCAGTTGAAGCCGGGCGCGGACTTGTGGCCACTCGTTTTCGGAACCCACCGCCGCTTCCGTGTCGCGGTCGGCGTGGGCCAGCGCCGCCAGCCGCCAGAGGGCGAGCCCCGCTTCCGCCGTCGGCATGTCTCCCAATGCGGAAAACAGCCGGTAGCCAAAGGCCGGCTGCGGCTCACCCAGCCAATCGCGGACGGCTTTCTGCAACACCGGCAGCACCGCCGCCGGTGCCGCCAGGTAGAACAAATCCACACCTTCGAAAGGCTCCCGAACGAGCCGGACGCACAGATGAGCCAGTTCCGGTGTGGGCATGGCTTCAATGTCCCTGCGGACCAGTTCGTTGGTTTGAGTTGTGAACCGGGCCAGCCACGCCTCGCCTCGGCGCGGCAAATGGGTGATTAAATCAAAGAAAATGCGAGGCCAGGACAGAATGAATTTCGGCCAGCGGAAGCCGAGGTCGGGGAGATCTTCCGGCGGAATGGCCAGCGCCCGGCGATAGGCCTCGGTCGGTCCGCCCCCGATTGCCTGGAACAGGGTGGTGACTCCCGTACGCAGGGACGGAAACGGTTTGAGCGCGGCCATGGCGGTGTTGGCGTTGAAATAAAGCCGGCCGGCGACCAGACCCAGCAGCGGCGCGCGCTGGGTATCAATGCCCAACTGACGGGAGATGGTCCGCCCGATAACACCTTCCCCCACCGATTGCCACAAGGACCAACTGATGGGGGCCATCACGTCGGGAATGACTTCGCCGGTGTTGAAATTGCTCCACATCTGCCGGTCCTCCCACGTCTTGACGGGAGCTTTGCCGGTGATGGGACGGGATTGCAACAGGAACAGCTTGTCATCACACTGCGCCCACTCGATGTCCTGCGGTGCTCCGAATAGGCGCTCCACTTTCAGTCCCAGCTCCGCCAGCCGCGATGCCGTTTCGTCGTCCAACACCGGTTTCAAACCCGGATCGTGCCGGGCGACCCGCAGCCCTGAACGCGACACGACGATGCGGTCAGGCGTCACCTTGCCCTGAACCACCGCTTCGCCCAAACCAAGCGCGGCTTCAATGAGGATGGTGTCGGCGTCGCCGTCGGCCGGATTTTTTGTGAACATCACGCCGGCAGCCTCAGCGGGAATCAGCTGCTGGACGACCACGGCCATTTGCGCGCCGTCGGGCGCAATGCCTTTTCGACTCCGATAGGAGATAGCCCGCTCGGAGAACAGCGAAAGCCAGCAACGTTTCACCGCCGCCACCACCGCGTCGCCCTCGCGCACGTTGAGAAAGGAATCGTGCTGGCCGGCGAACGACGCCTCCGGCAGGTCCTCGACCGTCGCGCTCGAACGCACCGCCCAGGCGTGGTTGGGTTCGGGCGCCAGGGCCGCCGCGATGGCGTCCGCCACTTCAACCGGCACCGGGAGGGCGCCTAATTTTTCTCTCGCCTCGTCCGCCGCCGCCCGCAGGGTTGCCGGATCCCCGGGGTCGCCTCGCTCCAGGCTCTTCAGCCAATCGCCGATCCGGGGATCGGATTGCAGGAACCGCTGGCAGGCGTCCGTGGTGACGACAAATCCGGGTGGAACGGGAAACCCGGCGGCGATCATTACCCCGAGATGCGCCGCCTTGCCGCCGACGCTGGGCAAATCCTCGAGGCGAACGGCACCGAGCGACATCATGAATATGTCCGCTTGACTCTTTTGTTTCAAAGTTATTGTCACTGGCGGTTTTGACACTGGCCGCTCCGGATCATCACGTCAACGCAGATATCTCGAACC
>DATJOW010000171.1:0-3541 GCA_035506715.1 Candidatus Acidiferrum sp. | reverse complement strand
GCTGAAAGCCATCGGGAAAGAAACCCTTCGCAAATCCGTGCCGGGTGCGATGCTGGCGATGCTTTGCGGTCTCGGGCTGTGGAAGGCGCCGCTAGGCGAACCTTGGGTGAACGCCAGTTATGACTATCTGTTCCGCTTCGGCGCCCGCGCCGTCACCAATCGGGTCACCCTGATTCTGATGGACAATGAAGCTTACGATCAATTTCACCAGATTCGCGGCCAGACTTGGGACCGAGGGTTGCACGCCCAATTGTTGAACCGGCTGGCGGATGACGGGTGCTCGATGGTGGCCATGGATTGCTTCTTCCGGCAACCCCGCGATCCGATCTCGGACGCGGCGCTAGCTGCAGCGATGCGGCGGCAGCAACACATCGTGTTGATGGCCGAACAGGCGCAGGTAACGCACCCTACCTTGGCTGGAGCGCAACCGGTGGTGACGACGGAACCCTTTCTCAGTGCCGCTAAAACCAACTGGGGCGTCGCTTGGCTCGATCCAGACCTCGATTCAATTGTCCGTCGGCACTGGCCGTTCCAGTCGCCTGGACCTTATCCAAGTCTGCCTTGGACGGCTGCGCGGCTGGCTGGTGCGAATCTGAGCGAGACTCCGCAAGAGCGATGGTTGCGCTACTACGGCCGTGACGGTGTCTGGACACGGTTGAGTTACCGTTACGCCCTGACCGAACCGACGAATTATTTCCGGGGTCAGATTGTGTTCGTCGGTACGGCGCCAAAGACTTCGGTGCCGGACAATGAAACAGACAAGTTCAGCACCCCGTATACTCAGTGGACAAATGAAGCCACCGGCGGCGTTGAAATCCTGCTCACCTCCTTTTTAAATTTGATGAATGCCGACTGGTTGCGACGGCCGGCTGACTGGCTGGAAGCGGTTACGTTGGCGACGACTGGATTGTTGCTGGGCAGCGGATTGTGCCGGATGCGAGCGGCAGTAGCGGTTGTAGTGGCAGCAAGCACCGCGCTGGCGGTATCTATAGGAGCCATCGCTTGGAGCTACTTCACCAATTATTGGTTTCCTTGGCTGGTGATAGCGGCCGGACAAGTGCCTTGTGCTCTCGCTTGGGCGATGGCGATGAGCCTTCGGGACGCGCTCGGAAAAAGGAACGTTACGGTTAACCTGTCGTTTCCGCGCCCGGCAACTGCCGTCGAGGTTATGCCAGAGGTTGAAGGTTACGAGCTACTGCACCCCCCCTTCGGCGAGGGGGCTTATGGGAAGGTTTGGCTGGCGCGAAATACATCCGGGCAATGGCGGGCGTTAAAGGCGGTCTATCTGGCAAACTTCGACCAGAATACCGACCCCTACGAGCGCGAGTTTAACGGCATCAAGAAATATCAGCCTGTCTCCGACCAACATCCCGGCCTGTTGCGCGTGGAATTTGTCAGCGGGAAAAAGGATGGATACTTCTACTATGTTATGGAGTTGGGCGACTCGATAGCACCGGGCTGGGAACGAGAACCTTCAACCTACAAACCGCGAGATTTGGTAAGTGAGCGCATCCGATTCCCCGGACGGCGGTTGCCGGTGCGGGAATGCGTGCGGATTGGCTTGGCGCTTAGCGACGCTCTTCATTTTCTGCACCGCCAAGGGCTTACCCACCGCGACATCAAGCCACAAAACATCATCTTCGTGAAAGGCCTACCGAAGCTGGCGGACTTGGGGCTCATCACGGAAATCCGGTCGCCCGGCCAGGAGCGGACGTTGGTGGGCACACCCGGTTACATGCCGCCGCCGCCAGAGCGTCCGGGCACGCCGCAGGCGGACATCTACGCCCTAGGCATGGTGCTTTACGTGCTCAGCACCGGCCGCAGCCCTGCGTATTTCCCGGAGATCGCCACGAAACTGGTTGCGGATCCGGAACCGAGCGACTTCTTCCCGTTGAACACCGTCATTCTAAAGGCATGTCAGCCGAACCCGGTGCAGCGTTACACGACAGCGGTGGAAATGCACCAAGCCCTGCATCACGCCCGAAGGGCCTTGGCGGTGGAATAAAGGGAAATCCCTCGCGGGGGCAAATCTGGCCGTTCGGAATGCGCAGCGCCTGACGTAGGAGAACTTTTCAATCGGCGCGACGAGCTGTGTCTAGACAATTCCGCACGGTATCAGTGAGGTCTTCAAGGGAAAATGGCTTCGGCAAGACGAGGTCGCGAGCTTGATTTCTTTCCTTTTGATGAGCGGCATAGCTGCTGATCAAAATCACTTTCAATCCAGGCCGTTCTCGTCTTAGCTTGGCTGCCAATTCCCACCCGTTCAATTCGCCCGGCATGACGATGTCCGTCAACAACAAATCAATCTTCGAGGCATTGGTCTTCCAGATGTTCAAAGCCTCCAAACCGTTGGCGGCATCCAGGATTTGATAGCCGGACCCTTCCAAGACGTCGTGCGCGACCATCCGGACGTCGTCGTCGTCCTCCACAAGCAATATCTTTTCCTGTCGGGCGAGCCGGGCTGGTTTAGCCTGCGGAACGGTTGCTCGGGGCACATCCGGCGAGTTGGCCGGCAGCAGAATCTTAAACGTCGTTCCCTGGCCAAGCTGGCTGGATACTTCGATCCAGCCCTGATGCTGTTTGACGATGCCATAAACCGTCGAAAGACCAAGCCCAGTCCCAGTGCCGGGCTGCTTGGTCGTGAAGAACGGCTCGAAAATTCGAGGCAGATATTCCGGGTAAATACCCATCCCCGTATCGGTGATCGAGATAGCCAGATGTTTGCCTAGATGCGCTTCCGGATGTGTTTCCGCGTAACCGGCATCAAGGGTGACGGCTTCGGTGGTGATGTCAATCGACCCGCCTTGTGGCATGGCGTCGCGGGCATTGGCAATCAGATTGATGAGGATTTGCTCGATCATGCCCACGTCCGCGTTGACCGATGGCAGATCTTCCGCGAAATGACAGCGCAAGGTAATTGCCTCCCCGATTACCCGGTTTAGCATCTTGGTATAACTCCCGATGACCTGATTTAAATCCACGGGTTGCGTTTGAATGACCTGCCTCCGTCCAAAGGCAAGCAACTGGCGGGTCAATTCGGCCGCATGTTCGGTGGCGTCAGTAATCTTTTTCAGATGCCGACGATCGCAATCCTTGAGCCTGCCTTTGTCCGCCAACACCAATTCGGCACTGCCATGAATAACGGTAAGCAGGTTCGTGAGATCTAGCGCGATGTTGCCGGCGAGCTTGCCGATCGCTTCCATTTTTTGCGCCTGGAACAACTGTTCGTCGTGGTGCTTGCGCTTGGTGATGTCCTGCTTAATCGCAAGGAAATGGCTGATCTCGCCGTTGCTCTCCCGAATCGGGGTGATGGCCATTTCTTCGTGGTAAAGCCCCCCGTCCTTCCGCCGGTTGATGAGTTCGCCCTGCCAAACCCGGCCTGACAAAGCGGTTTCCCAAAGAGACCAGAAAAGACCCGCGTCATGTTCGCCGGATTTGTTATTACCGGGAGCGTGAAATACTTTACAGTGAGGCATAGCGAACGGGTTCTGCATGAAAGTAGCGTTTGACCAGAGAGCGGTTGGCTTGGGTGTTGCGCAAG
>DATJOW010000170.1:0-23864 GCA_035506715.1 Candidatus Acidiferrum sp. | reverse complement strand
GACCCAGGAAAAAAGCCGGGGCGAATGACGTGGGCCTGCCGGCATCCGCTCCCGGAAGCGCCGCGATGCAGACAAACTGACTGAGCCAACAATCAAAATGTTATGAAAACCATGCTGTGTCATCCCTTGACCATCGCCGTGCTTGCCGCCGGCGTCTGCCTCAACGTCCTCGCCGGCCTGCCTCCGGGCCAAGTGGATTTCGGGAAATTCACCCCGCCCGATGGCGGCGGCGAATTCGTGGAAGTCCAGATCAAGAGCAACTTGCTGTCGCTGGCTGCCCAGTTGGTGGAAAAACAGGAGCCGGCGGCGGCCCAACTCGTGCGCAGCGTGGAACTGATCCATGTGAACGTCATCGGGATCACTGACGCCAACCGCGCCGAACTGGTGAAACGGGTCCACCAAATCCGCCACGACCTTGACACACAGGGCTGGGAGCAAAACGTGGTGGTGCAGGAGAAAAACGGCGAGGACGTTGGCATTTACACCAAAACCCGGGGCGGCGAGGCGCTGGCAGGACTCGTTGTCACGGTAATTGAGCCGAAGGGGCAAGTCGTGCTGGTCAATATTGTCGGCGACATCCGGCCCGAACAGGTCGCGGTCCTCGGCGAAAAACTGGATATCAAGCCGCTCAAAGACATCGGCGCCGCCCTGAAAGACGCGTCTCCCAAGGGTGCGACTTCGAAAGAGGCTGCGGCAAAGAAGTGATGGGTTGGGTCACGGGCGCGCCGGCTGGCAAACCGGCCGGCGCCGCCCGGTCCAAGAACTTCAACCATCCTGTCCATGAATCCGACTTCTCCCCCACCGGCAACGCGTCCATTGACCCGCCGTTTCTGGTTCTGGGCACTTTTAGCCGTGCCTTTCATGCTGGTGCTGTTGGTCGTCCTGGTCGCCGCCGGTGTGGCCAGTTGCTTTTACCTGGGTTCCGACGTTCGGGCCTTGCGCGATGAGGTGATTCAGTCCAGTGGCGCGGCCTGGCGGCGACAAATCGTCGTGAACGCCAGTTACCTCCCATTGGGCATCGTCCGGGCCGGATTGTCCTGCGCCCGGCTGGATCCCGCAGCGCGCGCCGCCCTTCGATCCGTCCACGCCGCCGGGGTGGGTGTCTATCAGTTATCGGGAGGATCGCCGCCGGATCGCGCCGCCATGCTGGCGGCCGCCGACTCGGCCATGACCGCCCGCGGCTGGGAGCGCGCGGTGGGCGTGGCCGACGGCCGGAACCTGGTCACGGTGTATTTCCCCAAAAAAATTTCCGTCCAGCGCCTGAAATGTTGTGTGATGGTGTTTGACGGAAAGGAACTGGTCCTGGTTTCCGCCCAGGGCAATCCGGAACCGCTCCTCGAATATGCGCTCGCCCAACCCGGCGTCGATGACCAGATGCGTTGGCTGGCCCGGCGCTGAACGTTGGAACGTCGCTGCAAGTATGTTCGGGGCGAACGAATCGAATTACGGCATCACGGGCGCTTTGCGGTCGGAAAGCAGCGTCAACAATTTTTGCGCTTCGGCGTCACCGGGATTTAATTTCAGCACTTGCTGAACGTGGCTGATGGCTTGATCGAAATGTCCCTGCCGGCTCAACGCGAGCGCCAGATTGATGCGCGCTGAGGTAAATTTTGGCTGGCGCTCGAGGGCCTGTTGGAAGTGGCCAATGGCTTCGGCCAACCGCCCCGCTTCCATCAACGCGATGCCGAGATTATTGTGCGCCTTGACGTGATCGGGATCGAATCTGACCGCCGCTTCCAATTGGGCGATGCCGGCGTCCGGCTGCCCCAGGCGCAGCAGGATCACTCCGAAATTGTAGTGGGCATCGGCGTAGTCGGATTTCAGCGCGAGGGCTCTTTGATAATGATCCAAGGCCTCGTCGGTCTGTCCCTGCTGGACCAGAAAATTGGTCAGGTTGTTTTCGGCCATCCAGCACCCCGGATTCCTGGCCAAGGTATCGCGCCACAACGTTCCGCGATCGTGATAAATGCCGCACTGCATCCAGGTCAACACTCCGAGGATGGCGAGCAGGACGCCGCGGGCTGCCATCTCCCATACCAGGTTCTGCGTTTTGAACCGCTCGAACAGGCTGGCCAACCCGGCGGCGGCCAACGTCAACGGGCCGATGCAGGCGACACATTGGTAATGGTCCGCCACGAACGTGTACCGAAACGTATAAAGCATGATGAATCCCAGCAGGGGTCCCAGCATCGCCCCATAAAATGCCGCGGCGACACCGATGCCATCCGTCCGCCGGGGGCGCGCCAGGAAAACCACGAGGGCGGTGACACACGCCAGCACCCAGACATCGGCCTGAAGATCGGCAGCGTTAACCTGCCACTGCGGATAAATGAACGTGAGATCGACCGGCCAACAAAGTTTGCCGAGATAGAACCACACCGCGCGGCTCGCCACCAGCGTCCGTTCCAACCAGCTCATCCCGAACACCAGGCCTTCCGTGCCCTGATGATGCCGCTCCCACCACATGGCAATCAGACCCATGCCTGCGCCCAGCAGGACAAACGGGAGGATTTGGATTACCCTGCGCCAGTCCAAACTGGTCCCCTTCAACCAAAGCACGCAGACCAGCGCTGCCGGAAACATACAAGCGGTGGCCTTGCTGGTCAACGCCAGCACGTAGAAGCCCAAGGCCCAACGATAGTGCCGATCGGCCACCGGCAACGGCGACTCGATGAATTCCACCCACGCCCGCGCCGAAAGTAGCATGAAAAACAGCGACAGAACATTTTTTCGCTCCGAAATCCAGGCGACGGATTCCACCTGGACCGGGTGCAGCGCGAACAGCGCCGCCGCTAGCCACGCGCCGGGCACTGCCAGCCTCTTCAATAGCCGCCACAACAGGATGGCGTTCGTTGCATGCAACAACACGTTCACCGCGTGATAGCCCGCCGCCCAGAACTCCCAGATTGCATGCTCCATCCAGAACGACGTGTAGGTGAGGGGGACGTATTGGGACGGCGCATCCTGCGAAAACCAGATTCGCCACAACCCCTCCAGCGAACCCAGCAATCGATTTTGCGTCACATAACGGTCGTCATCCCAGATAAACCCGGCCTGCCAGACCGGAAGGTAGGCGAGCACCACGGCCAGCAGCAGCAACCAGTCACCGGTCTTGATGCGCTGCGGCAATGCGGAAAATGGTGAACTGATGTTTCTCAAAAAGGTCTCCGCGCCTTTGCCGCGAATCCGTCCTGCCGGAAACCGGTCGTTGGAGATGCGGCAAAGGGGCCACAATTTGTGACCGGAGAGCGGGGAGAAGCAAGGTCACATTTTGCGGCCTCCCAAAAGCGAACGCTCGCGCCATCAGCGGCGCCAGATGCACTGGCCATCCTTGTGAACTTCGCGGACCCGGTGAAACGGCACACGGTGGAACCGGCCAGCCGCATCCACCAGCCGGAAGGCGCGCGGATCCTCAGGCGGGAAGTCCACGTCTTGAAGCGGAATAAGAATCAACCGCCCTTCCACGCGGTCGAAATAGCCCAATTCGAATCGGCCGCGGGCAAAATCCGCATCCCAGCGGATCCGGCTCAGGAGTTGTTGGATGGGCATCATGGCGCGTCTGGCCACTGAGCATCGCATGGCAAACCCGCTTCGTCAGCCTCCGGTTTCCCCTTTTAATCCTCACCGGCGGCGAACCGGTTAATGCCAGCCAAACCGCCATGCACTCCAGGAAACGATCGGTGATTTGAGTTGAACGGAACATCAGATTGATGTTCAATGCACCAATCTGACATCAGCGAAAATGATTCGCAATTCCGTCCAGAACGAAGCGATTGTTATGAAAAGAGCCAAATCCCTGAGCTGCATGATTGTCCTCGGACTGCTGGCCGCTGCCACCCATGGCCAAATACTCAAAATCTCCGGCCCGTTGCATCTTGCCCTGAAAGCCTGGGTGCAACAGGGAGAAACAGTCCAAACCACCCCCGGCGGGGGTTACTCCTATCTGCTATCGGCGACAACCTCCAACCTGACGATCACCACCAAGTCCCTGCTGAAAATGATCGCGGCGGACCAGGGTTTCACCCTTCCACCCAGAGCCAAACTGTGGCTGGACGACGACACGTTTTACATCCTCCGTCAGGACAACACCATCTTCACCAACATTGATTATGAAATTCTGAGCATTGCCTACGCGAACAATGTTCTGGCGTACAAAACGATTCAAAAGGGTGGTCACTATCAGAGCACTGTGGCGGGCACCCTCATTGCCACCATCTATTACAACAGTTCGTCTCTTTCTTTTGCCCTGGACTGTTATGGGAAAAACACTTTTTACACTGCCGCTGACGGCACCAACGCGGTTGCGGTGAATTCGTTCACCGGCCAGGCCTTTGGGTGCGGCAGCACTGATGGCCATGATATGGTCCTCAAGGGCACCCTGGGCGGCAGGCAGACCCAAGGATACAAGGTTGCTGATGGGGGCATCCTGCCCCCTTTCCTCGGCAATCCAACCGGCTCGTTTCCCGGCCTCGACGGCCAGCGCATCGAGGCGTCCGGTGGACAGGAGCGGTAATGATGGGCAACGCGAAAGACGAGAAGGGACCGAGTCGCTTTAAAGATCTTTCGCTCCAACGGCCGGCCCTCAACGTTCCAGTAATCTTTCACATTGTAACCTCGGCGGCGCGTTGCCATCTTCTCCATGATGACTCCGCGCAAATTCGTGCTCGTCACTATGTGCGCTTCACAACTTTTTATTTCCGCAAAACCCGCCGAGGCCGCGACCGACGTGAAACTGACCCCGCTGGCCGACCGCGTGCGCGTCGAAATCGGCGGCCGGCTTTTCACCGAATACATTTTCGGCGACGGCGCGACCCGGCCCTACTGCTATCCCATTCTCGCGGGCGATGACACGCCGCTGACGCGGAATTTTCCGATGAAAGAAGTTCCGGGCGAGGACACCGACCATCCGTGGCATCGCTCGCTCATGTTCGCGCATAGCATGGTCAATGGCGTGGATTTCTGGAACGAAACCGGCGGTGACAAGGGCCGTTCGCCCGAGGCGAAGGGAAAAACGGTCCAGGAAAAAATCCTGGAAACGACCGGCGGGAACATCGGCGTCCTGCGCACGCAAGACCGCTGGGTGGCGCCGGATGGGAAAGTCGTTTGCACCGACGAGCGGAAAATTTCTTTTCACGCCACCGCCGAGGCGCGGATGATTGACTTCGAAGTCACACTGCAGGCGCCGACGAACGAGCCGCTTGTATTGGGCGACAACAAAGACGGCACGATGGCCATTCGCCTCGCGCAATGGATGACGATGCCGCACACACATCAAGGCGGCGGCGCCCGCATCACCGGCGGGAACAGCAACGTGTTGAGCGCCGGCGCCGGCCACGGCCATATCGTCACGGCCAACGGCGACCGCGATGCCGCCGCGTGGGGCAAACGCGCCGACTGGTGCGATTATTTTGCCGAGCACAACGGGAAGACTTACGGCGTCGCCATTTTCGACCATCCGCAAAACCTGCGGCATCCGACATGGTGGATGGCGCGCGATTACGGTTTGTTTGGTGCAAATCCCTTTGGCCGGCACGACTTTGAAAACCTGAAGGACCAGCCGCATGCCGGCGACTACCTCATCCCGGCCGGTGGCAGTCTGACGTTGCGCTACCGTTTTTATTTTCATTTCGGCGACGAGCAGACCGCAAAAATCGCCGGGCATTACGCGGATTACGCGAGCGGAAAATGATTGATCAACAACCAGCGGAATTGAAGCCTCCGGCGGACAGATGTTTTGAAAATGATTGTTCCCATCCGCCCGACCGGTCAAAAAAGACTGGTCAGGCGGGTCGCCGAATTCACGTCTTTTTCTTCGTCTTTGGTTTGCCTTCCGGCTCGACCTGAAAACCGATTCGTCGGCGCGGCGGAGTGGCGGTGGTGGTGGCGGGTCGAGGATGTCCATCACGCGCCGTAGCACCTCGACGATGGCCACTTCATGTTTGTCCAGCCGCGCGGTCAGTTTGCTTTCCAATTCGGCCAGTTGCTTGGCCAGTTCCTTGGTGCTGCCGAGCAGGTCGCGCATCTGCACGAACGCGCGCACGACGAACACGCTCATGCGCACCGCCTGCGGGCTGTTGAGCACGTTCGCCGCCATGATCGCGCCGTGCTCAGTGAAAGCGTAGGGGAGATAGCGCCGACCGCCGCGCAAGTTTGAGGTCGCAATTTGCGACCTCAAAGAATCCACTTCATCCTCATCCAGTTGGTAGAAAAAATCCGGCGGAAAGCGGTCGGCCTTGCGTTTGACCTGCTCATGCAATCATTTTGTCGTCACGCCTTAAATCCGCGCCAAATCGTTGTCCAATATGACTTTCTGCCCGCGGATCATGCGGATGACCGAAGCAACGATTTCAGTCTCATTTCCCATAAATCTCCGAACCCATCGCATTTGGGGATAGGTTCAATTCCATCTTGAGATCGCAAAATGCGACTTCAAGTTCTGAGTTCGTTCAAGGTCGCAGATTGCGACCTTAAAGAACTGCCGTTCATTTTTTCTTTTGGACTTTCGCCGCCACTTTCAATCGTAGCGCATTCAGCCGGATGAAGCCGGTGGCGTCGTCCTGGTTGTAGGCCTTGGTCGGGTCGGCTTCCATCGTGGCGATGTGCGGATTGTAGAGGCTCACCGGGCTCTTGCGGCCGGCGACCATGATGTTGCCTTTGTAGAGTTTCACGCGCACGGTGCCGGTCACGTTCTGCTGGCTCTCGGTCACAAACGCCTGCAATGCCAGCCGCTCAGGCGAAAACCAATAGCCGTAGTACACCAGCTCCGCGTACCGCGGAATCAGCGAGTCGCGCAGGTGCATCACTTCCCGGTCCATCGTCAGGCTCTCCATCTGCCGGTGCGCGAAATGCAGGATGGCGCCGCCGGGCGTCTCGTACACGCCCCGCGATTTCATGCCCACGTACCGGTTCTCCACCATGTCCACCCGCCCCACCCCGTGTTTGCCGCCAAGCTTGTTCAGCGCTTGCATCACGCCCAGCGGTGACAGCTGCTTGCCATTCACCGACACGCAATTGCCCTTCACGAAATCCAGCGTCACGAATTCCGGCTTGTTCGGCGCGTCCTCAGGGAACACCGACAGCGTGGTGAACGAGCCGCGATATTTTTTGTCGCTGGCGTCCATCCACGGGTCTTCGAGAATGCCCGCTTCGTAGGAAATGTGTAGGAGGTTCCGGTCGCTCGAGAACGGTTTCTTGGCGCTGGCCTGGACGGGAATTTTCCGTTTCTGGCAATAGGCAATCATCTCCTGCCGGCCGGGAAATTCGCTCCGGTACCGCGCATTCCGCCACGGGGCGATGACCATCAGTTCCGGCGCGAGCGAGGCCGCGGTGAGCTCGAACCGCACCTGGTCGTTGCCTTTGCCGGTGGCGCCGTGGGCGATGGCGTCGGCCTTTTCCCGCCGGGCCACGTCAATCATGCCCTTGGCGATGAGCGGCCGGGCGATGCTGGTGCCGAGGTAATACTGGCCTTCGTAAATCGCGCCGGCCTGGATCATCGGATAGATGAAATCGCGCGCGAATTCCGCCTGCAAATCCGCGATGTAGATTTTGGACGCGCCGGTCTTTTTGGCCTTGGCTTCGAGCCCGCGCAGTTCCTCCGCCTGGCCGATGTTGGCGCAGAAGGCGATCATTTCGGCGTTGTAATGCTCTTTGATCCACGACAGCAGCACCGAGGTGTCCAAGCCGCCCGAATAAGCTAAAACAATTTTCATGCCCGCATATTAAACCGCCAAGTCACCGGGAACGCAAAGTAGAAATGAATGTCAGATGAATCCAAGCATGCCCGAAGTCACGGCGAGGTTTTTCCCGGTCCGGCGACCATCTACAATCCTCCACTCATTTGCTGCCTTGATGGAAGGGGCGGTTTGCCGCATAGAGCTTGAGTTCGTCATTTAACCGCCCGGCGAGGCCGGATTGACCCGCCGTCTGCGCCAGGACCATCGCCCTCTGGGCCGTGCGCACGGCGTCGTCAAATCGCCCGGCCTCGGCGTAGGCGGCGGCGAGCGTGTGGAGAAAGATCGGGTTCTCTCCGCCGGCGGTTTGATTCGCCCGTTCGGCCAGGTCCACCGCCTGGCGGCCGTCGCGCAGCCCCGCTGACGAAGCGGTCGCCAGCACCCAGGCCAGGTTGTTTTGGACTTCCAGGGAACTGGGATTGATCTGCAGCGCCCGGTGGTAATGAACAATCGCTTCGTCGTCCCGCCCCATTTGGAGCAGGGCGTTGCC
Source organism: Candidatus Acidiferrum sp. (assembly GCA_035506715.1). Taxonomy (GTDB): domain Bacteria; phylum Verrucomicrobiota; class Verrucomicrobiia; order Limisphaerales; family UBA11358; genus UBA11358. Next base: position 15,644 of record DATJOW010000170.1, on the reverse strand, counting down.
GAGGTTGACATGGGAGTTGGCGTTCCCAGGATTGATTTGCAGCGCTCGCTGAGCTTCAACGACGGCCTCATCCAGGCGGCCCATAAAGAGCAACGCGCAGCTCAGATTGTAGTGGGCGTCGGCGTTGCGGGGATCGCTTTGCAGCGCCTGTTGGAAATGAACCATCGCCTCATCCACCTGGCCGTGGGAGAACAGCACACAGCCGAGATTATCATGGGCTTCCGAGTAGCGCGGATTGATTTGCAGCGCTGCCCGGAAATGAACCATCGCTTCGTCATCGCGCCCCAGACGGTGGGAAAGGTTGCCGAGATTGTAGTGGGCTTGCGCGTAGCGCGGATTGATTTGCAGCGCCTGCTGCAGATGAACCATCGCTTCGGCGTCCCGCCCCTGGCGGAGGAGCGCCTCGCCCAGATTGTTTTCGGCCGGAGCGTTGCCCGAAGTGCAGGCGAGCGCGTGAGTCCAGAGCGATTCACTGTTTTGCCAGTTGGCAGTTTGCGCCCGCGCACACAAAATCAAAGCGAGCAAGAGCGGCGCGGCAACGCCCCCCAGCACCGCGCGGCGATGACGCCAGCGAGCGCACCCATCAGCCGCCGCCCAAGTCAGCAGCAGATACAGGCCGATTTGCGGCAGATAAGTGAAACGATCAGCGCGCGCCTGCCCGCCCGCTTCAAACAGACCGATGACGGGCACCATCATGCCCGAATACCAGAGCCACCCGGTCAAAAGATAAGGTCGTGTTCGCCGCCCCAGGAAAACGCCCAGCGAAATGGCCGCCAGCAGCACGAAAGCCGGAATGACGTCCCCAAGCGGCCAACCACCAGCCGGGTAAGGATAAAAGACCGCGAGTCTCGCGGGATAGAGCATCAGCCACAAATACGCGACGTAAGAAACCAGAGCGTTACCCATTCGCATCGCCAACGAATATTCCCCGACCGACCAGGCGTTGTGCCCCAGGGCCGCAACCGTCAAAAAGCCTGATGCCGCAGCGAGCATCAGGAGCGGAATTTTTTCAACCACCAGGCGTGCGGGAACGGAGAAATTCTTCAGCCACGGAACCGGCTCAACGCCGGAATCGGGCGACCGAGGCGGAAACCGATTCAGAGGCCAGTAATCCAGCAGCAGCAAGACAACGGGCAGGGTCACGAGCATGGGCTTGGATAGCAGACCCAGCGCAAAGAAGAGCATGACTGCCAGATAGCGAAGGAACGATCTGGACTTGCGAACATACCCGAGATAAGCCCAGAGCGTCAGCATGAAGAACAGGCCGCTTAACACGTCCTTGCGCTCCGTGACCCACACCACCGATTCCACCCGGAGGGGATGGACGGCAAACACCGCCGCCACAAACGCGCTGCGCCAAATGGCTCCGGTCATTCGGCGCAGCACCAGGAACAGGAGAATCGCCGTGGCGGCATGGAGCAGAATGTTGGTCAAATGATGTCCGCCGGCGTTCAGCCCGAACCACTGGCAATCCGCCATGTGCGAAATCGCAGTCAGCGGAACCCAGTCCCAGGTGTTTGGGCCGCCGGAATGCAGCGCCGCCACGACGCCCTCAAATGTCAGCCCCGCGGTGACGGCGGAATTTTCATACACATAGGCATTGTCGTCGAAGTTGACGAATTCATAATGGACCGCCTGGCCAAAAACCAACCAGACAATCGCGGCCAGAAAAAGACAAACCCCAAAGACCAGCCAGCGGTCGCTCGAATGAGTCAGACGAGGTTTCATACCCGGATACTAAATCGTCCCGCCGCCAGCCAAACAGCAGGGCGCGAGCGGAATGGAATCCAGTCAGGCTCTTTCAAAAAAGCGGAAGAAGAGAGCCTGTTGGGAGACCGGCTCGGTTTTTTGGACGATGGCCGCCATCTGCGCTTCGCTCAGCGGCGTGAAGTCGCGGGCGAGCTGCACGTTTTCGTCCAGTTGCGCGATGGAGTCGCAACCGATAATGACCGTGCTCACCGGGAGGGAAAGGGTGTAATACATCGCCTCGCGCATTTGGAGGGTGCCGGGCCCTTTGGCTTCCACCACGCCTTCCCACAGGTGTTTTTGCTGCTCCGGTGAAGGCGGCGTCCAACTGGACAGAATCCGTCCGCGAGCCGGAATTTTCATGCCGACAATGCCCATTTGTTTCTCGACGGCGAGCGGCAACAATTGGTCCATGAAACTGAAGTGGTGTTTGTCGGCGCCATTGACGGCCATCAGGATGCAATCGAAGGGTTGCCGGCGGATGGCCTCGGCCAGTGAATCGGGACGGTGATGGCCGGTGATGCCGAGGTAGCGGACAAGTTTTTGATCTCGCGCCTGAAGTAGGGCCTCCATCGCGCCGCCCTTGGCAAAAATGGCGTCGAGATCGGCCTGCGTGCCGACGTCGTGAAGCTGCCAGAGATCCAGATGGTCGGTCTGCAGCAACTCCAGGGATTTCTCCAGCATCTTGAGGGAGGCGTCCCGGGTGCGTTCCTTGGTTTTGCTGGCCAGAAACGCTTCCGCCCGGCGGGTCTTCATGACCTGGCCGATGTAACGTTCGCTCCAGCGCTCCGGACCGCCGTAGATGGACGACGTGTCAATGTAGTTTACGCCCAGGTCCAACGCCCGGTTGATGAGCGGCACAGCCACGGCGTCGTTGCGGCCGCGTTCCAGCGCCGCCTGGCCCCCCAAACTGAAGATGCCGACCCGATAACCGGTCTTGCCGAGGTTCCGGGTGGGCATGGCCCCGGCCGTGGCCGGATTCAAGGGTGCTGCTGCAGCCGCCTGCGCAACGGCGGGCACTGCCACCGGCCCGACTACGGCCGCAGCGGCGGCCAAGCCGCCCAACTTGAGAAATTCACGGCGATTCGGTCTCAGAGAAGGAACGGATTCTTTTTTGCGCATAAAAAATTCCGGGCTGACTTGGCGAGACACTAAATCGCCCTGCCCAGGCTCGCAAGCCTGAAGCTGGCTCCCCCGAAATCCTGGCGGGCCGGCGCGGCGAAGGGAGGTGATCAACGCGGCGAGGATGGAGACGGAGCCCGGGCCTCGAGGTGTAACGGCTCGATATGGACCAGCACATCGCTGACAATGGGCATGGCCTCGCGAATCCGGTCCTTCACGTCATGGGCGATGCCGTGCGAACGGACCACCGTCATTTGCGGGTCCACTTCCACATGCATGTCCACGTAAAGCCGGTAGCCCATCTTGCGGACGAAACATTTCTCCACGCGGGCGACGCCCGGAATGGTCTCCGCCAGTTGCCGGACACGATCGCGGATTTCCCGGTCGGGCGACCGATCCATCAATTCATTGAAGGCCGGGCGCAGCAGCCGCCAGCCGTTGAAGGCGATGACGAACGCTGCGACCAGCGCCGCCCAATTGTCGGCGGTCTCGTAGCCTTTGCCCCCCAGCAGCGCGATGCTGATGCCGATGAACGCCGCCGCCGAGGTGATGGCGTCGCTGCGATGGTGCCACGCGTCGGTTTTCACGGCGGAACTCTCCACGTGGGACGCCTCGTGCAACACGAAACGGAAAAGCGTTTCCTTCACCACAATGACCGCCACCAGCAACAGCAGCGTCCAGGGTGCCGGCGCCGGCCGCGGTTCGACAATCCCCCGCAAGGAATGTTCCGCAATCAGCAAAGCGGCGAGGAGCAGCATGCCGGAAACGATCGCCGCCGCAATCGGCTCGGCCTTGCCGTGCCCGTATGGATGATCCTCATCGGCCGGCGCTTCGGCCACGACCAGTCCGCGCCAGACGATGATGGAGCTGAAGATATCCGCGAGCGACTCCACAGCGTCGGCGATGAGCGCCTGGGAATGGCCGAAGATGCCCGCCAGGAATTTCGCGACCGTGAGGGTGACATTCACGGCCAGCCCGAGGAGCGTGGCGCGCAAACCGCGTTGGAGGCGTTGGGACGGCATGCGGGAAATGTAATCAACGTGCTCCCCGGAGGGCAACGCTTCGTCGTTTTCCGTTGCAGGCAGGGCACGGACAACGCCGTGCTCGGGTCAAATCAGGTGACAGAACATGGCGTCGCGAAGCTTGGGCTCGAACCAGGTGCTCTTGGGCGGCATGATACCGCCCGCGTCCGCCACCGCCATCAAATCCTCGATGCTCGTCGGAAACAGTGAAAAGGCGCAGACATATTCGCCGCTGTTGACAAGTCGCTCCAGTTCCGCCGTCCCGCGAATGCCGCCGACGAAATTGAGACGCCGGCTGGTCCGCGGATCCTCAATGCCGAACACCGGCTCGAGAATGCGTCGCTGCAACAGCGTCACATCCAGATTCTCAACCGTGTCGGGGGGCGACGCCTGCGGCTGCAGCGAAAAGGTCCGCCACTGGCCTTGAAAATAAAAGCCGACCTCGTGTTTTCGTGACGGCGTCGCGCGGCCACGTTCGGAGGGCACAAACCGCGTCGCCTGGGCTTTCAGCGCTTCCAGCAATTGTTCCGGCGAATGCCCGCCCAGATCCTTCACCACGCGGTTGTATGGCAATATCTGCATCTGGTGGTGCGGGAAAATCACGGCGAGGAACCGTCCGCTCTGGCCCGCCCCCCGGCGCGATTGCCAGACCCGCGCCGCCGCCGCGCACCGATGGTGGCCGTCGGCGATATACAGGGACGAAATCCGGGCGAACCGGGCCTCGACGAATTTGAGGTCTTTGGCTTCGGCCACCACCCAGGAGGTGTGTCGCACACCGTCTTTGCTGACGAAATCCACGGCCGGCGTCTCGGATATTTTCCCCGCGACAAACCGGTCGAGTTCGGCATCGGCGCGGTACGTCAGGAAAACCGGACCGGTCTGGGCGTTAAGGGCTTCAATGTGCTGGACGCGATCGTCTTCCTTGTCCGGCCGGGTCAACTCGTGTTTCTTGATGGCGCCGGCCAGGTATTCCTCGCAACTGGCCGTGGCGACGAGGCCGGTCTGCTCGTGTTGGCCCATCACCTGCCGGTACAGATAAAAGCACGGCCGCGAATCCTGTTTCAGCGCTTCGCCCTGGATGAGCTTCAGAAAGTTTTCCCGGCCTTTCGCGTAGACCTCCGGCGCGTAAAGGTCCGTCCCGGCCGGCAGATCAATCTCCGGCTTGCTGACGTGCAGGAAACTGAGCGGGTTGCCGGCCGCGATTTTGTGCGCTTCGTCCGATGACATCACGTCATAAGGCAGTTCGCAGATTTTCCCGGCCAGGTTCGGGTCAGGCCGCAGGGCGGCAAAGGGCTCGACGGTAACGCGCAGGCCCCGGGCACCCGCCGGGGCCGGCACAGCCGGCTGGGCTGGCTGGTCCTGGGTTGTCATGGAGCGGGTTTGGCATTCCAAATGGCCAGGGTATCCGATGAACCCTGGCTGCGGACACCGTTGTCCGTCAGGATTTCATCCGTCGCCGCGAGCATGTCGGCCCGGGGAAATACCACGGTCTCGTTGTAGCGGCTGTCGAACGCGACCACGATGAAGGGGCCCTTGGCGTCGCGCAGGACTTCCACCAGATGCCCGAGATTTTTGATGGCAATGCCGTTGACCGTTTTGACGACCTGGCCGAAGGGGTCGCTATAGCCCTTGGCCAATTTGTGGGGGAAAAACGGCGACGGGATGACCACCAGCTCTTCCCCGGGAAAGGCCGGTTTGTCGCCGAGGCGCTTGACCAGCGGACTGCCCATGGTGACCAGCCAGCTGGTCCAGCGCGGCACGCGGTTGCCGCGGATAAAACCGTTGACGAAGGATTCAGTGGCCGTGGAGAAAACCAGCGGCCCATAAACGAAATAGGACGGATAGGCGCCGTTCAAGTCCGGGATGACCATCGGATACTTCGGAGAGACGGGCAGTTCCACCGGCAACTCCTTCCCGGCGCGGACGATGGTCAGGGGGGTTTTGCCGTTTTTCGCAACTTGCTGGACCAGATACTGGAAACGGACGCGCAGGTTGGGTCCCAGTTTGATCATCCCCTGGTCATCCACCGGCGTGTCGCCGATCCGGGTGATGACGTCCCATTCCTTCAAAGGGTAACCCGGCTCGGCACTGTACGGTTTGTGCACCACCATCCCCTCCACGGACTTGTCCAGCTTAAGAAAGGCGCGCAGCGCCGGGTTTTCCAGGGTCTGCAAGTCGTCGTACATGGCCGGTTTCCCGTCGTAATGCCCGTCGGCGATGTCCTGTAGAAACAGCTCAATTTCCTCGTTGGGAATGATGTAGCCGATGTTGTCGGCGGAACCAAGATGGCTGAAAGTAAGGCCGATCATTTTGTCACCTGTCACCGCCGGCCCGCCGCTGTTGCCCGGATTGATGGCGGCGTCAATTTGGATGCGCAATCCGGAGACGGGATACTTGTAGGATTCAAATTCGATGCGGGAGACGATCCCTTTGGTAATCGACAAGCTGGTGCCGCCTTCGGGATAACCGTAGGCCATGACCATTTCTCGGATTTCCGGAAGGGCTTTCGCGCGCACCAGGGGCGGATGCGTATCAAAGAATGTCTCGTCCTCGAGTTTCAGCACCGCCAGGTCGATGCCCGGCGCGACGGCTTCGACCTTCGCCGACAGCTTGTCGCCCGCCTGATTAGCCTGGATCTGCACCTGGCTGGCGTACGTGACCATGTGGGCACAGGTGAGGATGCGCTTGCCTTCGATGACCACGCCCGTCCCGGTGACGTCGCTGGGTGAATCCTTGATCCACGGCTTGTACAAATCAGGGTAGCGCAGGGTGGAAAACACCTTCACCACCGAGTTCGCCACGGCGTCCAGCTTGACTTCGGCCGCCGTGTTGGTGGGGGAGGCAGCGCCGGTCTTGATGGCGTCGGCTTCGGCCGCCCGGACGGGACGGGCGCCCAGGGAGACGGCCAAGCCGGCAAGGGCGAGCCAAGTGGAGAACAGTTGGGCGGCGGCTGGGTTCAGTTTCATTGAATAAAGACAACGGCAATCGGCCGCGAAAGCCAAGCCCATTTTTCAGGTCGGAGGACGCGGGCTGACCCGCTTTTGCGATCCGTCCAGGCTTTGATTGGCCGCAGGAGCCGAATGCATCCGCCGGGAAATCAAGGCATTTGCAGGAGATAGAACAACTGCGGCGTGCTGGCCGGTGGAGTGTTGGTAAAGACAAACCCGCCCTGGCTGTCGAAGTGGTTGGTGGCCAAATAGGCCCAGGACCCCACGGGCACCAGCAAATTGGACGAGCTCAACACGTAGTAGGTGCCGCCGTTTGTGCCGCCGGCGCCGCTCAGGATGAGAGTGCCGCCGGCATAGGTGATATTCTGGAAGGTCGGCGACGACAGGACTGTCAACAGCGCATTGGAACTGACTGCCATGCCCCCATAATTGGTGACGATGAGCTGGTAACTGCCGGAGTCGCTGACCTGCGCATTGACGATGACCAGTTGGAAATTGGTGGAGCCGCTGATGCGTCCGCCATCCACCAGATTGGTGGCATCTTTCTGCCACTGGAAGAAGAAGGGAGGCGTGCCATACCCGGACACGCTGAACCTGACGGTGGCTCCCACGTTGACGGTCTGGCTGGCCGGTTGCGTCGTGATGGTCGGCGCGGCATTGGTTATGGTGACGACGGCGTTGGAACTGGTGACCGCGCCGGCCAGGTTGGTGACGATGACGGTGTAGGCCCCGCTGTTGGTGGTCTGGGCGTCGTTGATGACCAGCACGTTGGTGTTGGCCCCGGCGATGTTACCGCCATCCACCAGATTCGTCCCGTCCACCTGCCATTGGTAAGCCAACGGCGCCAGGCCGACCGCCGTGACCGCCAGGGTGGCGGTCGAGCCGACCTCCAGCTCGACGTTGGTGGGCTGCACCAGGATCACGGGCAACGCGGTCACCGTCAGCACCGCGTTGGAACTGGTCGCCGAGCCGGCCGTGTTCGTGACTACGACGGTGTAGAGGCCGCTGTTGGTCAGTTGCGCGCTGCTGATGTTCAGCACATTCGTGGTGGCGCCGCTTACGTTTCCGCCATCCACCAGGTTCGTTCCGTCCAACTGCCACTGGTAGCTCAGCGGCTGCAACCCGATGGCGGTCACCACCAGGGTGGCGTTCGCGCCCAAGCCCACCGTCTGATTGGTGGGCTGCCGGGTGATCAGCGGCGCCGTGAGCACGGTCAGCAGGGCATTGGAACTGGTTACCGATCCGCCCGGGTTTGTCACGATGACCGTGTAAATGCCGGCGTCATTGGTTTGGACATTGCTGAGAGTCAACACATTGGTCGTTGCGCCGCTGATGTTACCTCCCTCCACCAGGTTCGTTCCGTTCACCTGCCACTGGTAACTGAACGGGGTTGTCCCGCTGGCCGTGACGGCAAAAGTCGCCGTCGAACCCGCTCCCACCGTTTGGTCGAGCGGTTGGCTGATGAGGCTCGGCGGCACATTGGTCACCGTGAGGACGGCATTGGAGCTGATGACCGACCCAGCCGGGTTCGAGACAATGACCCGGTAGACCCCGCTATTGGTCGTCTGGGCGGGATCGATGAAGAGCAAATAGTTCGTTGAACCGCTGATGTTGCCCCCATCCACCAGATTGCTGCCGTCTTTCTGCCATTGATAAGTCAGGACCGGCGAGCCGAGCGCAACAACTCCCAGCGCCACAAACGTGCCGACCGCGACGGACCGGTCTTTGGGCTGGGTCGTGATTTGGATGGGCACATTCGTCACGGTGAGCAAGGCATTGGAACTGGTCACCGAGCCGGCGCGGTTGGTGATCACTACCGAATAAAGGCCGCTGTTGGATGTCTGAAGATTGGTCAGGGTGAGCGTGCCGGTGGTTGCGCCGCTGATGCCGCCGCCATTCGCCAGGTTCGTCCCGTCTTTGCGCCACTGGTAACTCAACGGGAGCGTGCCAACGGCACTGACCGACAGGACGGCGGTCGCCCCCGCTTCGAGGTCCTGGCCCACGGGTTGAACCAGGATGACCGGCGACGAGGCCACTGTCAGGACGGCATTGGAGCTGGTGACCGTGCCGGCCAGGTTGGTGATGACGACGGTGTATATGCCGCTTTGATTGGTCTGCGCGTGGCTGATTGTGAGCGTGCTGGTGGCCACACCGATGTAACCGCCGCCGTTCATCAGGTTCGTCCCATCCTTGCGCCACTGGTAACTCAAAGGTCCTGTGCCGGTGGCACCGACCGTCATGCTCACCGTTGTGCCGACCACCACCGCCTGGTTGGTGGGTTGCTGGGTGATCGTGGGCGGCGCATTGGTAACCGTCAGGACGGCGTTGGAACTGGTGACCGTGCCGGCGATGTTCGTAATGACGACGGTGTAGGTGCCGCTGTTCGTGGGCTGCGCCGCGCTGATCGTCAGCGCGTTGGTTCTCGCCCCGCTGATGTTTCCTCCATTCACGAGGTTGGTCCCATTGACCTGCCATTGGTAACTCAACGGGACCGCGCCGATGGCGGTGACGGTAAATGTCGCGGTGGCCCCCGATTGGAGCGACTGGGTCGCCGGCGGCTGCACCAGGATCACCGGCGACGCGACCACCGTCAGGGTCGCCACGGCACTGGTGGCCGAACCGCCAACGTTGGTGACGATGACGACATAGTTCCCCATGTCGTTGGTCATCACATTCGTGATGGTCAGGGTGGTGCCGGTGACGCCGCTGACGTGGCTGTTGTTGATCAAGTTGGTCCCGCTCAACTGCCATTGATAATTCAACGGCGCCGTGCCGGCGGCGCTAACGGCAAACGTCACGGTGGTTTTTGCCCCAACGGTCTGGTTGGTCGGCGGGACGGTGATCGTCGGCGGGACATTCGTCACGGTCAAAACGGCATTGGAGCTGAGCACCGATCCGTCCACATTCGTGACGAGGACGGAATAATTGCCGCTGTTGGTAGTCTGGGCATTGGCGATGGTGAGGGTCTGGCTGGTGGAGCCGCTGATGTTGCCGCCGTCCACGAGGTTGGTCCCATCTTGGCGCCAGCGATAAACCAGCAGCGGGGTGCCGACGGCATTCACCGTGAAGGATGCCGTCGTCCCGACCGCTATTGCTTGATTGGCCGGCTGCGGCTGCACCAGGATCACCGGCGCAGCCGCCACGGTCAGGACCGCCACGGCGCTGGTCACCGAGCCACCGCCGTTCGTCACGACGACGGTATAAGCACCTCCATTGGTCAGCTGCGCGTTGTTGATGGTAAGAACGGTATTGGTAACCCCGGTGAAGCGGGAGCCGTTGGTCAGGTTTGTCCCGTCTTTCTGCCATTGATAGAACAAGGGGGCCGTCCCGGTGGCGGCGACGGCAAGACTGACGCCCGAACCCACCCCCACCGTCTGGTTCGTGGGTTGCAGGGTAATTCTCGGCGGGATGTTTGTGACCAACAGGCGGTAAACCGCACTGGTGACCGCACCGGCATAATTCGTGACGATGACCACGTAGTTGCCGCTGTTGGTGGTCTGCGGAAAATTGAATATCAACAGGCTGTTTGTCGAACCGCTGATATTACCGTCATCCACCACATTCGTCCCAACAATGTCAACGAGGTTCGTTCCGATTTTTTGCCATTGGTAAGTCAAAATGGGGGTGCCGGTCGCCGTGACGCTCATCCCCAACGTCCGGCCCACATACACCTCCCAGTTGGTGCCGCTCCGGCCGGTGATGACCGGATTGGTTGCGTTCAACAGGATTTTGCTCAGAAAAGCGTCGTTCGTGCCATTGAGCATATCGAGCGCGCCGGGCAAGCTCGGGAAGTTCGTCGAGAGGGTCTGGCCGACAATGTAGGCGCTGCTGTTCGTGTCCACGGCAATGCTGTAACCATAGTCGTTCTGCTTGCCGCCGATATAGGCGGAATATAACAGGGCGGTGGCATTCGGGTTGAAGGCGATGACAAATGCGTCGCTTTTGCCAGAGTTGGTTCGGACGAGGTAGCCGGGAATATTATAGGTCGGGAAATTGGTCGAGGAGGTGGCGCCGGCCACGAACACGTTGCCGGCCGGATCCAGCGCCACGCCATAGCCCACGTCCGATCCCCGGCCGCCGAACAGGGCCGACCATTCGATGCCCGCCTGGGGACCATTGGTAAGCTTGGTGAGAAAAACATTGGTGGCGGGCCGGCCCAAGTCCCGGTTGGTGGCGATGTAAGAATAGAGACCCGGGATGCTGGTGCCGACGGTATTCGGGAAATTCGACGAAATCGTCCAGCCGGTCACGTATGCCGCGCCGGCATCGTCCGCCGCGATGTGCATGGCGACGTCGTTGTTGGTGCTGCCCAGCAGCGTGGAATAGACCCGGTTGGTGCCGATGCCGCCGGGGGCAAACTTGAGCACGAACGCGTCGTTGGCATCGGTCTGATTGGTCGAGCGGTTCAATTGATGACCGTCGTATATCCCGCCGATGACCGTCTGATGCACGTAATTCACGGTGGGAAAATTCGTCGAGGCGGTGAACCCGGTCACATAGACAAAGTTCGAATGGTCCACGGCAATGCTCTGCCCCTGGTCAAAATTGTTGCCGCCATAGTAGGTCGAATACACCAACGGCGAACCGCCGGGACCGATCCGCGCGATGAACGCGTTGGCATTGACAAAGGAATTGGTGCAGGCCGGCTTGGGCTGGATGGCATTGACGACCGGGAAATTGGACGAGTACGTGTAGCCGGTCACGTAGGCATTGTTGGAGCTGTCCACGGCGATCCCGAATCCCGAGTCCGCCCCTGAGCCGCCGAGGTAGGTCGAATAAACCAGGTTGGAGCCGCTGGCATCCAGTTCGGCCACAATCGCATCGATGGGGTAGAAGCCGACATTGCTGTTGAAGGTCCCGCTGATTTTCTTGAACAACGCGTTGGTGGTGACGGGGAAATTCGTCGAATCGGTGAAACCGGTGACGTAAGCATCGCCCGCCGCATCCAGCGCCAGGCTGAAGACCCCGTCATCCGCGCTGCCACCGAGGTAAGTCAGATATTCCAGCGTCGTCCCCTCCGAGCTGATGTCGAGCTTGGCGACGAAGGCGTCGCCGGTGAGTTTGCCTCCGGCAAAATTGGTCTGGAAGGCGCCATAGGTGGAAAACGCCGGACCACCGGCCCATCCGTTGGTGAAGAACGCCTGGGAAAAGGTCTCGCCCGCCAGGTACACAAAACCGTTTGTGTCCACCGCCACGGCCCAGGCCATGTCGCCGGCCGTGCCGCCAAAATAGCCGGAATAATTCAGGACCGGGTCGATGATCAACGGTTGGCCGTGATCATATTCGCCCACGGTAAAGGCGGCGGTGCGGGCATCCACCAGCCGGTAACCGCCGGCAATCTCCTTCCGCACGCCGCCCGGCGCCTGATATATCAGCGGCCGGTGCTGGCGGATTTCGCCGCCCGGCAGGCTCACCGTCAAGCCGCCTTCCGGATTGACCGAAATCCGGTCCGCCCCATCGAAATGCATCACAATCGTTCCCGGGTCGGCGCCCGGCGCAACAGTGAAATCGAATTCCAACTGCCGCTGGTTGCCGTAGTAAACGAGGCTCACTCCCGGGTAGAGCTCCTCGACCCGGACCCGGGCAAAGGTGTTCACTCCCACGCGCCACTGTGCGGGGTCATTCCCGGTCAGGTAATTGATTTTGCCGCGCAGTTCTGAATCCCCCTCCACCCGGGCCAGCGCATTGGCGCCGACAAACTGCATCCGGGCACCGGCGGTTTCGGCGGCGGTCTTGCGCAGCGCCATCTGCACCCCGGTCGCCGAAACCTCAAACTGGTGGTCGCGTCCGCGGGCCCGGTAGGCCGCCGGGCCGGGGCCGGACGCGGCTTCAAAGTAGAGCGGCAGGTCGGCGGGCAGAACGGCGGGCTGGGCTGCCCGGACCGGCCAGGCCAGCAGGCCCAGGGCCAGGCCGCCGAAACCGGCCGTCAGGATGTGTTTGGCCAGACGAATCATGTTAGAACGGGCGGTTCCAACCAACGCCGAACTGGAATCGGCCGGAATCTCCATTGTAATTATCGTGATGGATGGGAATGCCATATTCAAGTCGTATCGGGCCGAGTTTGGGGATGTTGATATGCAATCCCAATCCCCAATCGTCATCGAAGTTGCTTCCCGTAAACGAATAGGCATTGTCATACACGGAGCCGACGTCGTAAAACACGGCGAAACGCACTCCCGGACCGTTGTCCGTTTCAAAAATCGGCAGGCTGTATTCCGCCGAGGCGAACCAGTAAGTATCGCCACCGATCGGTTCCTCCTTGACGCCCGGGTTCATCGGGTTGAACGGCTGACGCGGCGAGATGTTCCGGAATTTGAATCCGCGCAATGAATACAGCCCGCCCAGGTAATACCGGTCGTAGAATGGGACGTCGCCGCCGCTCACACTGTCCGCCACCCCGCCCCGCCCGACGACCTCCAGCACGTGACCGGTGAAAAGGCCGGGGAAATACCAGGAGGTTTTGAGATTCAGCTTGTAATAGGTGGAGTCGCCAATACTGAATTCGGGATTGAATTCCGTCCGTTGGCCGTGGTTGGGCAGGCGCGTGCTGTTCCGGGTATCGTAGGCCAGGGACGCGCCGAAACGCGAATAAACGTGGTTGCCGGTTTGTTCGAGGATGGCATCCGGCACGTTCGGTTGGAGGATTGTCGGGGTCGGCGGGTTGCCGGCCACCGTGTACTTGTACCCGTGGTAGCCGCTGTTCAGGTCGATGCCCACGTCTTCCAGCGTGTAGTTGATCGAGCCTTCCAGAAAGTCACTCCACAGCGCGCGGCGGAGGCTCAAGGTCATGCCGGTCCGGGTCTCGTCGTAGATGTCGTTGGGGCTTTCAAAATTCAATTGGTGCCGGTAAAAACTCACGCCCAAGGCGAGTTTGCGGTTCAAAAACCAGGGTTCGATGAACGACAGCTCGTAGTCCTGGCGCTGAGTGCCCAACTGCACGAACAGCCGGAGTTTCTGGCCGGCTCCCGTGAACGTGGGCGGGTGGAACAGGTCGGCGTTGCCCTGGGTCACCTCGACGTAACCGACCAGTTGGTCCACGGAACTGAACCCGGCGCCCAGCATGAAATTGCCGGTGTTCTGTTCGGCGACGTTGACAATCAAATTCTTGCGTCCGGCCATCGGCGGATCGGTGGCCTCCGGCCGCATGTCCACCTTCTCGAAATATTGCAGGCCCTCGAGGCGTTGCTTGCTGATTTTGACCCGCACCATGTCAAACACCTCGCCGGGCGAAATCGCCAGCTCGCGGCGGATGACCTTGTCCTTGGTCTTTTCGTTCCCGCGAATGTTGATCAGCTCGACGTAGGATTTCTGGCCTTCTTTGACCTGAAACTCCAGGTCCATGGTGCCCGTTTCCACATTGGGTACGTAGATCGCGCGCAGCGTGGGGCCCGACTGCACATCGATGTAGCCCTTGCTGCCATAGAAATCTTCGACCGCCTGGGTGTCCTTGCTCAGGCCGTCCGGCGTGAAAATGTCGCCGGTGTCCATGGACAAGCCGTGCGAACCGAGCTTGGCCTTGGAGTGCTGGAAGTCGTGCACGATCTTCAGACCGCGCCGGATTTCGTCCAGGGTGAAAAGCTTGTTGCCCGTGAAGGTGACGGTGCCGACGCGGTATTGCCGGCCTTCGTACAGGTAGAACACAATGACCAGCGAATTGGTGGTGGGATGCCTGAACCGGACGTCCTTGATTTCAAAATCCAGATAGCCGTGGTTGTGGTAGAACGTGGCGAGCTGCTCGCGATCGTCCTCGAATTCGTCCTCCTTGAACATGCCGTTGCCCGTCAGCCAGGACCACATCCAGTGCCGCTTGGTCTTGAGCTCCCCGCGCAACTGCCGCTGGGTAAAGGCCGCGGCGCCGACGAATTCAATCGCCTGGATCTTGATCTTGGGCGCCTCGGTGATCACGAACGTGACGGAACCTTTGCCGGCCGACTCGTCCATGTTGAGCACGTACTTCACCTCCGAGCCGGCATAGCCGTACTTCTCGTACAGCTTCCGGATTTCCTGGCAGTCGGTGAACAGTTTCTGCTCGTCAATCGGCTGCCCGACCTTCACGGTGATTTTTTTCCGGATCTTGGAGTCTTTGACCTTTTTGTTTCCTTCAATCTTGATGTCCGTCAGCCGCAGCCGGGCCTGCACGAGGTAAGTCACGATCACCCCCCCGTCCGCGACCGGCTCCACCGTGACCCGGATGTTGTAGAACTGCTTGGTGGCGTACAGCGAGTGCGTGTCGTCCACCGTCGCGTTGGGAAAGTAGGTGTCCCCCGCCTTGAGCCGGAGGTTCGCGCGGACAAACTGTTCGCTGACGGTCGCCGGTCCGACGAACTTCACGTCCACCCGGTCCACTTTCGGCCCGAGGGGCTGGGCCCACACGGCCGCCGCGCAGCCGAGCACCAGCCAGGTTCCGAAAAGGCGGGATAGAAATTTCATCGTCTATCGGTCCACCGGCACGTCTTCGTCGCTGACTTTGGCTGCGCTTTCAAAACGAGTGTACGGCTTTAAAAATGTTAAATTCACGTCGCCCGTCGGGCCGTTGCGCTGCTTGGCAATCAACAGATTGACCGGCAGCCCATCCGGCTCCTCCATCGCGGCGCCCTCTTCGTCGTCCCCGGCATTCGGCTTGTACAACAGGCCTACCACGTCGGCATCCTGTTCGATCGCGCCCGATTCCCGCAGGTCGGACAACCGCGGCTTGCGGCTCTTGTCCCGCTCCAGCTCGCGGTTCAACTGGCTCAGGACCAGCACCGGCACCTTCAATTCCTTCGCCAGCGCCTTGATGCCGCTGGAAATATCCGAAATCTCCTGC
>DATJOW010000169.1:0-22968 GCA_035506715.1 Candidatus Acidiferrum sp. | reverse complement strand
CGCATGGTAGGGACGCCGCGCCGCGGCGTCCGCCTTCCCCAATCATGCCTTCACCCCCTCACAACCTGTCCAGCGGACTCTTCATGCCGCAGCCGCCTTGGCCCATCACATGCGTGTAAATCATCGTCGTGGAAACATCCTTTACCCCGTGAGATATTGGCACAAATGTCGCAGTACAGTTACTGGCTCGTTTATCTCACGGGGCTTACCCCGTGAGATATTGCCTTAAGCGCCCTTTAATATAGCGTTTTCCCCATGCACTCTTGAGATATTTCTCTCGCCTAGCAGCATCATGCTCATTCAGACAGCCCTCCCAATAAACAAGCTCGAGAGGAATCCGCCTCTTCGTAGAAGGGACCTTTCCATTGTTGTGCGCCTGCAATCGCGCCCGCAAATCCCTCGTCAGTCCAACATAGAACTGACCATCCTTAATTGAGCGCAGAACATACACGTAGCAATAGATTGACATGTACTGTTATCTCACGGGGTGAATGTCCCAGCAACTCCTGAATCGTGCGGATGTCTGCCCCTCCCTGCAACCCATGCGTCGCAAAACTATGCCGGAACGTGTGGCTGCTCACCGTCTTTTGAATCCCCACCCGCCCCACCGCCGCTTTAATTGCTTTATTGATCGTCGCCTCGTCCAAATGGTGGCGGCGAATCTGGCCCGATCGCGGGTCTTTCGATAAATCCCTCGCCGGGAAAACATACTGCCAGCGCCACTCACGCGCCGCCTGCGGATATTTCCGTTCCAACGCGCCAGGCAGATAAACCGCGCCCCCGCCGGCAGCCAGGTCCTCTCGGTGAATTAACTCGACCCGATGCAGGTGCTCCCGCAACGCCGGCACCAGCGATTCTGCCAACGTCGTAAAGCGGTCCTTGGCCCCCTTCCCATCCCGCACCGTCACTTGTTTCATCTTCAAATCCAAGTCCTGCACCCGCAACCGCAACGCCTCCATCAGCCGCAGTCCGCTGCCGTACAGCAGCTTCACCACAATTTGCGGTGCGCCCGTCATCGCCTGCAATACCTGCCGGACTTCATCCGGCGTCAGCACCACCGGCACGCGCACCGGCCGATCCGCCCGGACCGCCTGCACGTTTTCCAGCGACCGGTGCAACACCTGTTCATACAGGAATAACAAGGCATTGAAGGCCTGGTTCTGCGTGCTGGCTGCCACCTGGCCGTTTACCGCCAGGTCGCTCAGGAACAACTCGATCTTCGTTTCCGGCTCAACCATCAATTCGTCCCGGGACTTCATCCGGTGAAATTGAACGTAGCGGCGGATCCAATCGCAATACGAGCGCTCCGTGCGCAGGGAATAGTGCTTCAAGCGCATCACCTCTCGCACCTGGTCCAACAACTTGAGCTTGGGATTCGGAATGATCAGTTCAGCCCGACCTGGCCCGTGCCCGCCTCCGCCAGCCGCCTTTGCCCATTGACTTTTATGGCCCGTGTCCATACCTTATTGAGAATTGCTAATGAAACTAGGAATTAATTCCCAGTTTGTCGACTATTATCAACATAGTAGGAATTCTTTCCTAGTAATTAAATAGTTAGACCACAGCGAGCTATGAGTATCACTCGTCTTATATCTTGCGTTTTGCTTGCGGGACTTTTCTGGATAGTTGGATGTGCAACGCCCGACCCGCTGGCTGGTTGGAAGCCTGCCTTTCACGAGCCTGACCAAGCGATTACTAACGATTATCAGGATTACATCCGCAAACTTCCGCCTGAAGAAAGAAAGTTTGCTGGCATGATTCAGTATTATCAAGATGGGACAGGACAGTTCGCTATTAAGATTGAAGTGCCGTTAAACGGAGTATGGCGAGAGCATGTCCTTATTTATGGTAAAGACAACAAGCGAGTCAAAGTGATAAAGTATTCGGCTGGTGGGTATCGCTCCTGAGCATCTGGCGCTGTGGCCTAACACCGCGCTGGAGCCAACGCCGACTGTCCCTTGAGTTTATGGCTGGATTGAGTTATACAACGATTATCGAGCCAGCGGAGCCACTCGCCCGTCGGCGTGGCTCAGCTTTGGATCGTTGATATGGCTGACGAAAAGTCAAGGGACAAAAGGAGTGGGTCTTCGATTTTCTTCTCGAAGTGAGCATCCGTTGAGAGCAGGCAGGAGGTGAAGCGGAGGCGGCGGGTGAAATGATGTACCCGGCGGTTGGTAGGCTGATATTCGCGAGTTGCCCGGGGCTGGCCCCGGACCGGTTCGCAGCTTTTTGATTCACCGCGGCCCTGTCCTCATTCTAGGCTCGGGAGTCGTCCCCGAAACGGGGCGTCTCCTAGACCTTATGGCTGACGAGTGAGCGGCAGCCATAAGGTCTAGGCCGAAATAGAGCGTCACAAGTTAATCGCCGCCGCCAGAATTGGATTAAGAAGTCACACTCTGCCTCATTGGCTCAACTGACGCAGGCGCAAGAGGACGAGCCGAATGCTCATCTCATCAAAAGTTAGCAAGGTGCTGGTGCTCGTGACGCTGGCGCTAGGCGTCCGACTCGCGGCAGCGCCCAGCACAAACGAGCCCGCCGATCGCGTTGCCCGCTGGCAGGAGGATATCGGCGTTTACGCCAAAGAGCTTCCGATGCGGCATGTGAACTTTTCAACGCTTATCCGCCGCCAGGATTTTGACGCAGCGGTCGCCGAACTGAAGGACAACGTGCCGCAGCTCTCTGACGCGGAGCTCGTTTTCGGACTGATGCGCATCACAGCCAGGCTCGGCGTTGCACACACCGCAATCGCATTTGGTTCCGCCGGCCGTCCCGGCGGGCTGCACTTCTACCCCATTGACTTTCAGTGGTTCTCCGACGGGCTGGCGGTCATCGCCGCACCGGTGGAATACCGCGAGGCGATCGGCTGTCGTGTCGTTCGGATGGGATCGAAGACGCCTACTGACGCTGAAGCCGCGGTGGCGCCGTACATCTCGCATGAGAACGCCGCGTTTCTGCACGTCGAGAGCCCGCGCTACTTCACGATCGCCGAACTGATGCGGCAGACAGGAATCGCCGACTCGGACGGGCGGATGCAACTCACGCTGGCGAGGACGAATGGCCAGGAATTCACCATCGAACTTCGGCTCGGGGGCGGGAAGAGCGGACGCCGCCTGCAGGCCGCCGATGAGCTGAGCATCCCGACCCCGCTTTCCCGGAAGCATCCGGGCACGGCTTATTGGTACGAGTACCTGCCGGACCAGCGTGCGCTCTTCATTCAATACAATCGATGCGCCGACGACAAAAACGCGCCGTTCGCCGCGTTCACCCAGTCGCTGCTTGCGTTCGCCGACGCACATCCCGTTGATCGAATCATCATGGACCTCCGCTTCAACGCCGGCGGCAGTTCGACCATCATTCGCCCGCTGGAGAGCGGGTTGCGGGCGCGCCCGGCCCTCACCGCGCCGGGGAAAGTCTATGTGCTCATCGCCGGACGCACGTTCTCATCGGGTGTGTTCGCGGTGATGGAGTTCCGGCGGGACCTGCACGCGACCCTCGTCGGCGAACCCACCGGCAACAAGCCGAACCACTACGGCTACCAACAATGGTTCTTACTGCCGAATTCAAAACTGCGGGTGGATTATTCAATCCGCCACTGGATCCTCATGCCGGGAGCCGATCCGGACGCGGTCATGCCGGACGTCGCGGCACCGTATTCATTGCAGGATTTTCTCGCTGGCCGCGATCCGGCATTCGAGGCAGCGCTGAACGCGCGGCGGTGATTGCCTGCGTCGGGTTATTGACGAATGGCCACGGGCTTTAGTATGCAAAATGAAATCGGCCTCCTATGAACAGGCCTAACCATGCGCGAGGCTGTGTGAAAACTTCTGCGGCGGGCGAGTAAGGAGCGGATGAAAAGTTTAACCGGCGAGCTGAAAATTCAGGCGCCGGTTTTTTTGTCGTCGGGAAAGGATCTTTGTCCTGATCGCCGCCCCGGAGCCTGAGGCGTTGGCCGGTTCAAGTCAGGGCTGCGCCCGCCCCGTCAAGCCGTCTGCGGCACGCTCACCCCCACCGCCGCCATCAGTTTCGCAAAGCTCACCAGGTTCAACACCCGCTTCAGGTTGTACACCAGCGTCATCAGGCTCCAGCAAGCAACAGGCGCTGCGCCTTCCGCCTTTGCTCCCCTACGGTGCGACAAGTCAGTTTGACCGTGCCATGAAATTTGAACATCATCCTTGCAACCGGCGTCAAGTTCCGGCCTGACCCGCCATAGCTGCGGCGCGACGGCGGATGGCGGTGGCGGAACCTGGGCGTCAGCTGCCACCGAAGATGTCGCCGGCTTGACAGACGAAAAGTCCATGACAGACGAAATCACGATCCGCCCGGCCAAACCTGCCGACCTCGCCGACATCAACGCGATTTACAATTATTACATCGCGCACTCCACCTGTGTTTGGACGACGCAACCGTGTTCGGAAGCTGAACGCCAGGCGTGGTATGAGGAGCATGGTCAGTCCATGCCGGTTTTGGTTGCCGAATCCAACAGACGTATCGTTGGCTGGGGCGCACTGGGTTCCTTCCGAGCCGCCTATACCGCCGCCGGCACATTGGAAGACTCCATCTATGTGCATCATGATTTTCATCGTCAGAAGATTGGGAGCCGGTTGCTGGCAGCATTGATTGCGGCGGCCCAGCGAATGGGCCTTCGTTCCCTTCTGGCGAACATCTCGGCGGACCAGGCGCCGAGCATCCGGTTGCACGAGAAATTCGGATTTCAGCAGGTGGCGCACTTGCGGGACGTAGGCCAGAAGTTCAATCAAAGATTCGATGCGGTGTATTTACAGTTGCTCCTGGCAGCCAACCCCGCGTTGGCGCCAACGGCCGCTGCGCCTTCCGCCTCCGCTGCGCTTTCGCCTTCGCCCGGCTTCGGCGTGACTGGCCGGCGCGACAAGTGAGTTTTGGATTGACCATGAGATTTGAGAGTCCAGATTGCCGTCGTGAGCCAGCCGCCTGCAGCTGTGACAAAGCTTTGGCTCGTCAGGCGTCAAGACACAATTTAAGGTGCTATGAATGCCTCCAAAAGCGAGTTTGAAAATTTTCTAAATAAAGCAAGAGCTGGTTTCAGATTTGAATATGTCGGCGGGGGATATTTCCGAGATAAAAATGTCCCTATCGGGATCAAGGCAGACACACTTCACGGAACTGAGATTTTGGATGAATTTTGTTCTGAATTGATTAAACAATATTCGCCATCCTGAGCTTCGGCGCTTGAAGACCCCAAACGAAACGATGGCTCCTGTGATGGTTGAGGAGTCAAGGGCTAAGCAAAGGGTGTCATATTTTCTTTTTAAAAGCGCGGCGCGTCCGCCTCGCTATGGGTTTGCCGCCCACGCTTAACCTCCTACTCGAGTTTGTTTTGCCGAGATATGAAGGCCAAGCCGTTTAATCAATCGCTGCCGGCAACTCCGAAGGCTTTCGGGGCGGGACCTTCCGCCTCCGCTGCGCTTTCGCCTTCGCCTGGCTCCGGCGCGACAAGACTGTGCGACAAGTCAGCCTTGGATGGCGCAGCCGGCTGACCTATTTCTTCTCGGGCGGCGCGAACGGCAGCCGGTCTTTCTTGCGGTAGGCCAGGCCTTGGAATTGCGCCACCAGGTCGCCGTGGTCGTCCTTGATCTCCACCGCGTACGCGCCCACTTTGAAGTTTTTTGACACTTCCTTCGCCTCGGCCCAGAGCGTGCCGGTCTTGCCGGCCTTCATGAAGGTGATGCTCACGTTGAGCGCCACCGCCACCGTTCCATGCGAGTTGCAGGCCGCCGCAAACGCGAAGTCCGCCAGCGTGAAAATGGCCCCGCCGTGGACCGTGCCCAACCCGTTCCAATGGTGCGGATGCAGCGTCATCTTTGCCTTGGCGTGGCCGTGCCCAGCCTCGAGCAGCTCGATGTTGTTGCGCGCGGCGAACTGGTCGCCTTTGAAAAATTCCTTGATTTCTTTCATGGTTAAATGTGTGAACCAAATTTGGTAGGGACATCGCGCTGCGATGTCCGCGCCCGCTTCGCGGGCAGAATTCCCCGATGCGGACGGCGCGGCGCGCCGTCCCTACCTTCACCCTTTCAATCTCCTGCTCAATTCCTCGCTGCCGACGGTGTTGATCTTCCGCTCCTTGAGCACGGCCAGCGCCGTGTTCGGGTCGCTGAACCGGAACAGCAGCAGGGCATGCCCGCTCCTGGTCCGGCCGGTGAGCGAGTAGGCGTATTCCACGTTGATGCCGGTGCCTTCGAGCGCGTCGAGAATCGCCGCCAGCCCGCCGGGTTTGTCGTCCACCTCCAGCGCGATGACGTCGGTGACCTTAACGGCAAAGCCGTTGCGCTGCAACAGCCGCCGCGCCTTGTCGGTGTCCTCGACGATGAGGCGGAGGATGCCGAACTCGCGCGTGTCGGCCAGCGAACAGGTCTGGATGTTGATGTCCGCCTTGGCCAGCAGGCGGCAGGGGGCGCTCAGCGCGCCCGGCTTGTTTTCAAGGAAGACGGAAAGTTGTTTGATTTTCATAAATTCTCCTTTCGCGGGTTTACAGGATGCGCTTGTCGAGGACGCGTTTGGCCTTGCCTTCGCTGCGTTGCAGGCTGCGCGGGGCCACCAGCTTCACGGCGGGGCGCAGGCCGGTGATGCTTTCGATGGAATGGCCGATGCGCTTCTGCATCTGTTCCATGGCGCCCACGGTGTCGCTGAACGCCTCGGGCGTCACTTCCACCTGCACTTCCAGCGTGTCGAGGTCCTTCTGCCGGTCCACGACAATCTGGTAATGGGGCAGCGTGCCTTCCACCTTGAGCAGCGCGGCCTCGATCTGCGACGGGAACAGGTTCACGCCCCGGATGATGAGCATGTCGTCGCTGCGCCGGCCGATGCGCTTGATGCGGCGGAGGGTGCGGCCGCAGGCGCAACGGGTGGCTTCGAGCGCGGTGATGTCGCGCGTGCGGTAGCGGATCATCGGCATGGCGCGCTTGCAAAGCGTCGTCAGCACCAGCTCGCCTTCCATGCCGTCCGGCAGCGGCTCCAGCGTTTTCGGGTCAATGACCTCCGGGAAAAACAGGTCCTCGAAAATGTGCGGTCCGGCCTGGTGCACGCATTCGTTGGCGACGCCCGGGCCGACGATTTCGGACAGGCCGTAAATGTCGTAGGCCTTGATGTCGCTGCCCGCCTCGATGCGCTCGCGCATGTCCTCGGTCCACGGCTCGGCCCCGAACACGCCGATGCGCAGCGGCAATTCCTTCAGGTTCACCCCCATTTCGGCGGCATGGTCGATCAGGTGCAGGAAATAGCTGGGCGTGCAGCAGATGACGGTGACGCCAAAGTCCTTCATGAGCATGATCTGGCGGTCGGTGTTGCCGCCGGAGATGGGGATGACGCTGGCGCCGAGCGCCTCCGCCCCGTAATGCAGCCCGAGACCGCCGGTGAACAGACCGTAGCCATAAGCCACCTGGACGATGTCGCCGCTATGCACGCCGCAGGCCGCGAGACTGCGCAACACCGCCTGGCTCCAGTCATTCAGGTCTTCCTGGGTGTAGGCCACGACGATGGGCTTGCCGGTGGTGCCGCTCGAAGCGTGGAACCGCACGATCTCCGACATCGGGCTGGCGCACAGGCCGAACGGGTACGCGTCCCGCAGGTCCGTCTTGACGGTGAACGGCAGCTTGACGATGTCGTCGAGGGTGCGCAGGTCGGACGGCTTGAGCCTTTGTTCGTCCATGCGTTTGCGGAACAGCGCCACGCGGTCGAACGCGCGCTGGACCATGTTTTTCAGGCGGGTGAACTGGATGTCGCGCAACTGGGCGGTCGGCAGGAAATCCATCGCGCTGGCGGGATGCAAAGGAGGAATATCGCGATTCTTGCTCATAAATTCTGAGATAAACGAGGATTGAAATCTGAGATTGGGGAAACATTCAACGCAGAATTTCCCTCGCCCCGCAGCGAAGCGCGGGGAGAGGGACAGGGCGAGGGGCGGCTAAACTCCACCTCACCCCGCCCCTCTCCCCCAACTTCGTTGGCGGAGAGGGAGATCAAATTGCAGCGTGATTCTATGTTCATTTCTTCTCGGTTGGGCCGTTGCGACCGGCGAGGAATGCCTGGCGGTTGGCCTCGAAGAATTCGGCCGGAAACGCCTCGCGCAACGCGTCGAGCCATGACGCCTCGGGCAACGGCAGATGCGCGCTCAGCGCGCCGAGCAGCGCCACGTTGAGCGTCTTCTTGTTCGGCAATTTGCCGGCGTCCACGGCGTCCGGCAGGATGAGCGTTCCGCCGGGTTTGAGATAATGCTTGTGCGGGTCCACCTGCGTCGGCTCGAGCACGAGCAGATAATCCGCCTCGCCCGGCGGCACCATGGGACTGAGCACCGCCTGGCCAAACCGCACATCGCTGGTGACCGAGCCGCCCCGCTGGCTCATGCCCTTGATTTCGCTCTTCTTGACGTCGAAGCCGGCGCGCAACGCCACGTCGGCGAGGATATCGGACGCCCGGAGGACGCCCTGGCCGCCCAAGCCGGCCACCACCACATTGGTCAACTGGCCGCGCATGGCGCCTCCTTCTTTTCGCATTCGCACTGTTCCTGGTCGCGCAGTTCCAGTTCGCGCAACCGTTTTACAATCAAGATGCAGGGCCGGCGAGCGATGATCACGCACAATTCCCGGCTCGCGAGGCATTCGTCCAGCACCCGCTCGAAATCGTTTGCGCCGACGCGCGGCTCAACCACGTGGACGCGCTTTACGCCGAGCGACCGGGCCAGATCCTCGAGCACCAGCTTGGTCGTCGGCTCGTGATCGAGTTTGCGGCCGGTGCCAGGATGTTCCTGGTGACCGGTCATGGCCGTGGTGGCATTGTCCAGAATAATGAGCACGTGCCCGTCCGGGGGCGGATTATAGACCATTTCCACCAACCCGCTGATGCCGCTGTGCACGAACGTGCTGTCGCCGATGACGCTGACGACGCGGCGCGCCTGGTCGGCCGGCAAAACGTGACGCAGCCCCAGGCCGACCCCGAGGCTGGCGCCCATGCAAACGCACGAGTCAATCGCCTCAAACGGCGGCAGGACCCCCAGCGTGTAACAGCCGATGTCGCCGGCCACGATGCAATCACGTTTATGCAGGGCGTCGAAGACCAGGCGATACTGGCAGGCATCGCAGAGCTGCGGCGGCTTGCCGGACGGCTTGGGCGCCTCCGGGCTGGTATCGCGGTGAAGAATCCGGCGCACCCGGGGCACGTCGAGTTCGCCAAAGCGGTACATCTCCGGTTTGCCTTCAACCTTGATGCCGGCGGCGCGGATGGCATCGACGAGATAAGGATCGCCCTCCTCGATGACGATGCACCGGTCCACGCTGTTGGCGAACTCGGCAATTTTTTTCAGCGGCAGCGGATGGGTGAAGCCGAGCTTGAGCACGGTTGCGTCGGGCGCGGCTTCGCGGGCGTGCATGAAGGAAATGCCGGAGGTGATGATGCCGAGCGATCTGGAGCCGGGAATGATTTGATTGAGGGACGAGCTTTCATTCCAGGCCTCGATCTCGGCGAGTTTCTGGCGCAGGCGCCGATGGGCCGGGCGGGCATTGGCGGGGATCATGACGCGCCCGCGGATGTCGCGCTCGAATTTCGGCGAGTTCGGCGCGCCATTCGGCTCGCGCGGCTGGACGACGGTATAGCTGTGGCAGACGCGGGTGGTGGCGCGGAGGATGACGGGCAATTTCCAGCGCTCGGAGATTTCGAACGCGGCGAACATGAAATCGTAGGCCTCCTGCGAATCGGAGGGCTCGAGCATGGGGACGCCGGCGGCGACGGCGTAGCGGCGGTTGTCCTGCTCGTTCTGGCTCGAAGCCATGCCCGGGTCGTCGGCGGAGACGATGACCAGTCCGCCGGAGACGCCGGTGTAGGCCACGGTGAACAGCGGGTCGGCGGCGACATTGAGGCCG
The DNA here is from genome assembly GCA_035506715.1 of Candidatus Acidiferrum sp. GTDB lineage: Bacteria > Verrucomicrobiota > Verrucomicrobiia > Limisphaerales > UBA11358 > UBA11358. The sequence goes on along the minus strand of DATJOW010000169.1, from coordinate 13,081 downwards.
ACGTGCTTCATGGTGGTGATGGCGCGCGCGCCGCCGAACACGGCGCCGATGGCGACTTCGAGCGCCACCTTCTCGTTGGGCGACCACTGGCCGAGACCGCCCAGTTCGGAAAAGCGTTCGAGGATTTCGGTGGACGGCGTGCCGGGATAACCCGTGCCGAGGGCGACGCCGGCATCCCGGGCGGCCAGGGCGATGGCTTCGTCACCGCTGAGGAGTTGTCGTTTGGAGGAAGGCATGTAATACGCTATGGTTCAACGTCAAGCCGAGTGCAGCAAAAAGCGCCGAAGATGACAAGCGCGGTTTTTGCCGCCGGCCAACGGCGGGGCCTCCGACGGGAGGGGGGCGTCATAATCGCCAAGACTGACAATGCTTTTTCCACAAATCAGATGCTGGAATTCGGGTGATAAACCGCGCTTTTTTCTGTAAATTTCGGCTAATGCGGGCTGGACAGGCTCCGGATTATTACTAATGCTGTCCTCAATTCCGCAAAGTGGCCGGCAACACCCTGGGCGTGAATTGCCGTCCCCCGAAATCGCTGCGGAAGCGGAAAACGGCAACTGAATCTTCAATCCTAAACCAGACCTGAAGGCGAATCATATGTGTTCCACCAAATTGAAACTCACCCTGGGTCTCGCCGCGGCGGTCGCGACGAACGTCCTGGCTCAACCCTCCACCCCCGCGCCGGCGGTTCCGCCCGCGCCAACCAACGCTCCGGCCGCGCCGGCCACGGCGACCAATGCGGCTCCGGCCCCGGCCGACCAAGGCCGCTCGGGCGGGAATGGTTTCCTGAAGGCCTACGACAACTGGAACCGGGAGGTCAAGAACCCCGTGTCCTGGTTCAGTTGGGGCGCCGACTTCAGGTTCCGGAACGAGTATTTCAACAATGCCATCACCCTGAACGAGGACGGTATCCGCCACGAGCAGGATTATTTCCGGTTCCGCGAGCGGATTTGGGCCACCGTGTTGCCGGTCACGAACGTCAGCCTGAATGCCCGGTTCTCGGGCGAGCAACGCGAGTGGATGAAGCCGTCGTACGCCAGCCAGTTTGATTTCGGTGAAGGCCTTGAATGGCGGTATGGCATCCTGGACAATGCCTATGCCAAATGGAGCAACATTGGCAACGTGCCGCTGACCATCTCCGCCGGCCGGCAGGACGTCCAGTTCGGCGAACCCTTGAACTGGTGGCTGGTGGGGGATGGCACGCCGGATGACGGTTCCTGGACCTTCTTCCTGGACAGCATCCGGGCCAATTACGATATCAAGGACCTCAAGACGAAAGTGGATGTGGTTTATATTTATCAGCAGGCTAGGCCTGATGCAACAATTCCCACTGTCGGCGAATCCAGCGACAACAAACCGACGCCCTACATGCTTACCGAACAGAACGAACAGGGCGTCATTTTTTACCTGTCCAACAAATCGATCAATAACATGCAGTTGGACGGCTACTTCATTTACAAACGGGACGACAAGGAACTTGCCTACGGTGATAATGCGAACATTTACACGATCGGCAGCAAGGTCTCCGGCACGCCCACGACCAACTGGGCCTACTCGGTCGAAGGCGCCTACCAGTTCGGCGACAAGCAGGATGCCACGGTCCTGCCCGCGTACACGACTTCTCCGACCGCCTGGCGCAACATCGATGCCTACGGCGCCAACGCCCGGCTGACCTACCTGTGCCGGGACAAACTGAACAACCAGTTCAGTTTCGCCGTCGAATGTCTTTCGGGCGACAATCCCAACACGAAGGGCACCGATGAAATGTTTGACGTCCTGTGGGGCCGCTGGCCGCGCTGGAGCGAGCTTTATATTTATTCCTACATCAACGAAACGAGCCGGAAGATCGCCCAGATGAACAACATCATCCGCTTCGGCCCGACCTGGGTGTGCACGCCCATCAAGAACACGACCTTCAGCGCCACGTATAATCCCATGTTTGCCATCGAAAACACGCCCACCCGGGCGGCCAACCCCACGCTGTTCAGCGACGATGGCACTTTCCGGGGGCACTACCTGCAAACCGTTCTGAAGCACAAGTTCAACGAGCATCTCAGCGGCCACCTGTGGGCCGAATTCGTCTGGATGGGAGATTACTACACGCATAACAACTGCATGACCTTCCTGCGCGGAGAGCTGCTGTACACATTCTAACCGTCAATAAACCGGTCGCCCCGAACACTTATGAAAACGTTACCGCTCATCCTGGCCGGCCTTTGCCTGGGCACCCTCCTTCCGCTGTCGGCGCGCGCCGCCGCGGAAACGAACCAACCCATTAAAATCGGCGCCATCTTCGCCGTCACCGGCCCGCCGGCCTTCCTCGGCGCGCCCGAGGAAAAAACGGCTCGGATGCTTGTGGATAAAATCAACGCCTCGGGCGGCGTGCTCGGCCGCAAGCTGGAGCTGATCGTCAAGGACAGCGGCGGCAGCCCGGAAAAGGCCGTGTCGTTCGCCAAGCAGTTGATTGAAGAGGACAAGGTGCTGGCCATCATCGGGCCCTCCACCAGCGGCGAGACGCTCCAGATCAAGAAGCTCTGCGAAGAGAACCAGATGATTCTCGTCTCCTGCGCCGCGGCGGACGCCATCGTCAATCCGCTCGCCAAGTACGTTTTCAAGACCCCGCAGAAAGACAGCCAGGCGGCGACGTGGATTTACCGCACGATGAAGGAACAGGGCATCAGCAAGATCGCCATCCTGACCGGCAACGACGGTTTCGGCGCCTCGGGCAAGAAGCAGCTGGAGGAACTGGCCAAAACCGAAGGCATCGACATCGTGGCGGACGAGGTTTATGACAAACAGGCGACGGACCTGACGGACGTGCTGACGAAAGTCAAGGCGACTCCCGGCGTGCAGGCCGTGGTGAACTGGTCCATTGTGCCCGCCCAATCCATCGTGGCCAAGAACATGAAGCAGCTGGGCATGAACATTCCGCTGTTCCAAAGCCACGGCTTTGGCAACCGCAAATATGCCGAACAGGCCGGGGTCGCCGCTGAAGGCATCCTGTTCCCGGCCGGGCGGCTCCTGGTGGTCGAGGAACTTCCTGACAGCAACCCGCAAAAGGCCCTGCTGGCGGCATACAAAAAGGATTACGAGGCGGCCTACAAGGAAGACGTGAGCACTTTCGGCGGGCATGCATACGACGCCATTTTGATTGTGACCGAGGCGATCAAAAAGGCCGGCTCGACCGACCGCGCCCAGGTGCGCGACGCCATCGAGAACCTGCACGGGCTGGTCGGGACGGCCGGCATTTACAATTTTTCGGCCACCGACCACACCGGGCTGGACCTGGATGCGTTTGAAATGCTGACCGTCAAAAACGGCAAATTCACGCTTTACAAAAAATAAACCTATGGTTCGGTAGCACATGGGTTCCTCCCAGGCCCCGGCGGGTGACCGACCGGGGCTTTTTGCCCGGAGGCACTGGCGATGGAAAACACAAGCCTGGCATTGCAGTATCTGTTGTCCGGCGTCACCAAAGGCAGCATCTACGCCGTGGTGGCCATCGGCTTCAACCTGATTTACAGCGCCACCGGGGTGCTGAACTTCGCCCAGGGCGAGTTTGTGATGCTGGGCGGCATGGTGGCGATCACGCTGGCGCATTACGCGCCGCTCCCGGTGGCCGTGGCGGGCGCGGTGGTCATCGTGGCGCTGCTCGGCGGCTTGCTGGAAGTGGCGTTCTTCCGGAAGTTGCGCCGGCATTCGGTGCTGCACCTCATCATCATTACCATCGGCCTGTCCATCGTTCTTCAGGAGGCCGCGCTCCATTTATGGGATGAAAAGGTCCGCTCGCTCCCCTACTTCACCGGCAATGAAGTGTCCTCGGTCAAAATCCTCGGCGCCGCCATTTCGCCTCAGGTGCTCTGGGTCCTGGGAACGGTCGCGGTCATGGTGATCTCGCTCCAGGTGTTCCTCAAATATACCCTGCCCGGTCGAGCCATGCGGGCGTGCTCGTCGAATCCCGATGCCGCGATGCTGGCCGGCATTAACATTCCCAACATGCGCACCCTGTCGTTCGCCCTGAGCGCCGCGCTCGGCGCGCTGGCGGGCTGCGTCATCTCGCCCATCACCATGACGCACTACGAGATGGGAGCGCCGCTGGCAATCAAAGGTTTCGCCGCCGCGATTCTCGGCGGCCTCGGCAATCCCATGGGCGCCGTGGCCGGCGGACTGCTGGTGGGCGTGCTGGAGGCCTTTGCCGTCAGCAAGCTGCCCGCGGCTTACAACGATGTCGCCGCCTTCGCCGTGCTGCTGCTGGTCCTGTTCGTGCGGCCGCACGGCCTGTTCGGCCGGCCCGGCGGTGAAAGTGTGAGGGAACACTAGCAAAACAATGAAGAAGGCAGAAGACAGAAGGCAGAATCAGGAATGCGGCACGGAGCCGCGCTTTCAGACTTCAGACTTCAGACTTCAGACTTTCCGGACCCTGCTGCCGTTTGCGCTTTTTGCGCTGGCGCTGGTGGCGCTGCAACTGGGCCTGCGCGCGGCCGGAAGGGAATATTGCCTTACCCAGCTCACGATGTCGCTTTACTACGCCATCGTGGTGATCGGGCTGTGCCTGGTGATGGGTTATGCGGGGCAGGTTTCGCTTGGACATGGCGCGTTCTTTGCCATCGGCGGCTACACGGCCGCCGTGCTGACGACTCATGATTTTACCCGGTACGGGACATCTGGCTGGGCCGCCGGAATGAAAGCGGCGCACGTGTTGACTGCCCGCGATGATTTGTACGGCAATCCGATTCTCACCGCCTCGCCCGGGGCCGCCTTCTGTGCGGCCATGCTGGTGACGCTGGCCATCGCCGGCCTCATCGGCTATCCCGCCCTGCGGCTGAAAGGCCATTACCTGGCCATGGCCACGCTTGGCTTTGGCTTGATCATCAACAAGATTGTCGTGGGCACCGCGCTGTTCGGCGCGGCGGACGGCATCAACGGCGTGCCGGAATGGCGCCTGGCACCGGGCCTGACGGTTTCGGGCCGGAGCGCGCTGCGCGTCGAAAACTATTATCTGGCCGGCGGCCTGGTGCTGGCGCTGCTCGTGTTGCTGCGCAACCTCATCCTTTCCCGGGTGGGCCGCGCGTTGCAGGCGATTCACGACCGTGAGGCGGCGGCTGGCGCCATGGGCATCAATACCGCCGCCTACAAACTGCGCGCCTTTGTGTTGAGCGCGCTGCTGGCGGCGATGGCCGGCGTGTTCTTCACGCACTACACCGGCGGCATCGGGCCGTCCGAAGCCAGCGCCTTCAAGTCGGTGCGTTACGTGGCGCTCGCGGCGTCCGGCGGCATGGCCAGCCTTTGGGGCGTCACCGGCATGAGCACGCTGCTGAATTACCTGTCCCTGCGCGGCCTGTTTGGCAGTTACGACAACGCCGTGTTTGGGGCGTTGCTGATTCTCATTGTGTCGATTGCACCGGAAGGGCCCCTCAAGCCGCTGGGCCAGTGGCTGCGAAAACCGTTTGCCCGGTCCGCCGTCGAAAGGAGGCTCGAACATGGCGCTGCTTGAGGTCCAGGAGATCCGGCGCAGCTTCGGCGGCCTGGTGGCGGTAAACCGGGTTTCGTTTGCGGTGCAACCGGGCCAAATCAAAGCCATCATCGGGCCGAACGGCGCCGGCAAGACAACCTTGTTCAACATTATTTCGGGCCTGCTGAAAGCCGACAGCGGCCAGATCAGGCTCCGGGACCGCGCCATCAGTGGTTTCAAGCCGCATCAAATCGTGGCCGCCGGCATCGCGCGGACCTTCCAGAACCCGAGCCTGTTTTACCGGATGAGTGTGTTGGAGAATGTGATGGTGGGCCGGCACAGCCGCACGCGCTGGGAATTCGCCGGCTGCTGCCTCCGCCTGCCCGGTCAGCCGACGGAAGAACGGTTCATCCGGGAGACGGCCCGGTCCCAACTGGATTTCCTGGGCCTGGCATCGCTTGCCGCCGCCCCGGCTGGGGCGCTGTCATTCGGCCAGCGCCGCATGGTGGAGCTGGCCCGGGCGCTGGCCACGGAGCCGGAATTGCTGCTGCTCGACGAGCCGGCCAGCGGTCTCAACCCGAAGGAAAAGGAGCAGCTCGGCGAACAGATCCGCCGCATCCGCGAGCGCGGCGTCACGGTCCTGCTGGTCGAACATGACATGACGATGGTGATGGATTTGTCGGATGACATCCTCGTGCTGCACAACGGCGAGGTCATCGCCGAGGGGCCGCCGGCAACCATCCAGAGCAATCCGGAGGTGGTGACCGTTTACCTGGGCGGCGAATTCCGCCCGGCCGAGGAGGTGGAGCTGGCCCGGCTGACCAGCCGGCTTTGAACATGTTGCTACAAGTCAAAAATTTGCGGTGCAGCCACGGCAACCTGGAGGTCGTCCACGGTGTCAGCCTCCACGTGCGCGCCGGGGAGATTGTCGGCCTGCTGGGCGCCAATGGCGCCGGCAAAACGTCCCTCCTCAAATCCATCATCGGCCTGCTGCCGCCGCGGCAGGGCGAGATTTACATTGATGGCCGGCCCACCTGTGGCCAGCCGGCCTGGCGCAGCATCAGCAATGCGACCGTGCTGGTGCCGGAGGGCAAGATGATTTTTGCCGACCTCACCGTGCGCGAAAACCTGCTCATCGGCGGCTATCACAATCCGGACCGCGCCCTGCAACTCGAGGTGGTGCTCGACCGCTTCCCGAAGTTGCGCGAGCGGATCCACCAACTGGGCGGCACGTTGTCCGGCGGCGAGCAGCAGATGCTGGCACTGGGGCGCGCGCTGATGGCCCGGCCAAAATTGCTGTTGCTCGATGAGCCGTCACTGGGCCTCGCGCCGCTCATGGTCAAGGAAGTGTTCAACGAAATCCGGAAGATGAGGGACCTCGGCCTGACGGTGCTGCTCGTGGAGCAAAATGTCACCGGCACGTTGCAGGTGGCCGACCGCGCCTACGTGATGGAGACCGGCGAGATCACCCTCGAAGGCGAAGCCGCGGACCTGCTGCACAACCCGGAAGTCAAGCGCGCCTATCTCGGCAAAGGCGGCAAGGAAACCTGGTTATGAATATTTTTGACCATCGCTACGAAACAATGCCGCGCGCCGAGCTGGAACAGCTCCAGCTCGAACGCGTGCAGGCCCTGCTCGTCCGCCTCAAGCGCAACGTCCGGCGCGCCCGCGAAAAAATCGGCGACGCCCGGGTTGAATCGCTGGCCGACCTGGCCCGGCTGCCGTTCACGACGCCGGAGGACCTGGTGGAAAGTTTTCCGTACGGCCTGTTTGCGCTGCCCATGCGCGAAGTCATCCGGCTGCACACCACCGTGGGGCCGCAAGGCCGGCCGCTGGTCATCGGCCACACGCGCAATGACCTGGCCCAGTGGGGCCGGCTGGTGGCCCGGCAGCTCGTCGCCAGCGGCGTGACGGCCAACGACGTCGTCCAGATGTGCTTCGGCGGCGGCGTTTACGGCGCCGCCGGCTACCTGTTCGGCGCGCAGGTCATTGAGGCATCCGTCATCGCCGAGGACTCCGCCCACGTGGATTACACGATCGCCACGCTGCAAAACTACCGGCCCACCGTCCTCATCACCACGCCCGGCAACGCGCTGGACCTTGTGACGGTGATGGAACAGCGCCGGCTCGACCCGCAATCGCTGCATCTTCGCACCGTACTGCTCTCGCGCCCCGTGGACCGGGAGACGCGCGAGCGGCTGGCCGCCGGCCTGTTCGCCCGGGTGCAATGCAACTTCGGCCTCGGGGAAATCCTGAATCCGGGCCTGTGCCTGGAATGCGAAGCCGGCCATTTCCATGTGCACGAGGATCATTTCCTGGCGGAAGTCCAGGAAGGCGAACTGGTATTGACCACGCTGTGCCGCGAAGCCCTGCCCCTGCTCCGCTACCGCACCCGGGTGACCTGCGAGTTGGTCCGCGATAAATGCGCCTGTGGCCGCACCGGCGCCATGCTCCGGCCGGGCGGGCGGCTGGATGGCCGGTTGCGGGTCAACGAGACGCCGCTGTACGAGAACCAGATTGCCGACGTGCTCGCCCGCACCAAGGCCGCCGGCCGGCCATTCAGCGTCAGCGTGCTGGAGCGGCGGATTGTCGTTTCGGTGGAAATTTCCGATGACCTGTTTGCCGACGCCGTCGGACTGATCGAGGACCTCACGCGCGAGATCGAATCCGAGTTTCTCGTCAGGCTGGGCATCGAGGCGGATGTGCGGTTCATCTCCCCCTGGTCGCACCTGCATACGGAGCCCGGGTCTGACGCCGGCAACGCAATTTGAAACCCCGGCTATGGGAGTAAAGGGGTGATGGAACTCAGTCCGACGTTCCATTCGGCAACAACCAACATTCGGCTTGATTTTGAAGGCGGCTGGTGTCATAAGTTGCATTACTTGCCGCCACGAGTTGGTGGTTCGCCTTGTTTGGCCAATGGCTTGCGTGCGGCAGACGGCCCCAATCAACGGACATGAATTGCCGTTGTCCAGTGCGGCAGACGCGGGGTGAGTGGTTTGCAGCGCTCACCCAGTCAACTTCCAGAACCTTCCTCCGGCGGTCTTCCGGCATTCAATTTGCCGGCAAAATGAGAACCGCATTTCACCTGTCCATAACGGTCCTGCTGCTGACCACTTCCAACGTCTTGGCGGTCACGCACTATGTCGCACCGTCGGGCTCGAGCCCGACGCCGCCCTACACGAACTGGGCCACGGCCGCCACAAACATCCAGCAAGCGGTGAATGCGGCAGCGGCGAATGATAATGTTCTGGTGACCAACGGCGTGTATCCCGGCGGTGTGATCGTGACCAACCCGCTGGCGTTGCTGAGCGTCAACGGCCCGGAGTTCGCGGTCATCGACGGGGGCGGAACGAATCGGTGCGTGTCCCTGAACAACGGCGCGAGCCTGGCCGGATTTACCCTGACCAACGGATGGGCCAGCGATAACGGCGGCGGCGTGTGGTGCGCATCCACCAACGCCTTTGTGACCAATTGTGTGATCGTGGGCAATTCGGCCAACGGAGGACCCACCAGTTGCGGCGGCGGAGCCTATCTGGGCTCGCTTGACCACTGCACGCTGGCCGGCAACTCGGCTGCTTACGGTGGCGGGGTTTTCGGAAGCAGGCTGAGCACCTGCGTGCTGGCCGGGAACGGGGCTCAATGGGACGGGGGTGGCGCCATGCAAAGCACGCTGAGCAACTGCACCCTGACCGGCAATTCCGCTGTCACGCAAGGCGGAGGGGCTTTCGGCTGCACGCTTTACAACTGCATCGTTTATCTCAACGGAGCAAACATTGGCGCGAATTATAACATCTGCACCCTGAATTTTTGCTGCACGACGCCGCTGCCGGATGGTGCCGGCAACATCGCCCTCGACCCGCAACTGGCCAGCGCCAGCCATTTGAGCGCCGGTTCCCCCTGCCGCAGCGCGGGCAGCGCCGCCTATGCCACCGGCACGGATATTGACGGCGAACCATGGGATAATCCGCCTTCCATCGGCTGCGACGAATACCACGTCGGAGACGTGACCGGGCCGCTGGCGGTGGATTGGCGGGCGAATTACCGGGCGGTGACGCCGGGTTACCAGGTCGCGTTCGCAGCGTTGATTGAAGGCAAGACCAGCGCCAGCGTGTGGGATTTTGGAGACGGGGTGGTGGCAAGCAACCTGCCTTACGCCAGCCACTCCTGGACAGCGCCGGGAGACTACACCGTGGTCTTGTCGGCGTTTAACGAAAGTCAGCCTGCGGGAGTAAGCGCGACGGGCATCGTCCATGTGGCCACCCAGCTCAGGTATTACGTCGCCGCGACCAGCACCAATCCCCAGCCGCCTTACCTGTCGTGGAGCACGGCCGCCACGAACATTCAGGCAGCGGTGGACGCGACTTTGCCGGGAGTCCCGGCCGGAACCCTGCTTGTGGTGGTGACCAATGGCACCTATGCCGGTGGGGTGAACGTAGGCAAATCGCTGACCCTACTGAGCGTCAACGGCCCGCAGTTTTCGGTCATTGATGGCGGCGGCACGACTCGTTGCGTTTCCCTGTCCGGCGGCGCCTGCCTGACCGGGTTCACGCTGACGAACGGTTCCGGCGGGGTCCAGTCTGATGCCTCGGGAGTCGTGTCGAACTGCGTCATCACCGGCAACTCCGGCACGGGCGCCTCCGGCGGCACGCTCTACAACTGCGCGCTGAACGGCAATTCCGGCTTCGGGGCGAGTGGGGCCGCGCTCTACAATTGCACCCTGACCGGCAATGCGGGTGGCGGAGTGTCGGGCTGCACGGTTTACAATTCCCTCGTCTATTTCAACATGGCATCAGGCGGAACGAATTATCGCACCAGCACCCTGAATTACTGCTGCACCACGCCGCTGCCGGCCGGCGTCGGCAACATCGCCCTCGACCCGCAACTGGCCAGCGCCAGCCATTTGAGCGCAGGTTCTCCCTGCCGCAGCGCGGGCAGCGCCGCCTACGCCACGGGCGCCGACATTGACGGCGAGCCGTGGTCGAATCCACCCTCCATCGGCTGCGATGAATACCGTACCGGAGACGTGACCGGGCCATTGATCGTGGAGCTCATGGCGAATTACACGAACGTGACGGTGGGCTATCCCGTGAGCCTGACGGCATTGATTGACGGGCGAACCACCCTAAGCGTGTGGGCGTTTGGTGACGGCATTATCGCGAGCAACCAGCCCTATGCCAGCCATGCGTGGGCGGCGCCGGGAGATTACGCGGTCGTGTTAAGCGCCTACAACGAAAGTTATCCGGGCGGGGTGAGCGCGACCGTGACCATCCACGTGGTCACGCAGCCCGTGCGTTATGTCTCTGCCACCAGCGCCAATCCCCAGCCGCCCTACGCCAGTTGGGCCACGGCCGCCATGAACATTCAGGATGCGGTCAATGCGCCGTTACAAGTGCCAGGAACCTTCGCGGTGGTGGTGGTGACCAACGGAATATACCCCGGCGGCGTAACCGTGACCAAACCGCTGGCGCTGGTGAGCGTGAACGGACCTCAGTTCACGGTCATCAGCGGCGGCGGAGTGAATCAGTGTATTTCTCTGACCAACGGCGCGAGCCTGACCGGGTTCACCTTGACCAACGGAATGACCAAAAACAACGGCGGTGGGGTATGGTGCGCCTCCACAAACGCCTTGGTCATCAACTGTGTGATTGCCGGCAACTTCGGCGGCGGGGCGTTCGGCGGCACGTTGTACAACTGCGCTCTGACCGGCAACTCGGCTCAGGTATCCGGCGGCGGGGCGTATGGCAGCACCCTCTACAATTGCACGGTGACCGGCAACTCGGCGATTGCAGGCAGAGGTGGTGGCTTCGGGGGCGGAGCGTGCAATTGCGCGCTCTACAACTGCATCGTTTATTTCAACTCGGCAACCGCCACCAACGCCACGAATTATTACTCTTGCACCATCAGCTATTGCTGCACGACGCCACAACCCACCAACGGTGTTGGCAACATCACCAACGCGCCGCTGTTCGTGAATTACGCCGGCGGCAACCTGCGCCTGCAATCCAACTCCCCCTGCATCAATGCCGGCAATAATGCCTACGCGACTGCCGCCACCGATCTGGATGGCAATCCGCGCATCGTCGGCGGCACGGTGGACATGGGGGCGTACGAGTGCCAATCGCCCGCCTTCCTTGATTACTACCTCTGGTTGCAGGGATATGGCCTGCCGACCGACGCCTCGGCAACGTACGCCGACACTGACGGCGACGGGATGAACAACTGGCAGGAATATCTGGCGGACACCAGCCCGATCGATGCGAATGACTATTTCCACATCACCAGCTTCACCCGCAGCGGCACTTACAACACCCTTTGGTGGACGAGCAAACCTACACGCCTCTATCAGGTGCAACGCTGCTTTGCGTTGGACGGTTCGTCGCCGTGGGAAACCATCATCACCAATGCTACGCCGGGCTGGAACAACGTCGGGTTTGACAACACCGGGCCGCAGTATTTCTATCGAATCGGGGCGGTGCGACCTTAACTGCCCTGGTCGCATCTGCACGACCATCCGGCGCCGGAGGGTGAGGGAAAAAGTTGAAACCCGCACGGGTAAGACTTGACGCGCTTATGTTTTTGGGGTGGAGTAGCAGCATACTTTATCGCATCAGCGCCTAGCCATGTTCTGGGACGAAAAAATTGAAACCCTCGAGCGCGCCGACCTGGAGCGGCTGCAACTGCAACGGCTGCAGGAGACGGTCCGGCGCGTCGGAGCGCACGTGCCGTTTTACCGGCAGAAATTCGCGGAACTCAGCCTCAAACCCGAGGACATCCGGTCGGTGACCGACGTCCGCCGTCTGCCCTTCACCACGAGCGCGGACCTGCGCGCCAATTATCCCACCGGCCTGCTGGCCGTGCCGTATGACGCCACCCTGCGGCTGCACACCTCGAGCGGCACCACCGGCAAGCCCAAGGCGCTCTTCTTCTCGCGCCAGGACGTGGAGAACGCCGCCGAACTGTGCGCGCGCTCGTTCGTCATGACCGGCGTCACCTCCAAGGACGTTTTCCAGAACATGATGACCTATGGCATGTTCACCGGCGCCCTGGTCACGCATTACGGCGCCGAAAAGATCGGCTGTCTCGTCATCCCCGCCGGCCCTGGCAACTCCGAGCGGCAACTGCTCCTGATGCAGGATTTCCGGACGACGTTCATCCACCTGACGCCCAGCTACGGGCTTTACCTGGCCACCTTCCTGGAAAAACACAGCGTGGACCCGCGCCGCGACCTCGCCCTGCGCAAGGCGTTTGTGGGCGCCGAGCCCTACACCGAGGAAACCCGCTGCAAGATCGAGGATGGCCTCGGGGTGGACGTTTACAATTCCTACGGGCTTTCGGAGATGAACGGTCCCGGCGTGGCGTTCGAGTGCGTGCACAAACGAGGCATGCACCTCTGGGAGGACCATTTCCTCATTGAAATCATCGACCCGGTGACCGCCGAGCCGGTGCCCGACGGCCAGCCGGGCGAATTGGTGATGACCACGCTGTGCCGCGAGGCCATGCCCCTGCTCCGCTATCGCACCCGCGACATCACGTCCATTATTCCCGAGCCTTGCAGTTGCGGCCGCACGCATCGCCGGCTGAACCGCATCACCGGCCGGTCCGACGACATGCTCATCGTGCGCGGCG
>DATJOW010000168.1:0-5763 GCA_035506715.1 Candidatus Acidiferrum sp. | reverse complement strand
ATCTGGCGCCGATTTTTTTCAGATGAACGAAAATCCTGCTGAAAATGTCCCGGGCAAAAGCACACGCGCCATGGCCACGCGCCGGCGCGGGGTACGTTACCTGTTGATCCTCGCCAGCGCCGCCGTGGTCATCAACTTGTTTCTCGTCAGCCTGAATGCCCGAAATGTCTTCATCTCTTTTGCCGTGCTGGCGGCGTTGTTTTTCCTCGACCGCCTCGTGCATTCCGAGTTGGATCTTCTCTGGCAGCGTGAAAGACACGCCATTCGCGGCGCCGATGCGGAAGAAAAAGTGGGCGCGATCCTGAATCGCCTGCCGGCCAGGAATCACCTGGCGCTCCATGATGTGGCCGCCGAATTCGGCAACCTGGACCATCTGGTTTTTCGCGCCGACGGCGCCGTCTTTATCATCGAAACCAAGTCCCATCACGGCCGGATCGCCGAAGAGCGCGGCGAATTACGCCAGGACGGACACCCGTTGGAGAAGGATTTTTTGAAACAGGTTCATCGGAACGTTTATTGGCTCAGCCATTTCCTGAAAACGCAATGCGGCGTCAAACCCTGGATCCATGCGGCGATCGTGTTTCCGAATGCGTACGTGTCCGTCCGGCGGACGTTGCGCGGCGTGGATATCCTGAACGTCAAATACCTGGAGCGGTGGATGGCAAAAGCGCACGGCAACCCGCAAGCGGCCCGGAAACTCTGGCCGCAAATGGACCGGTTGAAACCAGCGCTGCAGGCCGGAAATTCCATTCCCCCGGCAATACCTGAGCCAGGACGACTCTCCACCACGGTCCTGGAGTCGCTGTGCAATCAAACCGGTGAAAACGCTTCTCATTTCAGTGCGCAATCATCCCTGGAACATCAACCCGGCAGACTTTGAAATCCTCCGAAGACGAAGCGCATCCGTAAATCCAGTGACTGTCATCAACGCATCCGGATGGGTCGGTGCGCAAATTATTTATGGGCGCATATCAATTTTTGTGGGGGTCGCCATGAAGGATATGTGGGTATAGCAGATGCCAACGCCGATTACGCCAGAATGTTTCCAGGCACATCAGGCCTTCATCGCCCACACAACTCCAGAACTGACCGGGACGTTTGAATCGACACTGATATTGTCGGCAGGTCGATTCCATCGCGCCGCTGCCTTGCGGCTCTCCGGCACGTCGGGCTGCCGCGTAGTCCATTCGCTTCCGGTGGCTTTCCATATAGTTCAGTTCCGATTCGACGGCTTGGCGTTTCTTTTTACGCAGTCGTTTGACCAGGGTATGGAGGTCGCTGAGCAGGGAGGTAACTCGCCCGGCTTTGAGTTTCTTCAAGAGCGGTTTGATCCAATCTCGCGCCGCTCCTTGGTCTTGGGGGTGCAACGCGTGGGCCACTGCCCATAGATGTTGGCTGGCATGATAGTAGTCGAGCCGTTGTTGAGCTTGGGCAAAACGGTCGCCCGCCAGATTCCAAATCCACAACGCCCCATCGGCAATGACCAACACTTTGTCAGCTTGCGCCAGACCCTGTCGCTGAGCTTCAGCAAAGAGTTGTTGGCGCAAATCATCCACCCCGCCGCGCGTCATCACGGTGCCCCGGCTCAAAATGCGAGCTCGTCCACCTTCACCTTCTACACGCTGGTCCAGCCGAAAACACGTGCCTCCGTAAGCCCAATGCCAGCGTTGTGGCTCTTGGCCGCAGGCTCGTTTTTGTGCGCTTTGTCCCCAATCGTCCCGTTCGCGAATATTCCACGCATCCAGTTCAATGACCAACGTGAAGGCTTCCGGAGGCAGCGCAAGCTTCTGTTGGACGCCTTGACCGGCGCACATTTGTTCATCCAGCTGCTTGCGCTTTTTATCAGCACGCTGGCCTTGGCGGCGCGCTTCCCGATCCAGCGTCGCTGGCGGCAGTTTGACTCCCGTCAACCGTTCGATCACCGCACTGGCTTCGTTCACCGGCAGCTTGCTCACCGTCAAGGCCGCCATTTCCTGTACTCCAGGGGATGCGCCGCCGGTATCACTTAAGCCCATCGCCTGATCGGCAGGATAGCGCCACTGTTTGCAGCGCCGACACCAACCCCGCAGCCGTTTGACCGTCACAGGCCCAAAGCGCGTATGAAAGGTCCGGGCCTGATCACCCGTGCAGCGGCTCAATGGATGCCCACAAACCGGGCAAATCGGCGGCGTTTGATCCGCTTTCTTCTGGGCCGCCTCCTCCAGAAGCTTGCGTTCCAATCCCTGGGTCTGACGAAGGATTTGCTCCTCCATATCTCCCAAGGTCTCATTCGAGGCCTGGATGCTTTGATCCAGCCCCGCCGTCAGACGTTCTTGCCACTCCACCACCGCCGGGCCAAACGTCTCGTAACTGCTGTCGGATTGAGGAACCGTTTGCAAACAGCAGTCTTTCATGCCTCGGGTTATATCACAGCCCCAATATATTTACCCCCTCATTTTTTGATATGCGCCCGGGGCAGGCCCCGAGGTATCCGCATCGTTCCGGCCCGGGATTCAGATAACGCACGACGCTATCAGCATTTGTCCATGATTTTAACCACGGCGCAGCCGGCGCCGACGGGTGAAACCGTCATGAGCAGCAACGGTGTTCCCGGTTCCAGTCCCGGCTGCCGCAACGCGGCCGCCAGGTCCAGCAGCGGTTGGGCGCCTTCCAGGCAACCTGTCAGCGGCGCCGTTCGCACCACGCGGTCCGGCCACGCCGGATGCCACCGTTTCAAAGCCGCCGGCGGCCCGGAAAAACAAACCGCGCCGACCTGCTCGCGCCCGACACCCGCCCGCTGCAACATTTCGTCCATCATTTCATCCAGCGTCCCTTCGTCCGCGGCGGACGCGATGGCGCAAATTTCGGCGAGGGGCCGCGCCGCGCGCGCCTGGGCGTGCGCGGCGGTTTCCAGCATCAATATCACCGCGCCTTCACCGGGCGATGCCGCGTTTTCGCCGGAAAGCCGGCCCGCGCTGAAGTCATCCGCCAGAATGCGTTCGGAGAGCTCGTCCACCGCGCCGCACAGGATCGCGCCGGCATGGCCGGCCTGCAACGCGGCGATGGCCGGTATCAGGCCGGTCAAACCGCCGCCCGGTCCCGGGCTCAGGGTCAGATTGTGGCCCGACAGCATCAGCGCGCGGCAGACGTTGCCGGCAACCGAGCTGGGCACGATGTACGGAAAGGCCGCGAGCTGGGTCACCTGATGGTCGTGGCTCAGAAACGACGTGAGAAATTTGGACTCGGCCCAGGACGGTCCGGCGGACAGGTTCAAAAACAATCCCAGATCGGCGAGGGCCGCGGGTTTTTCGGGAAATTTCGCCTCGCGAATGGCCAGCCGCGCCGCCACCGTGGCCCATTTGCTCGAACGGTCCATCGGCCGCAGGTTCAGCCGGCGGTCAAACGCCTCCACCGCCGCCTCGTCCACCATGCCGGCCGACAACGTTGAAAGGCCCGGCAACGAAACCGGCCGCAAAACGGATCGGCTGGCGGACCGGGCGTTCACCAGAGCCTCAATCCCGATGCCGGCCGCCGAGACAACGCCGCAAGCAGTGATACAGATGGAAATGGATGTGGACTGATTGGTGGTTGGTGATTGGTGATTGGGATTCAAGCCCGTCACCGCCAGGGCCAGACTCGCGTTGTGACCGCCGAAGGCCGAGTTGTTGTTGAGGAACAGGTGCGGTCCGTTCCAGGGCCGTCCGGCCTGTGGCACGCAATCCACCGCGCAACCCTCGCGCGGACCGGCGAAATTCGCCGTCGGCGGGAACACGCCCGCCTCGGCGCAGACAATGGACGCCGTCGCCTCCACCGCCCCGGCCGCGCCGAGGCAATGGCCGACCATGGACTTGGTGGAACTGACGGGCACCTTGGCCGCCCGGTCGCCAAACACCTTGCGCAATGCCTTGCACTCGGCCTTGTCATTGGCTTCCGTGCCGGTGCCGTGGGCGTTGATGTAAGTAATTTGATCCGGCGACAACCCGGCATCCTGCAAAGCGCGTTTCATGGCTTCGGCCAGGCCGCGGCCGGCCGGCTCCGGCGCCGAGCAGTGATACGCGTCGTTGCTCATGCCTGAACCGAGGACTTCCGCGCGCACCGGCGCGCCGCGTCGTTGCGCCGAATCGGCGGTTTCCAGAAGGGCAAACGCCGCGGCTTCGCCCAGATTCAGTCCGAACGGCTTCGAGAACGGCGCGCAACGGCCTTCGCTCGTTGCCTTCAAACCGTCGAAACCCGCCAGCGTGCTGACCGAGAATGAATCCGCGCCGCCGGCCAGCGCCGCATCCAGCAGGCCGCAGCGGATGAGATCAGCGGCCAGCGCGATGGCGGCCGTGCCGGCCGAACACGCCGTCACGACCGTGGTACACAGTCCCTTGATGCAAAGTGCCCGGGCCAGGGCCGGGGCAGCCGAGTAATAACGTTTGGCAACGAGTTCCGTTTCCGTGAGCGCCGGTTGGCCGCGAATGATCCTTTCGTAATGCGCCTCAATCAGGAGCATGGGGCCGGAACAGGTGGAAAAAATCAAACCCAATCGCCGGCCCAGTTCCGCCGGCTGGGCCCGGGCGGCGGTCAACGCCTCACGCGCCGCTGCGAGGGCCAGGTGCACGTGCCGGTCGTGCGGCTGCAGTTCCGGCGACCGGCCGGGAACGGCGGCGAAACCGGCCACTTGTCCGGCAAACCGGGCCCGCAGCCGCGCCGCCCGCGGATCGGTGATGGGCGACAGGCAGCAGGCGCCGGCAATGAATTGTGCGCGGGATTCCACCAGGTTGGCGCCGGCGCAGGAAAGCATTCCCAGGCCGGAAATGACCACGCTTCGTCTCACTCGTTCCACCCTTTCCGCAGGACCACCGCGAAGTTATAGCCGACATCCGTGCCCGCGAGCGCCAGGATATATTCGGGCATTTCCGTCATGGCGCGCTGGTCGAGTTCCGGCAGCCCGGTGCGTTGCGGCCACAGTTCCATCCCCGTTTCCAATGCGCTCAACGCCGCGGCCAGGCTCACCAGGATGGAAGCCGATTCGATGTAGCCGGTGTTGAATGTCGTGGTGACCAGCGGACGCGGGGTGTCGCCCCAAAGTTCCCGGCAGACGTCAAGCACCTTGGCGTCCTGCCGGTTGCCCTGCGGCGCCCAGACGACCAGGCCGATATCCTCCGCCGAGATGTGGGCGCGGGCCAGCGCCAGATTCACCGCGTGTTTGAGCCCCTCCGTCCCGAGGTTGGGCGCCAGAAACCCTTCCGCGTCCATCCCCATGCCATAACCGAGCACCTCGGCGAGGATGCGCGCCTTGCGGGCGGCGGTGGCTTCGGCGGTTTCCAGCACGAGCACGGCGGCGCCTTCGCCCAGCACCTTGCGCTTGCCCGAGTCCAGTCGCAGCCGGTAATCGTCCTCTTCCGCGCCCGCGAACAGGAAGCCGATGCCGTCGTAGTTGTAAAACGTCTGGGCATAAACCTCGTCGGCGGCGCCGGCCAGGATGGCGCGCGCGCGATTCTCCGCCAGGGCATCGTAGGCATAGGCCAGGCTCTGCAATCCGGCGTGCGGCCCGGCGGACAGCGAGGCGTTCACTCCCTTGAGGTACAGTTGCGATGAAACCCAGCCGGCGGTGGAATTGGCGGTGATGTTCGAGAAGCTGGTGATGTTGGCCGCGAAGGAATCGCTGCTGAATACGCTGTCCATGTGGCCCATTTCGGACGGGCCGTTGCAGGCGCCCAGGACCACGCCCGCCTCATCGCCGTTCGCGGCGGTGATTTTCAGGCCGGCGTCCTCGAGCGCCAGCCGGCCGGCCGCCAC
>DATJOW010000167.1:0-15984 GCA_035506715.1 Candidatus Acidiferrum sp. | reverse complement strand
CATCACCTCGACAAAGATGCCGCCCAGGCCGAACATCAGCATCGGCCCGAACTGCGGGTCGCGCGTCATGCCCAGGATCACTTCCCGGCCGCGCTGACCCATCTTCTCCACATAAGCGCCGCGAAGATGCGCGTTGGGCGCGCGCTTCTGGATGCGCAGGATCATCAAATCGAACGCATCCCGCACCTGCTCGGCATTGGCCAGGTTGATGCGCACGCCGCCGAAGTCGGATTTGTGAATGATATCCGGCGACGAAATTTTCAGCACGACCGGGTAGCCGATCCGGTCCGCAATGTCCACCGCCTCGTCCGCCGTCTGCGCGAGCTGCCCGCCCAGCACGTTGAAATCGTAGGCACGCAGGATTTCCTTGGCCTCGACTTCGCCGATCTGCGTGACGCCGGTGCGCTCCTGCGCGTTGATGATGCGGTCCACGCGCCGGCGATTGACCGGGAAGCGGGTGACCACGCGCGCCGGCCGGCGCTTCCACGCTGAGTAATCGCACATGGCGCGCAACGCGGTGACCGCGCGGTCCGGCGACGGATAATTCGGGATGCCCAGCGCCATCAATTTTTCCTTGGCAGCGGCGACTTCGGTGCCGCCCATGAACGCCGCCAGCAGCGGCTTCTTGCCCTTGTGCGCTGCGCCCAGCTTTTCGGCCAGCTCGAGCGGCTTGGTCATGTTCTGCGGCGTGACAACTACAATCACGGCGTCAATGCTGTCGTCGTCCTGCATCACTTCAAATGCCTTGGTGTAACGGTCGGGATCGGCGTCGCCGATCACGTCAATGGGATTGCCGAACGCGCCGGCTGCCGGCATGAACTTGCGCAGCTTGGTGTCGCTTACCTTGCTCGGGGCCACCAGCTTGAGCCCCAGGCTTTCCGAAGCGTCCGCCGCCATGATGCCCGGCCCTCCGGCGTTGGTGATGACGGCCACGCGTTCGCCGTTGGGCAACGGTTGCATGGCGAAGGCAGTGGCGTAATCGAACAGGGCCTCGAAATTTTCCGCCCGGATGACACCCGCGCGCTTGAACGCCGCGCCGTAGGCCATGTCGGCCCCGGCCAGACTGCCCGTGTGCGAGGAGGCCGCCTTGGCGCCCGCGGAGGTGACGCCGACTTTGAGGATGACGACCGGCTTGATGCCGGCGGCCTGTTCCGCCACGCGCAGGAATTTGTCACCTTCCTTGATGCTCTCGAGATAGCCGGCGATGACCTTGGTTTCCTTGTCAGCCGCGAGGGTCTGGATGAAATCGACTTCATTGAGATCGGCCTTGTTGCCGATGCTGATGACCTTGCCGAGGCCGAGTTTCATGCTGGCCGCCCAGTCGAGGATGGCCACGCACAGGGCGCCGGACTGGGAGATGACGGAGATTTTTCCGGGCGGCGGGACGGACGGCGCGAACGTGGCGTTCATCGCGTGGTCCGTGTTGAGCACGCCCAGGCAGTTCGGTCCGACCATGCGCACGCCGCCGGCGCGGCAGATCTGCACCAGTTCCTGTTCGGCCTTGGCCCCTTCCGCGCCGACTTCCTTGAACCCGGCGGTGATGACGATGATGGACTTGGCGCCGGCCTTGATGGAGCTGTTCAGCGCGTCCTTGCAATATTTGCCCCCCACCATGACGATGCTCAGGTCGATCTGGCCCGGGTATTCGTCGAGCGATTTGTAGCATTTGACTCCGAGAATTTCGCCGCCGTCGAGGTTGATGGGGACGATCGGCCCTTTGAAGCCGGCGTTGACGAGATTAGCCATGACCGCGTAACCGACCTTGTCCGGGTTGCGGGAGGCTCCGATGACCGCGATGGCCTTGGGATATAAAAGCGTCTCAAGCATAATTTTTGACGGCGTATAAAATTCCATCCTTTTAACCAAACTACTCACCAAAGCTTGTTGAAGGCTTTACCGATTTTGCAAACGCCAGGCTTCAACTCTGCGAATGCGAAAACAAATTGCCAAAATAGCGCGGAATGAAAAGCGGGATTTTACGGGCGCGATGATGCGTCAGGCACAGGCCAAACCTTGCGCCGGTCTCCACTTGCAAGAGATGTTTTGCCAGCGGAGGGTGTGGCGTTCGCGGTTGAGAACATGAAGGAGCGATTGCGGTGTTGCCCGTCGTTTGCCGACGGCTATTTGGGGCCTGTTTCCCTGGGACGAACCGTCAGCTTTCGCTGGAGCGCAGTCATGACAATCTCTGTCGCTGCCTCGACGGTCAGTTCCTCGGTATTGATGGTCACGTCATGGTTCAAAGGATCAGTCGTATTTTTGCCAAATTGGCGACGAGCCAACGCCTTTCGGTCGCGGTCCGATCTTTCAACCTCCGCCCGCGCTGCCTTCAAACTCAAGTTCTCCCGGCTTGCGATTCGCCGGACCCGCAGCTCGACGGGTGCAACCATCCGTACCCGCAGACCGAACTGACTGGGCAAAATGTATTCTGCGCCGCGTCCAACGATGACCACGTCTCCCTGGTGGCCCAAGGTGAGCAGAATTTCCCGCAGCTGAGCCAGGTAGCCGGCTGTCCCAATGGGCTGAGGGTGAAGCAGCCGGTCCACAGCATCCTGGATCGTCGCTCGATCGCGCTCATCCAAACTCTCGATCAACTCCCGGCGGACGTTCGCCTTTCGCGCGATGGCATCCACGATTTCGTTGTTGAACACTTGCCAGCCCAGGCGTTTTCCGGCGAGTTGACCCACCGCACTTCCACCGGCGCCCTTCTCGCGAGAGATGAGCAAATAGGGGCCATAGGACAGCTTGCCCTCCTTGCCGCGTCCCGCCCGCCTCTCCGCATCGGCCCGGATATCGTAGGCGCGATAAAGGGCAATCTGCTTCCGCACCACACTCTCAATATCAATCATAAGTCGGAAAAGGGTCCCGGTTCCCGGAGTGTGCCTCGCTGGCAAAAGCCGGGCAAGCTGAAATTGGAACGATTGCCGAATTACCAGGGAGGCGATGAAACTCAGCGCCGACTGACGTCGGCGGCTGCCGTCCAAGGGTTTAGCGGGCGAGCAATTGCGCCCGGTATTCGGTGGGCGACTGGCCCAGCAGTTTCTTGAAGACGCGGTTGAAATGGGTGAGCGATTGGAACCCGACTTCGAACGCGATCTCGCTCACGCGCAGGTTCGGATTCAGCAGCAGGTTCTTCGCCTTCTCGATGCGGACGCGGGACAGGTAATCGGTGAAGTTGATGCCGGTGACCTTCTTGAACATCTTGCAGAAGTAGAACGTGCTCATGTTCACGGCCTTGGCCGCGCGGGCGAGCGAAACCTCCTCGGTGTGATGTTCCTCGATGTATTCCTTGGCGCGCTTGATGATCGGCGGCTCGGTGTTTTTCTGCTGGATGAAAATCTGGTTGCCCAGCATCGCCAGGTGCTGCGCGAAAATCGTGAGCAGCCGGACGATGGATTCGTGCTGCTTGGCCGTCACCACCTTGGTGGCGTAAAAGGCCTTGCGCAACTCCTCCCGGTCCAGGTCCACGCCCCACCCCGCCACCAGCTTGGCCGCTTTCTCGAACTGGCGTTGAGTCGGCCGCTGGCCCAACAGCTGCCCGGTCTGCAAATAACCGATGAGCCGGTCGCCCAGCCGCACCGGCACCGCCGTGTCCAGCAATCCGGCCGGGCAGGAAACCGTCTTGGGTTCGTTGACGGCCTTCTCGCAAAGCTGTTCCCACACCTGCAAACAGGCCGCGCAGGCCCGGCTCTTTTGCGACACCAGCGCGCAAAACGGATTTTCGTTGCGCTTGCCGTGATGCGGCAATTGCCAGGTCTCGACCGGCTGCAACGACACCGGCAGTCCCGTCAACGTGTTGAACGCGCGCTCGTACTCCTGGTAAACCTTCGAATCGGAAATGGCTTTGATCAGCGCCCGATTGTTGTTGCCATTGCTGCTCGTGCCGTTCATCGGCACGTCCGCAGGCCGGCCCCGGGCAGAACTCCGTCGCGGGGAGACCGCGGCTTCGGGTGTACAATCGCCCTTGTGAAAGCATGGCGCCGGCACCGACTCCTTCACATCCAAAACCGGAGCCGTCGCACCCTTTGCAATGCTTGTTTGCACGGAAACAAATTAAGCAAACCTCACCTGCCCGTCAAGTCAATTGGACTCGATTTAATCCTGCGGCCACCCCCATCCAACGTTTTGGCCCGCAAACAGGTACAAAGCATTTTGGGAACTGATTTTGTGCAGCAGAGCGCGTGATAAAACCGGCGGCAAAACCGCAAGAGTAGCCTGTCCGACCGCCCTCGGGCTTGCCGCGTTTCCCGCGATGGATTCAGGGTTAATTTCCAGCCCAAGGCCTGAATTCCTCGTGATTCCGCGCCGCGCCGGTCCCGCGGCACGACCGTTTTCCACCCTGCCTGCTGAAGGAAAACCAGCGAAAGCCGGGACAGCGAACCGACGGAAACGTCAACCGCGCAAAGCAGGGTGATTGTTTGCCAATTTTTGCAATGCTGCTGCCGGCAAATCAAATAAAAATCTAATGGATGCGTGTCGTTATTTAAGCCGGCCTATGAGCCGGTCGCACGGATGGTACGTCATGAACGCCTTGATGGCCCAGAACCCAACCAGCAGACGGTCGCCGTTGTTTTCACCTGCGGCTCGAACCCGCCGGTCCTGACCATTGCCGAAGCATCATGAATCCCACCCCCGCAGTCGAAACCAATCCCAAACCTGGGGAAAAACCGGCGGTTTCCTTTGCGCAGGAGCTCGTCCATGAACTGCGGGTGCGCGATGCCATGACCAGCCTGACGGTCACGGCCAGCGCCACGGATTCCCTTCGCTCCATTCAACATTTGATGAAGACCCATCGCATCTCCGGCGTTCCCATTCTGGCCCAGGACGAGCTGGTGGGCATCGTGAGCATCGAGGACATCATCAATGCCTTGGACAAGGGGCACATCAGCGAGCCTGCGGAAGGGTGGATGAGCCGCAAAATTGTGACGTTGCGCGACCATTTCTCCCTGGTCCGCGCCGTGGCGGAATTTGACCGGCACGAGTTCGGCCGGTTTCCCGTTCTGGACGGTAACAACCGGCTGGTGGGCATCATCACCCGCGGCGACATCACGAATTGCCTGATGCACCACCTGGAGCGCCGCGCCGAGGAAGTCATGGCCCAGGAAGCCGCCCGGGTCGCCCCGCGAGCCGATGACGAAAAGGCCCAGCGCGTTGTCATCAATGCCGACGTGAAGTCGGGCGATTTTGACAGCGCCGGCAAGTTGTCGCAGCGGATGCGCGAAGTCTTGCGCGTGCGGGGCATTGATCCGGACGCCCGCCGGCGCGCCGCCATCATCGCCTACGAAGCAGAGACCAACATCATCATCCATTCGCTCGGCGGCCGGATTACGGCCTCGATTGATCCGCACAAGGTTTCCATTGAGGCCATGGACAGCGGGCCCGGCATTGAAAACCTGGACCTGGCGATGCAGGAAGGCTGGTCCACCGCCGGTCCGCTCGCGCGCGAACTGGGTTTCGGCGCCGGCATGGGCCTGCCGAATATCAAGCGCTGCGCCGACAAACTGGCCATCCAATCCGAATTGGGCAGCAGCACCCGGCTGCACGCGGAGGTGTTGCTTCAGAAAGCAGGTACGTCATCATGAAACTGAAAACCAGCGCGGAATTGCCGCCTCTCCTGGCGCTCGTCCAGGCCAGCCCGTTGACCAAACTGGACGGGGTGGTTTTGACCGGTTGTTACCTATCCGATCTGCTCAGCGACGTGCTGGCCAATGCCCGGCCCGGCGTGCTGTGGGTCACCATCCAGACCCATCGCAATGTCGTCTCCGTCGCCTCGATGAAAGACATTGCCGCCGTGCTGTTCACCTGCGGCCGCAAACCCGAAGCCGCCATTATCGCCGAAGCGGCCCGGGAGAATATTTGGCTGTTGAACACGCCGTTAACCACTTTCGAATCAGCGGGCAAACTGTGGGAGGCAGGATTACGATGAACCCGAAAGCCATCAGCGAAGCCGCGCGGATCGCGGCCATGGAAACGACCCACCCGAGCGGCGACCCGCGATTTGCGGACCTCGACCGGACGATGGAGAGCTACAATTATGAGTCGACCGCGCTCATCCAGGTGTTGCACGCGGCGCAGCAGATGTTCGGGTATCTCAGCGCCGACGTCCTCCGCTATATCGCCGGCGCCTTGAAACTGTCGGTCGCCCACGTGTACGGCGTCGTCACGTTCTATAATTTTTTCACCCTGGTCCCGCGCGGCAAACACCAGATTCTGGTCTGCCGCGGCACCGGCTGCCACGTGCGGGGTTCGGACCAGGTCCTCGCCGCGCTCGAGAAGCAGCTCGGCGTGAAGGAGGGCGAAACCACCAAGGACGGCCGGTTCAGCCTGGCGACCGCCCGGTGCATCGGCGCCTGCGCGCTCGCCCCGGCCCTGTCGGTGGGTGACGACGTCTATGGCAAGCTGACGGCAGACAAAATCCTGCAGCTGTTCAAGACCGACCTGAAGAAATATGTTTGAAGAGTTGTCCCAGCACATCCTCGACATCGCCATGAATTCGCTCTCCGCCGACGCCAAACAAATCGAGATCGGCGTCGTGGAAAGCCGGCGGCATGACCGGCTGGTCCTCCGCGTACGGGACGACGGGCACGGGATGGATGCGGACACGCTGCGGCGCGTGCTGGCGACATCCGCCAGCACCAAGCGCAGCCGGCGGAAAGCCATTGGGTTGGGGCTGGCCTTCCTGCGCCAGACATCGGAGATGTGCGGCGGCCGGTTTGCCGTGCGGTCCGCGCCCGGTCAGGGCACCTCGGTGACCGCCTCGATGCGGCTGAGTCACATCGACCGGCCGCCGGTCGGCGACTTGAATGCGACCATCCTGGCGCTGTGCGCGGCGGAGAGAAAAACGACAGTGCAGTTAACCTACCACTCCGACGGGGAGAAGTTTCACTTCGACTCGCGGGAGCTGGCCACGAAAGGAGCAGTTCCCTTATGAACCTGGAACAACTGAAAAAACTCAAGGAAAAGGCCCAGAAACAAATCGCCCTGCGCGAAGGCGGCAAGAAATACCGGGTCGTGGTCGGCATGGGTACCAGCGGCGTCGCCGCCGGCGCCCGTGAAGTCATGACCACCATGCTGGACGAAATCGAAAAGCAGAGCCTCGGCAGCGTCGAGGTGTGCGTCACCGGCGAAATCGGCATGGTGGACGCCGAACCGATGGTGCGCGTCGAGGAAACCGGCGGGGAGAAGACCGTCTATGGCAAGGTGGACATCGAAGGCGCCCGCAAGATCGTCACCGAACATCTGCAAAAGGGCAAGAAGGTCCAGAAACTGGCCGTGGGCCAGGCGAAGGAAAAGGAGTAAGCGGCCATGGCCAATTTTCGCGCGCACGTCTTGCTCTGCACGGGGACCGGCTGCACCAGCTCGGGCAGTTACGCGGCCCGCGATGCCCTGTTGCAGGAACTCAAGAAAGCCGGCCTGGAAAGCGAAATCCGCATCGTGGAAACCGGCTGCATGGGCCGGTGCGACCTGGGCCCGGTCGCCCTGGTCCATCCCGATGGCACCTTCTACCGCGGTGTGGTCGCGGCCGACGTGCCCAAGCTCGTCTCGGAGCATTTCGTCAAGGGCCGACCCTACGAGAAACTTCTGCCGCGCGACCCGGTCACCAACAGCGTTGCCGCCACCCAGCAGGATTTCGCCTTCTTCAATTTGCAGTCACGCGTTGTGCGCGCCAACTGCGGGATCATCAACCCGGAGAACATCGAGGAATATATCGCCCGCGACGGCTACGCCGCGCTCGGCAAGGTGCTCAACGAATGGACGCCCGCCCGCGTCATCGAGGAAATCAAGGCCAGCGGCCTGCGCGGCCGCGGCGGCGCCGGCTTTCCCACCGGTGTGAAATGGGAATTGATGGCGAAGGTGCCGACCAAACCCAAATATGTGATTTGCAACGCCGACGAAGGCGACCCGGGCGCGTTCATGAACCGGTCGGTGATCGAGGCCGACCCGCACAGCGTGGTGGAAGGCATGATCATCGGCGCCTACGCCATGGGCGCTAATCGCGGCTTCATTTATATCCGCGCCGAGTATCCGCTGGCTATCAAACGCCTCCAGATTGCCATTGACCAGGGTTACAAGCTCGGCGTGCTCGGCAAAAATATTTTTGAAAAGGGTTTTGATTTTGACATCGAGCTGCGCATCGGCGCCGGCGCCTTTGTCTGCGGCGAGGAAACCGCGCTCATGCACTCCATCGAGGGCAAGCGCGGTCAGCCGATGCCGCGGCCGCCGTTCCCGGCGCAATCCGGCCTTTGGGGCAAACCCACCAACATCAACAACGTGGAAACCTGGTCCACGGTGCCCATCATCATCCGCCGCGGCGGCCCCTGGTACGCCACCTTGGGGACGGAAAAGACCAAGGGCACCAAGGTTTTTGCCCTCGCGGGAAAAATTCAGAACACCGGCCTCGCCGAGGTGCCGTTCGGCACGCCGTTGCGCGACATCATCTTTGAAATCGGCGGCGGCCCGCCCAACGGCAAACAGTTCAAAGCCGTCCAGACCGGCGGCCCGTCCGGCGGCGTTGTTCCGGCCAGCCTGCTCGACACGCCGCTCGAATACGAAGCGCTCCAGAAACTCGGCTCTATCATGGGGTCCGGCGGCCTGGTCGTCATGGACGAGGATTCCTGCATGGTGGACGTCGCCCGGTTCTTCCTCGAATTCTGCTGCGACGAATCCTGCGGCAAATGCCCGCCCTGCCGTGTCGGCACCAAGCAGATGCTCAATCTGCTGGAAAAAATCTGCCGCGGCGAAGCGGTGCTGGAGGATCTCGACCGGCTGGAGGCGATGTGCCACGTCGTGCGCGACGCCAGCCTGTGCGGCCTGGGCCAGACCGCGCCGAACCCGGTGCTGACGACGCTCAAGCATTTCCGCCAGGAATACGAGGAGCATATCCGCGAGCACCGGTGCGCGGCCGGCGTCTGCACCGCCTTGCAGCTTTCGCCGTGCGAAAACACCTGCCCACTCCACATGAACATTCCCGTCTTCCTCCAGTTGCTCAAGGAAGACCGGCTCGACGATGCCTTTGAGCAAGTGGTGATGGACAACCCGCTACCGGCCTCCACCGGCCGCGTTTGCCAGCACTCGTGCGAAAACCGCTGCCGCCGCGCCGGGGCCGATGCCGCGGTGAACATGCGGGAAACCCACCGGTACATCGCCGACATGGCGTACAACAGCGACCTCGCCAAAAAGGTTTTGAAACGGATCCTCAAGCGCAAGCAGCCGGCCACCGGCAGGAAAATCGCCGTGGTCGGCGCCGGCCCGGCAGGCCTCAGCGCCGCGTTTTACCTCGCGCTGCTCGGCCACCGCGTCACCGTTTATGACAGCGCCCCGAATGCCGGTGGCATGCTTCGTTATGCGCTGCCGGAATACCGCCTGCCCAAGCACGTCGTGGACAAGGAAGTCGCGTTCATCCGCGCCACGGGAGTCCAGTTCAAGTTTAATGCCACCCTCGGCAAGACGCTGAAATTTAAAGACCTCGAGCGGCAGCACGACGCCGTGTTGCTGGCGATGGGCACGTGGCAGGAAACCCTGCTCGGAATTCCGGGCGAGGAAGCCCGCGGCCTGTATCCGTCGCTGGAATTCCTGAACGCCGCGGCCTACGGCCAGAAACCCCCGCTGGGCAGGAAGGTGGTCATCATCGGCGGCGGCAACTCGGCCATTGACGCCGCCCGCACCTCCCTGCGCATGGGCGCGGAGGTCACCATCGTCTATCGCCGCTCGCGCGAGGACATGCCGGCGATCCCCGAAGAAACCCGTCAGGGCCTCGAGGAAGGCGCCCGGCTCATCACCATGGCCGCCCCGTTGCGGGTGATCCTCGACAAGAACCGGCGCATCACCGGCCTCGAAGTCGCCAAGACCGTGCTCGGCAAGTTCGATGCCCGCGGCCGCCGCTCCCCGGTCGTCACCAAGGAAACCTACATCATCCCCTGCGACACCATCATCAAGGCCATCGGCGAAAAAGCCGACAGCGTGGTGACCCAGGCGCTGGGGCTCGAAACCACGTCGCGGAACATGCTCAAGGTGAATCCGTGGACGCACCAGACGAGCCATCCGAAGGTCTTTGCCGCCGGCGATTACGTCACCGGCGCCGCCAATGTGTCCATCGCCATGGGCTGGGGCAAAAAAGCCGCCAAGTCCATTGACCGGACGTTGACCGGCGAAGACCGCTTCGAGAAATTGTGGCCGCAATTCGTGTATTCCCAGACCATCCCGCCCGCCGGCCAGGGCGGCGGCCGGAACCCGGAGCGGCTGTTGCCCGTCGCGGAACGCCGCGGCACGTGGGTGGACGTGTCGCCCACCTTCACCGAGTGGCAGGCCAAGGCTGAATGTTTCCGATGCCTGCGTTGCGACATTAAAGCCCCGGAGGCCACGACCCATTGACTTTCACCAAGCCATGAGTGCTACCAAGAAAATTTCCCTTCACATTGACGGCCGGCTCTGTGAGACCGTCGAAGGCCGCACCCTTCTGGAGGTCGCCCGGGCGAACCGCATCGCCATCCCGACACTGTGCTATCTCGAAGGGCTCACGCCTTGGGGCGGTTGCCGCCTCTGCATCGTCGAGATCGAGGGCAGCCCGAAAATCGTGCCGGCCTGCACCACGCCCGCGACCGCCGGTATCAAGGTCATCACTCAGAGTCCCCGGCTCTATAATCTCCGCCGTGCCACGCTGGAATTCCTGTTCAGCGAACGCAATCACATCTGCCCCATGTGCCAGTACAACAAGGGCGACTGCGGCCTCCAACATCAGGGCTACGTCCACGGCATCGACAGCATCCGGTATCCCTACCTTTACCCGTCGCTGCCCGTGGACGTGTCCGCCAAATATTTCGGCCTGGACCACAACCGCTGCATCCTCTGCACGCGCTGTGTCCGGACCTGCGACGAGTTCGAAGGCGCGCAGACGCTCAACGTGGGCAAACGCGGCATCCGCAACCAGGTGGTCGTGGACATGAACCAGACCTTTGGCGAGTCCACCAGTTGCACCCTGTGCGGCGCTTGCGTGTCGAACTGCCCGACCGGTGCGCTGTTCGACAAGGCGGCGGCCTTCCGCGGCCCGCTCGCCAGTTGCCAGCCGGTGCTCACCACCTGCACCGAATGTTCCGTCGGGTGCGGCTTGAAGGTGTTCACGAAGGAAAATCGCATCGTCAACGTCTGGGGTGATCCTAGCTCGCCCGTCAACCGCGGTCATCTCTGCGTAAAGGGCCGTTACGAAACCTGGGCCGTGCCGCGCGAGCGGATCCTCACCCCGCTCGTGCGCAAGAAAGGGTCGCTGCAGAAGGCCAGCTGGGACGAGGCGCTGTCGGTCATCCGCAAAGCCGCGAAGGCCGCGAAGAAAACCGAGCAGGCCCTGCTCGTGCTGCCGCGCCTGACCAATGAAACCGCCCGCACGGTCGTCGGCCTGGCCGAGAAGGTGGATCGCGTGGGCATGCACGTGGCCACCAATGAAGCCGCGCTGTGCGCCCAGCCGGAATTCACCGCCGACGCGCTCACGAAACTGCGGGACGCCGACGCCATCATCGTCATCGGCGCGCGGCCGAGCCGCGACCAGGGCCTGTTGGCCGCCCGCATCCGCACCGCCGTCCGCAAAAACGGCGCCAAATTGCTCATCTTCCATGCCCGCAAGAGCAATTTGGACCAGTTTGCCCATGTCTGCGCCAACGTCGTGAGCCTCGAACACCGGCTGTGGGAACGGGTGGCGGCAACTTTGGAGGGAGTTGAACGTCCCGCCGTGATTTACGGTCCCGACGCCATGTCGCCCATCGGGGTCACCGTGCTGGAGCGGCTGATCCGGATTCTCGAAGCCAACCGGAACGGCGAGGAACCATTGCTCATCAGCCTGCCGGCTGGCAGCAACAGTCTTGCGTTGGCCGGCGCCGGCCTGGAGGCGGTCGAGGAGGTCGGCCCGTGGCTGGGCGCCAAGCCGTTGAAGTTCCTGCACGTCGTGGCCAGCGACGATCCGGCCGGCGGCGCGCAGGTCATGGACGAAACCGGCGTGCCCGAGCTGTTGCCCGGAATTGATTGCGTCGTCGTGCAGGCGGCGTACACCTCGCCGCTTACCGAGGCGGCCAAAGTGGTGCTGCCCACGGCCATCTGGTGCGAGAAATCCGGCACCGTCACCAACATTGAGGGCCGTCAGTTGCACCTGCAACCGGCGCTGCCCCGCCACGGCGAAGCCCGGGACGACGCGGCGATTCTGGAAAGTGTGTTCGCATGAAGAAACCCACCGGCAAAACTCCGACCCGGAAACTCGCCCGCAAAACCGCCGCCGCGGCCCCGGCGCCTTCCGCCTCTGCCCGCGTGCGCGTCGCCACGATGTGGCTCAGCGGCTGTTCCGGCTGCCACATGTCGTTCCTCGACCTCGACGAACGCCTCGTCGAGTTGGTCAAGCTCGTGGACATCCTCCACAGCCCGATCGTGGATGTGAAAGACATTCCCGAAGTGGACGTGGGCATCGTTGAAGGCTGTGTCAACAACAACGAGCAGGAACACGAGTTGAAAAAACTTCGCTCCCGTTGCAAGGTGCTCATCGCCCTCGGCGATTGCGCCATCACCGGCAACATCCCCGCCCTGCGCAACCAGTTCTCGTTGCGGGATTGTCTGGTGCGCGCCTACGAACAGACCGAGAGCACTCGCATCAGTTGCATTCCCAACGACCCCATCGTGCCCGTGCTGAATCCCAAGGCCCGCCCGCTGCAGGAAGTCGTGAAGGTGGACCTGCACATTCCCGGCTGTCCGCCGGATGCCGACGTCATCTGGTACGCGCTCACCGAGTTGCTGGCCGGGCGCACGCCGCAATGGAACGAGAAGAATTTGCGTTACGACTGACATGACCAAGACCATCACCATCAACCCGGTGACCCGCATCGAGGGCCACGCCAAGATCACCATCCACCTCGACCGCCGGGGCGAAGTGGACGACGCGCGGTTCCACGTCGTGGAGTTCCGCGGCTTCGAGAAATTCTGCGAAGGCCGGCATTTCACCGAGATGCCGCAAATCACCCCGCGCACCTGCGGCATCTGCCCCGTCAGCCACCTGCTCGCCAGCGCCAAGGCCTGCGACGCCATCGTCGGCCGCGACATTCCGCGTCCGGCCAAGCTGCTCCGCGAACTGATGCACATGGGGCAAATCATCCAGTCCCATGCGCTCAGCTTTTTCCATCTCAGCGCGCCCGATTTGCTGCTCGGATTCGATGCCGATCCCGCCGTCCGCAATGTTGTTGGGTTAATCCGCCAACAACCGGACATTGCCGTGAGGGGCGTGCGGCTGCGCAAGTTCGGCCAGGAACTCATCAAGCTGGTCGGCGGCCGGAAGATCCACGCGGATTTCCCCGTGCCCGGCGGAGTGAACAAGGTGCTGACTGCCGCGCAACGCGACGAAATCCTCAAAGGCCTGCCTGACGCGTTCGGGCACGCGAAATTCGCCCTCGACCTGCTGAAGGGTTATCACCAATCGCATCACGCCGAGGTCGAGGATTTCGGAAGTTTTGATTCCAACTACATGGGACTCGTACAGCCCGACGGCGCGCTGGAATTGTACGACGGCAAACTCCGCTTCTGCGATATCGCCGGCAAACCGTTCCACGACCAGATTCCGCCGGCGGACTACCTCGACTACATCAGCGAGGCCGTCGAGCCGTGGTCGTACATGAAGTTCCCGTTCATCTCCCGGCTTGGCTATCCCAACGGCATGTACCGCGTCGGTCCGCTCGCGCGGCTGAACGTCTGCACCCGCATTGCCACGCCGCTGGCCGACGTCGAGTTGCAGGCCTGGCGCTCGCGCGGCCCGGTCCGGACCAGCTCGTTCTACTACCATTGGGCACGGCTCATCGAATTGCTGTACGGACTCGAACGCGCGCAACAGTTGTTGAGCGACCCGGACATCATCAGCACCGAAATCCTGGTGCCGAACGAGCCGCTGAACCGCGAAGGCGTGGGCGTGATCGAAGCGCCGCGCGGCACGCTCATCCATCACTACTGGATTGATGAGCACGGACGCATCGAAAAGGCCAACCTCATCGTCGCCACCGGCCACAACAACCTGGCGATGAACCGCGGCGTGCAGGCACTCGCGAAGAAATACGTCAAGGCGAAGAAACTGCAGGAAGGCATGCTCAACCGCGTCGAGGCGGTCATTCGTTGCTACGACCCGTGTCTGAGCTGCGCCACCCACGCCGTCGGCCAGATGCCGATACACGTGGAGCTGGTGGATGCGGACGGCACGCTGCTGCAAACCGTGCAGCGGGACAGCGTGGTTTAACCGCCAAGACGCCAAGAACGCAGATTTTTAGCCGCAAAAAGGCGCAAAAAGCGCAAAGAGACTGCCGATAATTCTCCCTCTCCGCGCCGGGGCATTCGTTTGGTGGGGCGAGCGTACGCGCGAGCCGAACTTTCACCGAGTTCAGGGCCGGATTTCTTTCAAGACCGGATAATCCTCCAGGACGCGACCCTTCGCGTCCGTTCGCCAGGCTTTGATCAGGGACCACGGACCGTCTGGCGACGCACGCATGAGTTTGTAATGATAAATCGCAGACTCACCTTGCTTTTCCGCTTCAACCTCCACCGTGTGGGCCGCCTTATGCTGTTTCACCTCTTTCGGTGTACCGTGTTCGTCTTTGGGCCAGCCTGGCAGCAGCCCGCGCTCCTTCAAGTTCTTCAAAAACACCACTGCCGACTCGCCGACATTCGGCAACGGTCCGATGTTTGTCCTTTTCAGATACAGAGTCTTTTTGGGAAAATCCAGCGTCACCAGATGCCGCGCCAGGAACTTCAAACCCATTCCATCCGACTCCACATCCTCCCGGTTTAATCTCATGCCGGGATAGGTTTCGCCGAAAAACCGCGCGTCGGGTGAATGCGCCGTAGCCGGCGATGGGGCGGCCGCCTGGTTCGTCCATTGCGCGTAGCGTTTTGGCATCAGCCAGCCGGCCCCGTCGTAGCCGGAATCAATGATCGAATGCGGGCCTTCCTCGCCGAACAGATTTCCCGCCACAGCCGGGCGCGGGTCTTCGTCATTCAACGGCCCCATTGGAAACGCCCGGCCCCACGCGGGTTTATCTCCCTGAGAATCATCCAGAAACCGGACCTTGTTTGCGGCGAAATCCACCTGCACGCAATAATGCTTCAATACATCCATGCCGAGAATCCCCTCAATGGGCTGCCCGCACAGGATGGAGATGGATTTCAGATCCAGCGCCATCACGTTTGTGCCGTTCCGCAGACGCGCGCCACCGAGATAAATCGCGGGCATGACATAAAGTCTATTTGTCAAGTCCTCGCCCCAATGATGCGCGGTCACGATACCGACCGGTCGGCCCAGTTTCGCCGCCAGTGTTTGGCCAACGCAGGTGATGCCGGCTCCGGTGTCCAGCACAAAGGGCCGCTCCTTGCCTTTAACCCGCACAGGGATGAACAGCAAATTCCCGCGGCCGGCATCCGGGTTGATGGAAGTTTCAGGTGGCAGTTTGTATTCTCCGGAACCCTCCCGCGCGCGCTCTGCCGGACGGGACGATGCGCAACCCGCCAGGAGCCAGAGGCAACAGGCAATGATTACAGGGAATGCACGCATCGGATGACGGCCAGCCATTCCAGCCCCCCGGGCGACAGACACCACCGGTTTGCTTGCTTTCTTTTTGCTGGAGAATGGCCACATGGATTTGAGGGCTTAAATATTAAGCACGAATCGACACGGATGGCTTCCACATCGTGCTGCAATTGAATGAAACTTGATGTCCGGCACTTTCGAATTAAGATAGAAAATCCTTTTAAGAGGTTTCGCCGTTCTCGCACCAATTTGCGCAGGATATTAAATTCCACTTTGCGCTGAACCCTGAAATTTCTGATTCCATATTCATCCCGTCGGGGCAATGACAAGTGAACACCCGCAGGCGGAGGAAGTCAATGACAGGGTTTAGTTCAAGGCTGAAGGCTGAAAATCCGGCTCTGCGTTTCTCAGCGTTCTTGGCGTCTTGGCGGTTCCAAATCAGTGTTTCATCTGTG
>DATJOW010000166.1:0-2084 GCA_035506715.1 Candidatus Acidiferrum sp. | reverse complement strand
TTGCCCGACACAGCGGCGGAAAGCATCGGGGCTGGAAAGCGGGTGCCGCTGCCGAGAAGTTCCAGGTCGAAACCGAGCGCCGAATTCGTGACGGAACTCTGGTGAAGTTCCACCGCGACAAGGTTCGTCCCCGGCGACAGGCGCGGCACGATCACATTGGTCGGGAAAAACTTGTAGGCGGAGTCGCCGGTAACTCGGCTCAAGGCCAGATCGCTGTAAACGACCGGGCCGGCCGGATGCAGGTTGCTGCGGAACACCTCCTGCCCGTTGAGCCAGACCACCGCGCCGTCCACGCGGGCGAGCCGGAAATTCAAATTGGTGATCCCCGCATCGGCCGGCACGATGAACTGGTGGCGGAAATAGGTGGTGATGTGTTTGTTGTTGGCATCCAGCCCATAGCTTACCGGCGTGGCGACGGTGGCGTCACCATAGCCCAGCCGGGCCACTCCGTGACTCCAGGCGCTGTCGTCGTAATTCAACTGCGTCCAGCCGGTCCCGGGATCCTGGCCGTTGTCGGAATATTTCCAATCCGATCCGCCGTAGATGAGCGTGGTCGCGAGCCGGTTGGTCCGGATGGTGATCGCCTCGATGCGTGTTGCAAATTCCCGGGCGACCGCGGCCAGGCCGTTCGTGTTCGGGTGCTCGTGGTCGGCATCGAACTGGGTATTGTAGTCGAGGGCCGAAAACATGTCCGCCAGGAACACCCTTTGGCCCCCGGCCCGCCGCTGGTTGACCATGGCCTGCAACGCGGCGCCGTAGATGGGGATTTTGAACGCATTCGTGCCGTACATGCCATTGTGCGCCGGCGTGCCCTGGATGGTGCTGGTCTTGACCAGAATCACGCTGGCGTTCGGCGCATTGGAAAAAAGAAGATTCAGAAAACCCGGCATGTCATTGGTCGCCAGAAAATATGGGTCGCGCCCCCAGCCGATGTCGTTGATCCCGATGTACACGCAAAAAAGATTCGGCGTGTTTGTGCCCGATCCGGCCGGACTGGCCAGGGCGTCCGCGATCACTTTATCCAGGTACAAATTCGTGCCGGCGTAGCCATGGACGACCGTGTCCTTCGTGCCGGGCGGGGCGATGACGGCACCGCAATAACCTTCATGCTGCCGGTTGGTGAAACCGCCGGTGGTCGGAGACAATTGCCGGCCCACGGACGCAAAGGGAAAACTGTTGGTCCGCAAAAGCAGTTCGAGATAAAAGCGCCAGGCGTCCACATGCACACAATCATCGGTGACCGAATCGCCGATATACATGATTTTGATCGGGCGGGCGGCGTTGAAATCGCGGAGCACCAGTTGTCCGCGTGCCGGCAGCCTTCCGGCCAGCATCACCAGGCCGATCATGAGCCAGAGCAGGGCCTTTCCCGGGCGTTGCCGCCGGGCGGTCCGAGGGAGGGAAGTGGGCGGGAGGCAGGCGAACGGAGACGCCGGTTTCTGATGGTTCATCTGGCGATCTACCTCCTTAAAAAATGCGGGATGGTTCAGTTATCCCGAAAGCAACTCTCCTTACGTGCCTTCCAGCGATGACGAACTTGGCCGATAGGCAGTCATTACATTACAGGATTAAACTGGTTTTCGCAAACGCGCAGCTTGCCAGGCGTGTCCGGGAATCTTTGTCGCCACCCCCATCCGTTAACCCTTTTCGCCCCGTCCGGGCCCTGAATCCATCCCACATCATTTTCCCACGGTTTCACCGTGGGCTACTGTCTGCCGCGCCTCCCGTGCTGGTCATGACTTCGCGATTGGCCTTGCCAGAAAGGGTGAATGGGCGTTTGCTGATTACCACCATGGAAGCCGACCCCGACCAAGGCCTACGACCAGGGCGACGCCACCGGCTTCATCCGGCTGAATGCATTGCGCTTAAAAGTGGCGGCCAAGGTGCAGAAAAAGAAATAAGTCTTTAAGATCGCAAATTGCGATCTTGAACGTAAGTGGCACGTCAACTTGAGATCGCAATTTGCGATGTCAAAATCGAATTGTTGACCTATCGCAAAATGCGATAGGTTCAGCCAAACTTGAAACCCCAAGTTGGGACTTCAAGTTTGGTGGTATCCGGTCGCAAATTGCTACCGCATCAGG
>DATJOW010000165.1:0-4076 GCA_035506715.1 Candidatus Acidiferrum sp. | reverse complement strand
TTTTGGGCTCCGGTGATGGCGGGCGGATTGATTGCGGGCGCTTCGAGCGGGATGCTGGGGGTGTTCATCGTGGGGATGCGCATCCCGTTTCTGGGGGTGTGCGTGGCCCATGCGGCACTGGCCGGGGCGGTGTTTGGTTCGCTGTGCGGGATGGACGGACGGAGTTTGTTGTGGCCGGCGCTGGCGGGGGCGATGCTGGCGGCGCTGCTGTTGGGATTGCTGAACCCCGAGCGGGTTCACCTGGATGACAACATTGTGCTCGGCTTTCTCTTCTCGGCGACGATGGGACTGGCCTTCCTGGGAATCGGGCTATTCGGAGTTCTGGGCCGCAGCGACAATGATGTGCGGGGGTTAATGTGGGGGAGCTTGAGTTTCTGCCGGTGGCGCGACGTGCGGTTGATGTCGGGGGCGCTGTTGGCGCTGTTGGGGTTCGTGGTCGTCTGCAACAAGGAAATGCGGGCAATCATGTTTTCGCGCCAGGATGCCGCCGCGGCCGGCATTCACACGACTGGCGTTTGGACGGCTTTCCTGGTTCTGGCAGCGACAGTGTTGACTGTCAATTTCCAAACGGTTGGAGGATTGATGATCTACAGCCTGGTGGTGAATCCGGCGGCGGCAGCTTTTCAGTTGGTGAGGGGGTGCGGGCGAGCGATGGTGCTGGCGATGGCGCTCGGGGCGGCGAGCGGCCTGGGTGGTTTTCTGATCTCGGCGGCGACGGATTTGCCGACCGGCGCTGTGATTGTGTTGTTCTCATCCCTGCTGGTGGGCGTCGCAGGGCTGCTCGCTCACCTGTGTGGTCGGCGCTAATCCCCCCTCCCACCAGAGGGCAGGATCCGCGCCCCAAGGACCTGCCTTCATACGGCTTAGCGATTGCGTAATATCCTGGGTGGTATTACCATTCTGCAAATTCGTAATGTCATGAAGAAGCTCCGGCCAGGACAACGCGGCGCAGGGGGGCGGGCCACGCCCCGCGCGCGAGGCGTGTCTTGGGCGAAGGGGCGGGCTGCTTTCACGCTGATCGAGCTGCTAGTGGTGATTGCGATTATCGCGATTCTGGCGAGCCTGCTGCTGCCGGCGCTGTCGCAGGCGAAGGACCGGGGCAAGCGCGCGGGATGCCTGAGCAACCTGCGGCAGATCCAAGTGGCGACGCAGATGTACGCGGATGAGACGGGGAGTTTTCCGCCGGCGTGGATAGATTCGCAGACGCGGTGGATGGACCTGATCAAGGCGAGCGTGGCGAAGCAGTCGGGGGTTTATCTTTGCCCGGCGGACCTGAAACGAATCGCCGTGACGTGGGACACGAACGTGTTTCTGAGCTACGGCATCAACACGTTCAACTTCGGGGGAAACGAAAGTTCCTTCTGGTATGGGGTGAAAGCCACGCGGGTGCATTTCCCGGCGCAGACGATCATCTTCGCCGACTGTACGCCCGGGAAGTACTACTGCGGCGGGGGCAACAGTTTCACCAACCCGGTGGTGGACGTGGATTACCGGCACCCGAAGAAGAGTTTTGTGGCGGCCTACTGCGACGGGCATGTGGAGGCGAAAACGGTCTGCACGCAGGCGGAGTGGGACGCGTCGAAGTAGGAAAGATCTCCAAACAATTAATTACGAAGAACACGAAAACAGTTAGCACCATGAAAAATCAATACCCTCAGAGTGTCGGAATCGCGGTAGCGTTGCTCGCGTTGAGCGGTGGTGTGGCGTGCGGCCAATTCTCCGTGCTCCACTCCTTCACCGGTGGAGCGGACGGCGCCAATCCTTACTATGGTGCACCGGTTGTTTCCGGTTCGACCCTCTACGGAACGGCAAATCAGGGTGCGGGCGGTGGCGGGGTCGTCTTTTCCGTCAACACGGACGGCACCGGGTTCGCGGTCTTGCACACGTTTGCAAACGCCGCGCCGGATGGGTACCAACCGCTCGGCTCGGTGGCGTTGAGCGGTTCCACTCTTTACGGCACGACGTATTACGGTGGCAGCGGCAATGGCACGGCTGGCAACGGCGCCGTCTTTGCGATCAACACAGATGGCCTCGGTTATCAGACCTTGCGCAGTTTCACCACCGGCACCGGCTACAAACCCTACAGCACTGTGATTGTAGATGGCCCCACGCTTTACGGAATGACTTACTACGGCACCGGCGCTGGCGTCGGCTCGATTTATTCGCTCCCTACCGTTGGCGGCAGCTTTACCAACTTGCACACTTTTCTTGGTGGAACCAATGACGGCTCGCGGCCATTGGGCGGGGCGCTTTTGTTGAACAATGGCGTGCTCTATGGCGCGACCGTGCATGGCGGCACTGGCAGCGCGATTGGCACCGCCAACGATGGCGTGGTCTTCAGCATCAATCCGGACGGCAGTGGCTATACCAATCTGGTCAATTTCACTGGCGGCACGACCAACGGCGCAAATCCCTATGGCGCGTTGATCCTGGTCGGTTCCACGCTTTACGGCACGACGCGGATTGGCGGCAGCTCAAATTTGGGTACCCTTTTTTCAGTGAACACGGATGGCACCGGTTACAGCGTTTTGTTTAATTTCACCGGCGGCGCAACCAACGGGGCCAATCCCAACGGCGCATTGACCTCGGTGGGGCCATTCCTTGTGGGGACGACCAAGGCTGGCGGCGCCAGCAATTTTGGCACCCTGTTCAAGATCGGTCTTGATGGCAGCGGCTTTAGCCTTCTCCACAGTTTTACCGGCGTGGACGGAGCCAATCCCGTCGGCGATCTGGCTTACACGAATAATACGCTTTACGGCTGGACCACCAGCGGCGGCGCGAATAACTACGGCACGGTGTTTTCCATGGCCGTGGGCGGTTACGCTTTTGGCGGATTGGGCATGACCAACGTGTTCTCCGGCAATATCGCCAACGGCGGCCTGTTTTGGACGAACATCCCCACCTGGCTTAACGTCGCGCCCAGCCTGCCCTACACCTACCAGGAAACCATCACCTTGCCGGTCTGCAAACGCATCGTCGCCAGCCGATTGGTCATGACGGTTTGGGGTGGAACGGCGAATTACACCTGTAAAATGAGCGTGACGGTCAATGGTACCAATCTACCGGCGGCGACTCCATTTGTGTTCGGCAACACTTCCAGTTTGACCGCCCT
The DNA here is from genome assembly GCA_035506715.1 of Candidatus Acidiferrum sp. Classification (GTDB taxonomy): domain Bacteria; phylum Verrucomicrobiota; class Verrucomicrobiia; order Limisphaerales; family UBA11358; genus UBA11358. The sequence goes on along the minus strand of DATJOW010000165.1, from coordinate 964 downwards.
GTTCAGTAGCGACGCCCCGTGCGCTTACGGCGCCGGCTTTGGCGTGTGGCTGGTGACCATGCCGCTTCCGGCGGGAGTGCTTTACACTAACGGCTCCCCCAACACCATCAGCGTAACCGAAACGACGCCGGACAGTTTTGACGGGCGTATCCATCACGTCTCACTCGCAGCCATTTATCAAAGCGGCGCGTTGACGAATAATTTTGCTTACGCAGCCGCTGAAGGCAGCGGCGATATATACAGTTCACCGGCGGCGGGTGAAGTCAGCCAGCGGACCGCCGTGTTTGCCCCGGTGAGTCCTGGCAACGCCACCAACGCTGCGCTCACCGCGCTCTACACCTATGCCGACGCCAACAACGACCGGCTCTACTTCAACGGCGTGCAATACGGTGGCGACAACGTCGCGCAGTGGGACACGGGCATCGCCAATTTCGGCCCCAGCGTCGTGACCTTTGACGTGTTGACCAATTTGCTGGCGACCAACGCCGTCACCTTCTCGGTTGGCGCGGACGTGCCATCGCCACGAGAAACCAGCCTGCGTCCGCAATTTGCCATCTTGGCCCTCACCGGGCCGGCGACGGCAGGACAGTTGACCCTCACCAGTGTCAACGCAACGGGCGCGCACCTGCTTTGGGCTGGTCCGATGCTTGGAAATTATTCGATTGAATCGACCACCAACCTGTCATCTGGCGCATGGAGCACCATCACCAATTTTGCGAGCACAGGTGGAACGATGAACTTCGCGGACAGCGCGGCAACCAATAGTGATCGCCGGTTTTACCGGGCGAAAATCCAATAATCGATCATGACTGCCGTTGACCAACTCCGGGAGTTGTTTCACCACATAGCCGCTTTTCTGGTCTGGCCGGTGTTGCTGGGCCTGCTCGGGTTGCTGGCGGCGATGCTGATTGCCCTGGGAGGATTTCTGCGCGAGGCGTGGGATCGTCGGGCCGGGCGCCGCCGG
>DATJOW010000164.1:0-3427 GCA_035506715.1 Candidatus Acidiferrum sp. | reverse complement strand
AAAGCGGTGTCGCGCTTCGCTTGCCACCGCAATCCAAAAAGAAAGGAGCGCACTGATGCCGCAAGCGGAAACCAAAGCCTGGCGCAACGACGCCTATGCCAAGGTCACCGGCAAGGCGAAGTTCACCGACGACCTGAAATTTCCCGGCGTGCTGCACGCTGCGCCGGTGTATTCGGACTTTGTGCACGCGCGGATCAAGGCGATTGACACCGAAATCGCCGAGGCGGTTCGGGGCGTCATCCGGGTGCTCACGGCCAAGGATGTCCCCGGCGTGAACCATTTCGGCCAGATCATCCGCGATTTCCGCATCTTTGCCGACGACAAGATCCGCTACCACGGCGACGTCGTGGCCATCGTGGTGGCTGAGACGCGTGAGATTGCGATGCGCGCGGCGCAGCTGGTGAGAGTGGATGCCGCGCCGCTGCCAGCCGTTCTTGATCCGGAGGAGGCCTTGAAGCCCGGCGCGGTTCTGGTTCACGAGAGTCATGGCTCAAACCTCATCAATACGCACGTCGTGCGGCGCGGCAACGTGGAAGAAGGTTTCAAACAAGCGGACTTCGTCATTGAGCAGGATTTCAGCACGCAATTTATTGAGCACGCCTACCTGGAAACCGAGGCGGCGGTTTGCGTGCCGCGCCCGACCGACGGCGTGATTGAAGTTTACGGCAGCATGCAGCATCCGTTCAGCACGCGGCGCTTTGTGGCGGCCTGCCTGGGCGTGGCGCTATCGGAGGTGGAAATCATCGGCACGCCGATGGGCGGCGGTTTCGGCGGCAAGGACGACACGGCGGCGATTGTTTGCGCGCGCACGGCGCTCGCGGCCAAGTTGCTCGGGCGTCCGGTGAAGATGGTTTATCGCCGCGACTGGTCCATGCGCGAGAGCTACAAGCGGCATCCGTATCGCGTGCATTACCAGATGGGCGTGAACCGGGCGGGGCGCATTACGGCCGTGCAATGCCGCATTGTCGCCGACGGCGGCGCGTATTGTTCGGTCACGCCTTGGGTCACCTGGCGCTCGACGGTGCAATGCTGCGGGCCGTATGTTGTTGAAAATGTCCATTGCGACACATTCGGGGTTTACACCAACAACGTTGTGACCGGCGCCATGCGCGGGTTCGGCTCGCCGCAGATGAATTTTGTCATCGAGCAGGTCGTGGAAATGGCTGCCGAAAAAGTGGGTATTTCGGGGATCGAATTCCGCCGCCGCAACATGGTTCGGCAGGGCAGCGTCACCATCACCGGCCAAAAGCTCGACGGCCACAAGGTCGCCATCGAGCAGGTGCTCGACACGGTCCTGCGCGAGATTGATTACGAAAAGAAACTGGCGAAGTGCGCGCGCGGCAATGGCGGCGATGAGCTTTACGGCATCGGCCTGGCGATGAGCTACCGCGGCGTCAGCCTCGGCGCGGAAGGCGTGGATTTCTGCGCGGCCATCATCAACGCGCAGGTCGACGGCTCCATTCTCCTCGAAGTGGGGGTGCATGAAAACGGCCAGGGCGCGGAATCCGCGATGTCGCTGATTTGCGCCGGGGAATTGGGTGTGGATTTAAGCCGCATCCGGTATCGCCGCTCCTCGACCTCGAACATCCCCGACAGCGGCACGACGGTCGCGTCGCGGGCCACCATCATGGGCGGTGGCGCCGTGGCGCTGGCGTCGCGCGAACTAAAAAAGAAAATCGCCGAAGCGTTCTGCGCGAAGCTGCATTGCCCGGCGGATGAGATTCGATTCAAAGACAATTTCATTTTGGGCAAGTCGGACGCCGACCGCATCGCTTTCGCCGATGCCATGCGGGAGATGTGGCTGATGCAGAAATTCCCGTTCGCCTTCGGCGTGTTCAAGGCGCCGCGGGTGACCTGGGACGAGCACACCGGCCAGGGCGACGCTTATTTCACCTGGGTCTATGGCTGCCAGGCGGTCGAACTGACCGTGAACAAAAAAACCGGCAAGGTAAAATTGCTCAATGCCGTCGCTGCCCACGACGTCGGTCACGCGGTGAATCCAGAGATGGTGCGCGGGCAGATTTACGGCGGCATGGCCATGAGCGCCGGCTTTGGGCTGCACGAGGAAGTCAAGGCGCCCGATGGCAGAATGACCACGCTCAATCTGAACACCTATCGCATCCCGCGCTCGATGGATATGCCGGAAATGAAGGCCATCATTGTTGAGAATCCCGACCCGGTGTCCCCGACGGGCGCAAAAAGCATTGGCGAACCCGCCAACGAAATCTTCGCGCCGGCGATTGCCAACGCCATTTATCACGCGACCGGCCAGCGGCATTGCTCGTCGCCCATCCGCCTGGGCGCGCAACCTGAACCGACCGCGTGCGAGGAGGGCTGCGCCAAATGAAAGTTTGTTTTCAAAAACGAATTGCCCTCACCCCGGCCCTATCCCATCCGATGGGAGAGGGAGAATCGTTCGCCGTCTCTCTCGAATTCGTGAGCGCGGGATTTGCCGGAAGATCGTTCGCAATGATTAGAGCATTCGACTGTTGTCTCCCTCTCCGCGTCGGCGGAGTCTGCGGAGCCGATGGGGAGAGGGTTGGGGTGAGGTGTGCGTTTCACCATCTTTGGGTTCAGAGGGAGGTTTCTGTATGAAACTCTTTGTCAATGGCAAGGAAGTCGAAGTTCCACCGACGGCGATGCAAAAGCGCATCGTGGAGTTTTTGCGCGAAGACCTCGACCTGACCGGAGCCAAAAACGCCTGCGACATCGGCGCGTGCGGCGCCTGCACGATTCTGGTAAACGACGAGCCGATGCGAATTTGCATCAAGCTCGTGAAGGATTTCGCCGGCCAGCGGATTCTGACCATCGAAGGCCTCGCCGCGCCGGACGGCACGCTGCATCCCCTGCAGCAGGCGTTCGTGGACTGCGGCGCCATCCAGTGCGGCTTCTGCACGCCGGGGATGGTGATGACCGCGCATGCCTTCCTGTTGAAAAACCCGCACCCGACGCGCGATCAGATTCGCCAGGCCATTTTCAAGAACCTGTGCCGCTGCACCGGCTACCAGCAAATCATTGACGCGATTGAAAAGGCCGCGCCGCATTATCAACACGAAACCGCAGCCCGCGCGCCGGCTCAGACCGCCCTCGCCTGACGCTTTAAAAAATGAATACCATCAAGACACACCTGGCTGAACTCGCGAAACTGAAAACCGACTCTTACGGCAAGGATTTCCTGCTCACCTGGGAAAAGTCCGACGCCGAAATCCGCGCGCTCACGCTCGTCGCGGAATGCCTGTCCGAATTGCACAAGGCGCACAAGCCGTTCCGCGTGTTCGACCCCGGGCTGGCCATCTCCATTTTCCGCGACAACTCGACGCGCACGCGCTTCAGCTTCGCGTCGGCGGCCAACGCGCTGGGCCTGGGCCTCGCGGACCTGGACGAGGAGAAATCGCAGATCGCCCATGGCGAAACCGTGCGCGAGACG
>DATJOW010000163.1:0-86613 GCA_035506715.1 Candidatus Acidiferrum sp. | reverse complement strand
TTTTCTCTCAGCCCCGGCCAGCTCTTGAGCAAGGCAGTAATCCGCTGGGTATGGTATTCCCTGGTACGCGGCTTCAAAGACGCATCGCCGGCCACCCGCCGCTGGTATATCTCAATTGCATCTCCTACGTACATTCTGCCGGCGGCCACAGAATCAGAGGACTCGGCCCGCTGCCGCTCCAGCTTCTCGAAATCGGCCAAACGCAACTTGGCAACCGACAGGACATCTGTCTTTAGACTGCGCCGGATGAGCTTGCCCTTGACCCGCAAACGTGCATAGTAAGTACCAGATGGAACGTACCGGATTAAATTTGCATACTGCGTTTTCTGCCAGTCTTTATCAGGGTTGGCAGCCTTCGATACTGCTTTTCTCTCATTCATACCAGCAGTATACAAAATCAGTATCAAAAAGTCAAGCTGGCTTTTTTAATCCTCATAAAACCATTGTAAAATCTTGGTTGCGCCCGTAGCTCAGTTGGATAGAGCATCTGCCTTCTAAGCAGAGGGTCCCGCGTTCGACTCGCGGCGGGCGCGCCATTTCCATCACCCGCTGCCAATTTCCTCGCCCGCAACACAAGCCGGCTTCATCCACTTCTTGCCTCATTTAACCCGCCGGCTTCCGAGCCGCTGAAGATCAATCACTTATCCGCGGTGCATATTCCCTCCAAATACCGGGATTCATTCAGCCAAACGATGTCAGCCCAGTTTTATCAATTAACACCCGCCGGCCCGGTTGCGTTACAAGCGGAGACAGAAGCACGAATGGCAAAAACACAACTTGAGATCAGCCAAACAGCCAAACCGTCAATGCTATGAATGCGACCAAAACCAGGATTCTCGCCGGCGCCGTCGCGCTGGCCGCGGCTCACTGCCCGCCGGGCCTTCGGGCGCAAACTTCCACGGCCACCGTCATGGACTACCGCTACCCCAGCAATTCCGGCGGCGCGGCGCCGGGGCATGATTCGGTCCTGCCGCTGGGCGGCAAGGTTTACCTCGGGTTCGACGCCGGCGTCGCCTTGCAACAGAACATCACCCTCAGTGACAACGTCGGCGACAGCGGACAGGTCACTTTTGATCCCGGGGCCCGGCTGGACCTGCAAGTGGGATACAACTTCACCACGAACTGGGCGGCGGAATTTGAGCTGGGACTCATCATCAGCCCGGTCAAATATTCCTACGCGCTGGGAACCGATTACATGGGCGTGGATCTCGTGCAGATGCCGCTGATGGTCAATGTGATCTACTCGCGGACGCTCGGTCGGGGCTTCTCCGTTTATGCCGGTGGCGGCGTGGGTGGGATTTTCAGCCATTACCAGGATGAATACGGCGACACCACGTCGAGCGCCTCGGCGTTTGCGTATCAGGGCCTGGCCGGAGTCAAATACGCGCTCAACCGGAAGTGGGACCTGGGAGTGGGATACAAATTTCTCGGCACCACCGAGTACGATGTCGGGTCCGGAGTCGCTTACGATGGATTTACCCCCACGGAATACAAATCGAGCGGGAACGTGGTCCACTCCATTTTGCTGACCCTGACCTGCAAATTCTAGTCGCGATGGCTGGCGGCCGGCCGCACCGGCGCATTTTTCTCAGGCGGCGGGCGGTTTCCCGGAATGCGGCGGCCGGGGCCCGGCAGGATGCGGCAATCTGGCTTCGATGCTTTCAAGGCGCTCACGCATCAATTTCAATTCGGTCACCAGTTCCGCCTCCGTCGTTCTGCCGGTTTTGTCCACGTTCAGGAACAGGGACGCGATGTAGGCGGTGAGCGTTCCGAAAAAGCCCACGCCGGTGGTCATGAGCATCACCCCGATGATCCGGCCGGCGGCAGTGACGGGAAACTTGTCCGCGTTGCCGCCCGTGGTAACGGTGGACATGGCCCACCACAGCGCGTCCCCGGCCGTCTTGATGTTCGACTCGGGCGCGGTCTCCACGTTGAGAATCGCAATGCAGGCAAAGACCAGCAGGCTGGCCGTGACCAGGAGCACCGTGCCGAAAATGCCCCGGGCTTTGTTCCGAAAAACCACCCGCAGGATGTATTTCACCGACCGGGCGCCGCGCAAAATCCGGATGATGCGGATGACGCGCACAACGCGGCCCCATCGGAACAGGGACAGCATGGGAATGCTCGAAATGAAATCAATCCAGCCCCATTTCAGGAAGGCCAGTTTGCGTTCCGCGCGGTAGAGCTGGTAAAAAAAGTCGCCCAGAAAAACGAAACAGATGAGCGTGTCGATCTTCTGCAGCAGTGACACAATCGGGGGAGACAGCTTGAACACCGTGTCGGCGAACAAGGCGGCAAGGACATAGACGCACAACACCAGCATGACCAGCTGGAATCCGGTCAATTTATTCTGCGCAACGTCGGGCTTCATCGCGGGCCTCGGAATCCGTCTCATAAAACCCATCCCGCCGCCCGCGTCAATGGATTTTGTCGTTGTAGTGTCGGCACGGGTGCATCTTGACACTGTCCTTGGAGCTGGCGGCTGGAAGCCGCCAAAACCCGCAGCCAAGATGGCTGCGCCACGTAGCGCAGGCTTCCCAGCCTGCGGGTTGAGGCATCTTCCTGATGCCTGAGCCTGACCGGACGAGGAGACCAGGCATTTGGACAGTGTCCAGATACGCCCTGTCGGCACTGACGGCCGAAACGGATCGGGCCACAAGCTCGGGGCTATGCGACTCCAGCCATGTCCGCGTTTTTCCTGCTTTCGCGATTCGGGAATTGGGTTAAGGTCTTGGTCATGCTGAAGCTGGAGCAACTGGCCAAACTGCTGGACAAAGACCGCAGCGCCGCAGCCGCGCGGGTGGCGGAATTTTCCATCGGCGGCAGGGCCTTCGCCTTCAATTCGCAACCGGCCGTCATGGGCGTCATCAACCTGTCGGCTGATTCCTGGTATCGCGAGAGCGTCTGTCTGACGGCCGATGCCGCAGTCCAGCGCGGCCGGCTGTTGGCGGCGCAGGGCGCGGACATCGTGGATGTCGGCGCGGAATCCACGCTCGCCCACGCCGCGCGGGTGGACGACGCGGCGCAGAGCCGCAAATTGATTCCCGTGATCAAGGCCTTGCGGCAGGTCGGCATCCTGGTTTCGGTGGAGACGTATTCGCCCGCCGTCACGCGCGCGTGCCTTGAAGCCGGCGCGAACATATTGAATCTCACCGGCACGGAAGCCACGGATGAGCTATACCGCCTGGTGGCGGCAAATGGGGCGGCGGTCATCATCTGTTACGTGCAGGGCAAAAATGTCCGCGAGGTCGGCGACTTCGATTTCAGTGCCGACCCGGTGGGGCTGATGCAGGAGTATTTTGCGCGGCAGATTGAAATGGCGCGGCGCAACGGCGTGGAGAAGATCTTCGTGGATCCCGGCCTGGGTTTTTATTACCGCAACCTGCAGGACAGCGCCGTCCGGGTGCGACACCAGATGACCGTTTTCCTGAACACGTTCCGGCTGCGCGCGCTCGGGTTCCCCGTCTGCCACGCGCTGCCGCATGCGTTTGAATTTTTCCGCGACGAAGTGCGGTGCGCCGAGCCTTTTTTTGCCGTGCTGGCGGCGCTGGGCAAAACCGATTTGTTCCGCACCCACGAAGTCCCGCGCATCCGGGCGGTGCTGGAGACGATGAAAGTCTGGTAGGGCGCGTGTCTCCGTGCGCGCCGGCTCGCCGAGGACTGCGAGCCCTACGGTTTCCGGCACAAGAAAACACCCTCCTCCTCCGATTGGGTGACCCACTGATTGCAGACTTCCAAACCGTAACGGGCGAGGATTCGGCGGACGCGGTCGGGCGTGTAACGATACGAAAAGAAAAGGCGGATGGTTTCGCCGGCGCGGAACGCAAACGTCTCGCTCTCCACGCGGACCTGGCAGCGGCGGGTGAAGTGGAAATTGGCTTCGATCCGTTTCAACCCCGCCGTGCCGGATTCAATCGAAAACCGCAGCCGGCCGCCGTCCCGGCTGACGCCCAGGTCGAGCAGGAAGGTCATTAGCCAGTCGCGCGTGAGCCGGTTGTCGTATTGCGGCAGGATTTTTTTCACGCCCGCCGCGTAAGTCGGGCCGGGCGCCAGGTTGGCGCTGAACAGCAGGAGATCGCGGGGCCGCACGAGTGACGCGAGCCGCGGCAGGATGAGGCGCGGTTCGAAGTTGGGGATCATGCCGAAAAAAGTGACCAGCCTTCGCTCGGAAGCTTCGGCGCGGCGGGCGAGGGACAGGTGACGGGGGATGAGGCATTTAGGCAGGTCATCCGCCGCGGCCAAATCGCAGACGTACGGGAAACATTTTTTTTCCGGCACGACCGCCCGGGCGGTCCGGCGGGCGACCAGGACCATCGCTGTGCTCACGTCACAAGGCGTGTAAGAGATTTTCCGCCCGCGCGATTTCAACCGCTTCAGCAGGCGCGTGTCCTTTTGGCCGCCGCCGCAGCCTAGGCCGATGAGGTGGACTGCGCGCGACTTGATTTGACTCGCGGCGGCGACGAAGGCCCGGTCGTAAACGGCCCGGCAATCGGCATCGTTGCGCGCAGGCGAATAGGTCTCATGCAGCGCGAGCCATTGCTGCGTCTGCTTGATGCTGTCGTAATGGAACTTGTGGTTGACGCTCCGAGTGCGGAGCGATGCCAACAAGTCGCCCCGGACCGATTCCGGGAACTGGCTGGCGTGAATCCTGACGCTGGCGACCGCTGACATGCGTCCTTTGTCGCTCAAACATCAGCGCAAGACAAGCCTGGCGGCATTTCAAGCCGATGGAATCCTCCCGTTTGAATTGGCCGCTGGTTGTTCCGGGACTGGAACTGGCGGTTTTGCATCCGGGCGCCTGCCAGGGCTTACGCCGCCATCGCCGACCGGGCCGGCACGACCACCACCACGAGGGACTGAAGCAGGCTGAACGTGCCGTCCGGAGGCGGCTGGTTTAACCGCCTTAAAATAACGTTCGCTCCAATGAGAGTTCATTTGTTCAGGGATAGCTCGGCAACCGGGGGCGAATTCTTTCAACGCGACAGGTTCCCACATATCAACTTCGCAGATAACAGGTTCCGTGGCCGAGCCAGAACCGGCGTCGCGGGCGTTCGCCGCAGCCTGACTACGCCTGGAACTAGTCAGCCACTTTGGGGAAAAATCCGGTAGAGCAGGAGGTAAACCAAGACCCCGGTCACGGAAACATACAGCCAGAGCGGCCAGGTCCAGCGGGCGATTTTTTTGTGCGCCGCGAAGTCCTGCCGCCGCGCCCGGTTGAGCGTGATGAGAATCAGCGGCACAATGACCATGGCCAGAACGGTGTGGCTGAGCAGAATCGCCAGGTAAATCGGGCGGAACCACGCCGGCTCGCGAAAGTGAGTGACGGTCCGGACCTGGAAATGATAGGTGAGATAGCAGGCGAGGAACACGATCGAGGTGCCGAACGCCGCCACCATGCAATGGCGGTGGGCAATCTGATGGTTCCGCCGGATGAAAAGGTAACCGGCGGCCAGGAACATCGCGCTCAAGCCGTTGAGCGAGGCATTGACGGCGGGCAGGTCGTAAACGGTCATGGCTCGTGCTCGAGTTCGCTCACCAGGGCGACGATGCGCGGCTGAACGTTCGTCCAATTGACCCCTTCGCCCTGGGTTTCGAACACGGCGCGCAACCGCGCCTGCTTGTCCACGATGACAAACATTGTGGTGTGGATGAACAGGTCGGCCGGGTCTTTTTGTTCCTCGGGCTTCACCGGGACGGCGCTGAGCTTGAGACTGTTGGCGGCCAGCCGGGCGACCTCCACCTTCGGGCCGGTCAGAAACATCCAGCGGTTGGAATCGGCGCCGAACCGTTCGGCGTATTTCTTCAGCACCGGCGCCGTGTCAAATTCGGGATCCGTGGTCAGCGTCACCAACTTCGCCCGGCTCGCGGGCGGCAGAGCGCCCTGGAGCGATTGCATGGACTCGCTCATCACCGGGCACGGTCCGCCGCAGCGCGTGAAAACGATATCGGCTACCCAGACATGATTGCTCAAGTCAGCCAGCGTCACGACCTGACCGTCCTGGTTGGTCAACGTGAAGCCGGCGATGGCGCCGAGCACGGGTGGCGCCGTCCGGCGATGAAACCGGTTCAGCTCCATCAGCGACAGCGCATAGGCGAGGCACAACAGCACCAGGACCAGGAGCAGGCCGATCCAAAGCGTGCGCGGCAATGATGACGGGGTGTCGGTCATGTTCGCGACGCAATAAACCACACCTCACCGCAAAAAGTAAGCGGATTTTCCCGACGCCCCGCCGCGCGGTTACCGCCCGATCCCTTCGCGGACGCGTCAGTGGTTAAAGGCTGCCACCGGCTCCGTTGCCGGGATCGGCGCCCCACTCGATGAATTTGATGATGGGCAGGAACATGGCGATTACGATGCCGCCCACGACAATGGCCAGGAACACGATCAGGATCGGCTCCAGCAGTGACGTCAGGGCGCCAACCGCGTTGTCCACCTCCTCGTCGCAAGTGTCGGCGATTTTCATGAGCATGTCCGGCAGCGCGCCGGTTTGTTCGCCCACGTCCACCATGCCGGAAACCATGGCAGGGAAGACCCGGGATTCCTGCAACGGCGCGGCGATGGTGCCACCTTCCTTCACGCTGGCATGAATCCTTGCGATCACGCCGCCCACGACGCTGTTGCCGGCGTTTTCCTTCACGATATTCAACGCCGGCAGGATGGGCACGCCGCTGCCGAGCAGGGTGCCGAGCGTCCGGGCAAAGCGCGAAAGCGCCACCTTGCGGACCACCCGGCCCACGACGGGCAGGGCCAGTTTGACACGATCAAACAACGGTCGGCCCCACCGTGTGCGGACAAGAATCCGCACCGCCACCCCCAGGGCGAGTCCAGTCAGGCCGACCGTCAGATAATGATTTCTAAACATCGCGCTGAAGTTCAGGACCAGAACGGTGAACGCCGGCATCGGCCGGCCGCCCAGCAATCCGTCGAACACGGCCTGGAACCGCGGAATGATGAAGACCATCAGCAAGGTGAGAATGCCTGTCGCCGCGAACATCACCGCCACGGGATAAAACAGGGCGGCTTTGATCCGGCCCTTGATTTTCTGCGCTTTCTCCATGAATTCAGCCTGCCGGCGCAGCGCCACCTCCAGCACGCCGCCCAACTCGCCCGCCTTGACCATGTTCGCGTACAGCGGATTGAACACCTTGGGATGCTGCGCCAGGGCTTCGGACAGCGAACTCCCGCTTTCAATCGCGGCGGCCAGTTCCGCGATGACTTCCCTTAACGCGCGGTTTTCGGTCTGCTCCTGCAGGATGCGCAACCCGCGCAACAGCGGCATGCCCACATCAATCAGCGTTGCCAGTTGCCGGGTAAAGACGGTCAGCGCGGCCGGTTTGATTTTCCCGCGCGGCAGCCGGATCGGCGTCAGGAGCCGGCGGGGGATGGCCAGGACTCGTTTGGGCCGGCGCCGGCAGGGCAAGACCCGGGCCACCTTGGTGGGGAACAAGCCCATCTCCTTGATGCGCTTCAGCGCTTCGCCCTGGTCGGTGACGTCCAGGGAACCTTGAAACTTCAAGCCATCGGCATCCACCGCTTCATAACCATAGCTGGACATAACAACCTTAATTCCGGCCCTGCCCCGGCGGCAGGTGGGTTCAATGGTTTAGACAGGGCCCGGTGGAGTTCGTCACGACACCATTATGTTTGCAGTCGCAGGTCGCGAGGATATGATGAGGAATGCAACAACCTATGAACGCAGAAAACATGTGGGGTGAGCTCATCGAGCCGGCCCAGGCCAGGACGCCAACCGCGATTTTGCGCGAGCAGGCAGCCATGTTGAACCAGTTGACCCGCGGCGTTTTGATCGGCTCGGTGGAGCAGGAGCCAACAACCAACAACACCCTCATCTACACTTTTTCCATCACCGCGCCCGCCATCAACAACCATAAGTTCGCGATTCTGACCCTGCAATATTCCCTCACCATCTATCCCCTGGCGCTGACCGACCACACCACCCAGGTGCAGCGCCAGTGCCTGAATGAGGAAAATTTCACCTCAACGCTCAAGAGCATCCTGTCTTCTACGCAGGTGAGACGGGTCATCGCCGCGTTGTTGATCCAGAGCCGGGACAATCGGCTGGCCCAAAATCTTGTGGACAAGGACACGCTTCGCGCCTAACGTCATCGGGAACCGCGCCAGCCTGAACTTCAAGGACACACCGAGGCCGGGCCGGTGGCGGCAATACGCAAAACTCTATGGTCAAAGCCGGACGGAAGACGATACCCAGGGATGGACGCGAACTGCAAAGCATTGACTTCATGGTTTCAGCCAATCCCGGCGACGATGTGCAAGCCCAGTTCGGGCTGATGGTGGACCAGATTTATCAATGGCATGAACAGTTCGGGGAAGCCTGCGGCGCCCTCTCCATCGGTTTTGTCGGCTCCCCGCCCATCCACGAGGCCCTGATGGCGTGCCTGGTCGCGTTCGTCGAGCACGAGGATCCGTTGCGGCCCCTGTTCGACCGGCTCGGCCGGGTGGAGGTGGCCTTGGTTTCGCCGGAAGGCAAAGTGGTCAAGGAATCCGAGTTGAAATTCAAATAAGACGCGCCCCAACCGGAACCCGCCGTGGACCAATGCCCGAAATCCATAGCCCGCCCTGGCCTTCGCTGGATGGGCCGGGGGAACATTTCAGCCGGACCGGCATCGTATCTCGTGCGGCTGGCTGGGTTTTTGCCGGCGCGGCCAGCCCGGCCAACCCAAACCTGATTTGAGCATGGTACTTTGGAACGAACAATTCGAAACCGGTTCGGCCCGGATTGACCTGCAACACCGGATGTTGATCAACAATATCAATCATCTGGAAGCCATGTTGACGGGGACCAATCCGAGCCGCGAGGAATGCGAGTTCCTCATCCACTTGGTTGATTTTCTGGAAGCCTACGCCGAGACCCATTTCCAGTACGAGGAACAATGCATGGAAAGCTACCGCTGCCCGGCGCATCAGAAAAACAAGGAGGGCCACGAGCAATTCCGCGACTTTTTCCGCCGCTTCAAAAAGCGGCACCAGGCGGAGGGGTTTCGGCCGGAGGTTCTCAAAGAGCTGCACACCGTGGCCAGCGACTGGATTGAGCACCACATTTTGCGCGTGGATCTCCAGCTCAAACCCTGTCTGAAGAGATCGTAATCCCGCGGCGGCCGGATTGCTCGGGCAACTGTCGCCGCCAGTTTTTGCCGGCCGGCTCTCCTGGAAGTTGGCGCGTTCTGCCTCATCGGGAGACCGATTCACCCCTCAATTCCGCGTCGTGTCCCCAATCGGTTTCCCCGCCCGCGATTCGGGTTAATTTGCGTATAACACTCCGGCGAACGGCTTGGCTGGTTGCCGGAGGTGAAGTTCCGCAAAAAACTGGAAACCATTATGAAAACGATTGCTATTTTTGCCGCCGACCCGCCCGGGGAATCCGCCGAGGCGAAGGGCCTGGCGCGGACGGATGAACACCCGCCCGGAAACCCGCCGTCGGAATCTGCGCTGCCGGCACCGGCCGGCGCGGCGATTGCGAAGGAAGGGTCCCCCGCCGGGATTCATTCCTCCGTGGTGTCGAAAGTGGCGAAGCTGTTGATCACGCGCGGCCCGGACATCCGCTGGGATCACCCGATCCGGCCGGAAGGCGGATTCGTGCATGACAAAATCCTGATGTCGCTTCAGGCCAAGCAATCCTGCACCTGATCCGCGTTCGGGCCGCGGCTCTTCGGCGCCCGCCATGCGACGGTCGGCGCGTTTTACCGGCTGGTTGGCGGCGGCAGTCATTTTCGTCCAAAAGCGAGTTGGCGGTGTCCGGGGCTGAAACCCGGCGGCCCGCTCCGGTTGCCGCCTTCACTCGGCTTTCCCTTCCGTTCCGCCATTGCCATTCGCCCGCGTCCGCCTTAGGATTTTCCCGTTCATGGCGGAATACAAAGTCCAGTTCGAGGTCTTCGAAGGCCCGCTTGATTTGCTCCTCTACCTCATCAAGAAGGAGGAGGTGGATATCTACCAGGTCAACCTCACCAGGCTTGCCACGCAATTCATCGAGTACATTGACCTGATGCGCCAGTTCGACCTGGATATCGCCGGCGAATTCCTGGTGATGGCCTCGACGCTCATGTACATCAAGAGCCGCGAGCTGCTGCCGGTGGACCAGCAGGTGCAGGTCGAAGGCGAGGAGGAAGGCGAAGACCCGCGCTGGGAGCTCATCCGCCAGCTCGTCGAGTACAAGAAATTCAAGGACGCCGCCGCCCGCCTGCAGGTGCTGGAGGCGCAACAGGAAAACATCTTTCCGCGGGTGCCGGGGAAGTTGGAGTTTGAAACCGCCGCCCCGCCGCCCAAGCCGGATGTTTCCATTTTTGATTTGCTCCATGCCGTCAGCAGTGTGCTGCAGCGATTCGGTCAGCGCGAAACGCCCGGCGACATTTTTGAGGACAAATGGACCGTCAGCGAAAAAATCGAGTTTGTCCTGCGCCTGGTGGCCGAGCGCGGCACGGTGCGGTTCACTGAATTGTTCGCCGGCGCCGCCAATCGTGCCGAGGTCATCTGTACTTTTCTGGCGCTGCTCGAACTGATCCGCCTGCGCCAGCTCGTCTGCGCCCAGGCCGAGGAATTCGGCGAGATCGAAATCCGCCGCGCCGAACCGGTGGGAGCGCCTGCCACTGCTGCGTCCGCACCCGCACCCGTAACCGCTCAAAGTGCTGGCATTGCTGGCGAGACGGCCTCGAACACAGACAGCCCGCGTTAATCGTAAATCGTAAATCGTCAATCACAAATGGAACTTAACTTCATTTTGGAATCGCTGCTGTTCTCGGCGCAGAAGCCGCTGAGCTTGAAGGAGCTTCGCGAGGTCCTCACCGCGGCGGCCGATGCCGAAGGCGCCGACGCCACCGCGAGATCGCTCGGCAAGATCAGGGACGCCGAGTTGACGCAGGCGCTCGAAGAACTGGCGCGCGACCACGACACCGCCGCGCGCAGCTACCGGCTCGCGTGCGTGGCCGGGGCCTGGCAGTTCGTCAGCCAGCCGGATTACGCGCCGTGGCTGCGGGCGCTGGTGGGCATCAAGACCCGCCTGCCGCGGCTGTCGCAGCCGGCGCTCGAGACGCTGGCCATCATCGCTTATCGCCAGCCCATCACCCGCGCCGAAGTGGAGCAGATTCGCGGCGTGAACGTGGACGCCACCATGCAGACGCTCATGGAGCGCGGCCTGGTGGAGGCGGTGGGCCGCGCCGAAGTGGTGGGCCGCCCGCCGACGTACGGCACCACGCCGCTGTTCCTCGAATACTTCGGCCTGCGCAGCCTGGAAGATTTGCCCGCCGCGGACGAGCTGCGCCGCATCCCGGTCGAGAAACCGCCCGGGCCCGTCACGGCCGAGCCCGGCTTGGCCACGAACCCGCCGGAACAACTGGCGTTACAGCCGGCTGCCCGGGAGACGGAGAAGGCCGAGAATGAAAGCCCCGGAGGGGCGGAAGAGAACAGCCCAGGGCAAGCGCAATGAAATAAGCGCCGCCCTGGGTTTACGTCCCACGCAAAGTTCCTTCTCCCATCCGATGGGAGAAGGTGGACGGAGGCCGGATGAGGGTCAGGGCAAAGAGTGGAAAATTCTACAACTAGCGGCAACCGCAATTCCGATTCCGATTTCCTGCTAATGACTCATTATTCTGATTTGATCGCGGATTGACACAAATGAATATTATCTTTCGCCCCGACGGGGCCTTAATTCGTGTTAATTCGTGTCAACGCTTTTGCGCATTTTGTGCCTTTTTGCGGCAACACTGTCTGCGTCATCTGCGGGTGGAACGCGTCCCTACCCAATTGAGATACGCGAGAGTCTTAAATCTTCGCCAGCGCCTGTTTCAGGTCGGCAATCAGATCCTTCACGTCTTCCAGGCCGAGAGCGATACGCACCAGGTTGTCCACCATGCCGATGGATTCGCGGTATTCCACCGAATAATCGAAGAACGACATCATGGACATCTGCGTGACGAGGCTCTCGGAGCCGCCTAGGCTGGGCGTGATGAGGAACAGTTCCAGCGCGTCAATGAACCGGCGTGTCGCTTTGTCGTCGCCCTTGACCAGAAAGCTGATGACGCTGCCGAACCCGCGCATCTGCTTCTTGGCGACACGATAATCCGGGTGCGAGGGCAGGCCGGGATACCAGACCTTTTCGATTTTGGGGTGCGCTTCGAGGAACTTCGCAATTTCCAGTCCAGCCCGGTTGTGCTGTTCCATCCGCAGGCCGAACGTCTTCAGTCCGCGTTCGAGCAGGAAGCAGGTGAGGGGGCCGGGAATGGAGCCGATCATCCGCTGCAGCTTGTTCAAATCTTCAAGCGGCTTGTAACCTCCCAGCGTAACGCCGGCCAGCAAATCGTTGTGCCCGCCCAGATATTTTGTGGCGGAGTGGATGACGATGTCCACGCCCAACTCCAACGGTCGGATGTTGAACGGCGTGGCCAGGGTCGCGTCAATCATCGTGAGCAGCTGGTGCCGCTTGGCGACCTTCACGATGGCCGGCAGGTCGGGCACGCGCAGGTAGGGATTGGTCGGCAGTTCGGTGAAAACGATGTTGGTGTTGGGCCGGATGGCTTTTTCTATCGCCGCGGCCGTCGGGTCCACGAGGCTGGTCTGGATGCCGAACTTGCCCAGGAAGTTGGTCGCGAAATCGCGCGTCTGCCGGTAGCAGTCGCTGGTAAAGATGATGTGGCCGTCCTTCTTCATGTAGGCCATGAGCGTGAGGATGACGGCGCTCATGCCGGTCGAGAACAGGATGGCGCGTTCGGCGCCTTCGATGGCGGCGAGCTTGCGTTCGGTTTCCTGCTGGGTGGGATTGCCGTAGCGGCCGTATTCGTGCTCGCGGATGACGCGGCCCTGGCCCTTGGCCTTCATGAACTCGTACACCTCGTCGGTGGAGCCGAAGCTGTAATTGGAGGTGTGGACGATGGGAGTGGAGACGGCGTTATGCGCTTTGCGGCGTTTGCCCTGGCCATGAATCGCCAGCGTGGCCGGGCCCCATTGGTCGGGTCGGCGCGCGGCGCCGACCGGCCGCCGCGCCGCGGCGTCCCCGCCATTTTTAGTGGGCTTAGACATTGAACCGGCTCCTTTCCTTGAGCGCCTTCTTGAGCGCGTCCTTCACCGCGTCGAGGCGCGCGGGCAGTTCAATCGGTTTATTCACGTGGCGGCAAGGAAAGCCCAATTCCCGCTGATGATATTTCACTTTCATTTCAACAAACTTGAGTCCATGCGCTGTGGAGATGACGACCACGCGCTCCTTTCGGTCGATCTTGCCGGCCTTGAGCAGCTTGATGAGCACGGCCAGCGCGACGCCGGTGTGCGGGCAGTTGAACATGCCGGTGCGGTCGCCCAGCGCGGCGGCGTTGGCGAGTTCGGCCTCGGTGGCCTGCTCGACGATGCCGTTGAACTGTTTCAGCGTGCGAATGGCTTTCTTGATGCTGACCGGGTTGCCAATCTGAATGGCACTGGCCAGCGTTTTTTGGGCATGGATGGGCTCGAACGTCTTGAAACCATTGAGATATGACCGGTAAAGCGGGTTGGCTCGCTGGGCCTGAGCCACCACGATACGCGGTAATTTCGCAATCAGGCCGAGGTCTTTCATCATCATCAAGCCTTTGCCGAGCGCCGATACGTTGCCGAGATTGCCGCCCGGAATGATCATCACGTCCGGCACCTGCCAGTCGAATTGCTGGACGATCTCGATGCCCACGGTCTTCTGGCCTTCGACGCGCAGCGAATTCATCGAGTTCGCCAGGTAGAGCGTTTCGTCCTTGGTGATTTCCTGGACGACCTGCATGCAGCCGTCAAAGTCGGTGTCGAGCGACAACACCAGCGCGCCGTTGGAAATCGGCTGGATGAGCTGGGCCAGCGAAATTTTGCCGCGCGGGAGCAGGACGATGGATTGGATGCCGGCCGCCGCGCAGTAGGTGGCCAATGCCGCCGAGGTGTCGCCGGTCGAGGCGCAGGCGACGGCTTTGATGGGCGCGCCTTCGGAAATCATCTGCTTGACCTGCGAGACCAGCACGGTCATGCCGAGGTCCTTGAACGAGCCGCTGTGGGTGTTGCCGCAGAGTTTGATCCAAAGCTCGCCGACGCCGATGATTTTGCCGAAGCGTTCGGCCCAGAACAGGTTGGTGCCGCCTTCGTAGAGCGAAACCACGTCATCGTTGTTGATGCCCGGCAGGATCCATTCCTTTTTGCCCCACACGCCGGAACCGTAAGGCCATTCGTTGCTCATGTACCGGTCTTCGAACAGCTTCTTCCAGCGCGCCGGGCTGAGGCGTTTCAAAGCCTTGAGGTCGTGCTGCACCTCCAGCAGCGAATGGCAGCGCCGGCATTGGTACACGATGGAGTTCAGCGGGTAGGTCTGCCCGCACACCGGGTTGATGCATTGAAACCAGGCTCGATAGGACATTGTCATCTTTCCTGTGAATGCAGCCCCGGCGTTTTGCCAGGGGGTACATGGCACAATTCACGAAACTTCAGACTGAACGCTCACGTCGTGGTTTTCAAGAAAACAGCATAGGCAACTTGAAGAATTAGTGTGCTTGCTAAAATGGGTTAGTGCTTGGGCTTGTGGCGGGAACGCCCAGCTATCATTCAAGATCCTGACGAGTCGAAACCAAGGCCGGGCAAGGGATAGCCTATCTCAAAAACCGCCTGATTTCGTTCAGGGCTTGTAGCGTTTCACTGCTCTTGGAGGCAAAGCGCGGGTCGCCCTTGGACAGTTCATGGTCGCTCAGGTCCAGGTAAAGGGTTCGCGAAGGTTTGAAAATCGTGATGCAGTCTTCATTGAACAACGCCGTGTCCTGCCAGCCGGCGAGCAGCGCCCAATTTCGGGTTTCCGGCCCTTCAATCGGTTCCCCCGTGGTGTAGTCCCCGAGTGCGTTTGTAATCCCCATCCAGGTGAGCACCGACGGCACGAAATCCACATGGGAAGTCACATGGTCAACAACGCGGGGATTTTCTCCCGGCAGGTGCAGGACACCGAACGTTTCGGTCTGAAAGCGATTGAAGGAACAGCAATGTCCGAAGTGCCCCAGTTCGCCGAATTCCTCTCCATGATCGCCGGCCACGACGATGACCGTCCGGCCATATTCGCCGCGGTCTTGGAGCCCTTTCACGATCCGGCCGATCTGCCGGTCAATGTAATGAAGGGAATTCAAATAAGAGCCTTTCAAGGCCTTCGCTCCGGCGGGCGAAAGCGTAAGCTTCAGATAGTTGATCTCACCGGAGTTTGAACCTTCATATAAGTTGTCCTGCAGCGGGTGTTCGTAAGGCTGGTGGGAAGCATCAAAGAACAGGAAACCAAAGAAGGGGTGTGCCGGCGCCGGCTGGCCGGCGCGCTCGGCAAGGTAGTTGAGGAACTTATCCGTCATCAGCCGGTCCCGATCTTGATGGGGCGCGTTCCAATGGTCCGTGATGTCGTTCGTCAGCTTCACAAAACAGGTTTGCCGGAACTCCGGATAGTTCAGGTCCGTGCAGCTCATGATTCTGAATTCGTAGCCGCGGCTCGCGAGCAGGTCGAACCACGGCGGGCCCAGGCTTTGGGTCAGCACCGGAGTCCAGTAAGTGCCGGGAATTCCGTACAGCAGGCCGAAGATGCCGAACCGGGTTTCGTTGCCCGTCGAAAAATTTTTCGTCAGGCGGAAGCTGTCGTCGGCGAGGCTGGACAAATTCGGCATGGTCTTCTGGTCCAGCGCGTCGGCCCGTCCCCCTTCGACGACGATGAACAGGATGTTGGGTTCGCGCGCGTCCAGCCGCAGGCCCAGAGGGTGTTGGGGAAGGTGAAGCGATTTCCCACTGTCCGGCAGGACGCGGATTGCCCCGGGGGGACGTTTGTAGCCGAATTTTCTGGCAAGGTGTTTGATGGTCAGCGGTTGATAGAGGGGCAACGTGTCGCGTACGGCCTGGACCGTTGAGTTGTCCCGCAAATCAATCGCCGCAAAGAAGGTTCGCTCCACGAGGAGGGCAATGAGAATCGCTGCCAGTCCAAAACGCGGACGCCGGCGCACCAGCCCCGGCACGCCCCACAAGGCAAACGCCAGACTGGCGCCGATGACCATGAATACGATGGCCGTGGCCGTCACCACGCTGGCGGGATCAACCCGCACGCTGTCACCGGCGCCTTTGGTGGTCAGTACGTTCCAGACGAGGCTGTCGAAATGCCGTTGGAACAAGCGAAAGATAACAATATCCGCAAGCAAGGCCACCTGCAGAAAAGCATAGAGGGTTCCCGCGAGAAGCCGCGCCCCGGTCCGGTGTCGCCAGCGGAGCAACGGCCAGACGGTGAACAGGGCCGGAATAAGATTGAGAAAACCGGCCTGACTGACCAAGGCCAGTGCGAAGGCCAGACGGGCAACCCCATGCAGCCCGGAAGAAATTCCCACGATGTAACCCGACTGCAAGACCACTGTGACCAGGCAGTTGCTCAGATAGAACCAGGCCCACTCCCGCCAAAGCCTCGGCTTCATGGCGTCGCTCATCTCCCAGCCGGATGCAGGATGCATGTCGGCGAAGCATAGCCTTCCGAGGTTTTGATGCAAATATTTCCCGTCTCAATTCAGGCGGCGGAGCGGGCGCTACCACCGGTTGAGCCGTGGCGGGGACTTCGCACGGAGGCCGCCAAAGCCGCTGTTGCCAGATATCAACACAATGCCGTCGCCCGGTCTCTTTGGGTCGCCGGCTCAGTCAGAATGAAAAGGTGTCGGCGGCAGTCAATCATGGCCCGCCAACGTTCCGTATCAGCGTTGGATCCGGCAAATTGTGAGTAGCCGGCGAGCGCCAACCCGACCGCCTGGATGACGCTGGCCAACGGCCTGAGTCACATCAACCCAAGGCTCAACCTGCGCGACTCCAGCTCGACCGGAAGGCGACGCCCTTCCGTGACATCCTCGATCATTGATCCGCAAACCCGAGGCCGCCGGACTACATCCGCCGGCGCTCCTTTCTTTGCTGACTTTCGGCGTCGCGCAAACTTATACTCGGCCCAGCACATGAGCTCCAAATTGTCAGGCTGGTCCTTTCTCCTCGTGATCACCACAGCATGCACGGCCGCTGCAGCGCTGCCGAAATTTGAAATGCCCAACGTGGCCGAGCCCAAAATTCCGAAACGGACCGCATCGATCACTGACTTCGGCGCCGTGCCGGACGGCAAGACGCCCAACACCGACGCCATCGCCAAGGGCATTGCCACGCTCGCCGAAAAAGGCGGCGGCCGGCTGGTTTTCCCGCCCGGCCTCTGGCTGACCGGTCCGATCGGCTTAAAGAGCAATGTGGAACTGCACCTGGAGGAAGGCGCGCTGGTCCAGTTCTCCACGGATTATAGCCTGTATCCGCCGCTGCAGTTGGACATCAAAGGCCGCACGAACACCGTGGCCACCTCGCCTCTCCACGGCGAAAATCTCGAGAACATCGCCATCACCGGCCGGGGTGTATTTGACGGCGGGGGCGATGCCTGGCGGCCGGTGAAGAAAGGCAAAATGACCGAGCCGCAGTGGAAACAACTCCTGGCCGTGCCGGGCAGCGTCGTGGAAGCCAACGGCACCCTCTGGTGGCCGTCGGCCGCGGCGAAGGGCCGGGAGGAAAAGGCGGGCCAGCATCGCCCGACGTTGCTGAAATTCGTCAATTGCCGCCGGATCCTGCTGGAAGGGGTCACCTTCCAGAATTCGCCGGGCTGGAACCTGCATCCGCTCCTGTGCGCCGACCTCACGCTGCGCAACGTCAGCGTGCGCAACCCCTGGTATTCGCAGAACGGCGACGGGCTGGACATTGAAAACTGCCGGAACGTCGTCCTGCGCGGCTCGCGGTTCGATGTGGGCGACGACGGCATCTGCATCAAGTCCGGCAAGGATGAGGAGGGCCGCCGCATTGCCGTGCCCACGGAGAACGTGTTGATCGAAGACTGCGTCGTTTACCATGCGCACGGCGGGGTCACCATCGGCAGCGAAATGTCCTCCGGGGTGCGCAACGTGCGCGTCAACAACTGCGTGTTCATGGGCACCGACCTTGGCCTGCGGTTCAAGAGCCTGCGCGGCCGCGGCGGCGTGGTGGAGAAGATTTATATCAGCAATGTCCGCATGACCGACATCGCCACCGACGCTATCGGGTTTAACATGTATTATGGCGGACAAGGCCCGGGCGAAGGCGGCGAAGGGGCCGATGCTGTCGCCAAACCGGAACCGGTCAGCGAAAAGACGCCGCAGTTCCGCGACATCTACATCGAAAACGTGGTTTGCCGGGGCGCGCGCCGGGCTGTCGCGTTGCAGGGCCTGCCTGAAATGCCAATCCGCGGCATCCATCTGGACGACGTTTCCATCACCGCCGAAAGCGGCGTGGCGTGCACCGACGCGCTGGACATCACGCTCAACAATGTGGAGATTCTCAACTCGCGCGGCCCGGTCGTCAGCCTGCGCAACAGCCGCGGAGTGTTGGTGGATCATCTGACTTACCCGGCTGGTGCGGAAGCGTTGTTCAAGGCGGACGGGCCGGACAACACCGTCGTCGTCAAACAGACCGACCTGCAGGCTGCCAAACAGGACTTTGACCTGGTCAACGGCGCCGCGCGCGAGAATTTCAAGGTGGAATAGCTGCAGCAATCGACGCAAGGCGGCTCTCCTTGCGCTGGTCCGATCTTTGTCAAACCGTGACGGGATCGCACTTTCCCGATGTTTGAGGCCGTCGTTTGCTGCCACCATTTCGTTTGACTTGCATGGGAGAATTGCTAATGTCTTAGGCAACTGGATTTAGTGATGCCTATGAAGGCTTATCAGTGGCTTCTTTTGGTTCTTACCAGCTACGTAGGACTGAACGCCTCGGCGACAACGCTTTACGTGGATTTGAACAGCACGAATCCCGTTGCCCCTTATGCCGCCTGGGGCGCTGCGGCGACGAATATTCAGGATGCGGTGGATGCTGCGGCGGATGGCGATTTGATCCTTGTAAACAACGGCATTTATCGGGGCGGCATCGTCGTGACGAATGCGCTGGCCATACGCAGTGTCGGCGGCGCCAATGTGACGTCGATTGATGGAAATTCCAGCAACAGTTGCGCGATCTTGGCCGAGGGCACGGTGTTGACGGGATTTACCTTGACCGATGGGTATTCCTGGCGCGGCGCGGGTGCGCGTTGCGCCTCTACCAACGTGCTGGTAAACGACTGCCTGATTGTCAATAACGTGGTTTCCGGAGACGGTTTTGGCTTTGGAGGAGGCGTTTTCTCAGGCACCTTAAGCAATTGCACACTCCAAGCCAACGTTTGCTCGAATTATAACGGCTTCAGCAGTGGTGGGGGAGCCGCCTTCTCCACGCTGAACAATTGCGTGGTTTCGGATAATCAGTCCAGCTCGGGCGGCGGGACGTATTCCTGCATTCTGCGTCAGTGTGTC
Organism: Candidatus Acidiferrum sp.; assembly: GCA_035506715.1. Lineage (GTDB taxonomy): Bacteria > Verrucomicrobiota > Verrucomicrobiia > Limisphaerales > UBA11358 > UBA11358. The sequence continues at coordinate 67,257 of DATJOW010000163.1, read as the reverse complement.
TTGAGTGGCAATCAGGCCTATGACGGCGGTGCAGATTACGGTTCCGCGCTGAATGACTGTTTGATCATCAACAACAGGGCCTTTTACAATTATAGCATCGATAACTGCGCATATGGCGGCGGACTCTATTGCAGTCGTGCAACCAATTGCACCATCGTCAATAATACAGTGACTACTTCCCGCGCCACACCCCCCAGCGGTGGTGGTGCCGCCTTCACCGCGCTGAATAATTGCATCATTTACGGAAATAAATACGGAGCCGGCACGGTGGACAATGCGGCTTACGGAACTCTCTATAACTGCTGCACCATCCCGATGCCTGACAACGGCGGGAATAATTTCACGAATGCGCCACTGTTTGTGGATCAGAACAACGGTAATTATCGCCTCCAATTCAACTCGCCTTGCATCAACTCCGGCGACAATGCCTTTGTTGCCAGCGCCACGGATTTGGGTGGCAATCCACGCGTTGTTGGCGGGACGGTGGATGTGGGCGCGTATGAATATCAGGTCCCGCTGTATTTTCTGCTTTCACCGACCAACCAGATTCTTCTCGCCGGCACCAATTTCGTCCTGAGTGCCACGGCTGTCGGCGACCAGCCGGCTTACCAATGGTGGTTCAATGGCGCGCCTTTGGCCGACGGCGGACGGATCTCCGGCGCGACATCCAATTCTCTGACCATCTCACTATCGCAGACCAATGACACCGGAAGCTATTGGGTCACCGCGTCGAGCAGCTCTGGTGTCGTCACCAGCGCGGTGGCTGTGGTCACGGTGCTGCCACAGCCCGTGGTGATTACCGTGCACCCGACCAATAGACTGGTGTTGACCGGCAGCAACACCGCATTCACGGTGACGGCGGTTGGCATCGCGCCGCCGAATTATCTTTGGTATTCCAACGGAGCGGCCCTCGCCAATGGCGGGCGGATCAGCGGGGCGACCTCGCCAACCCTGACCATTTCAAGTGTTCAAACCAACGACAGCGGGGCGGCCTACCAGGTGCTGGTCACCAACAGTTACGGCGCCGTCACCAGCCAGGTCGCGACGCTGACGGTGCTGGCGCCGGCCCAAATCGCCGGCCAACCGGTCAGCCAGGCAGTGTTGGTGGGAAGCAACGCCACCTTCAGCATTGCGGCTAGCGGCTCGAGTCTGGATTACCGGTGGTTTGTCAACGGAATTGCGTTGACCGACGGGGGACGCATCAGTGGCAGCACCACCCCTGCTTTGAGTATTTCCAACGTTCAATCAGGCGACGCCGGCGGCTATTTCGTGATCGTGAGCAATGTGTTGAGTTCGGCGAGGAGCCTCACGGCATCTCTGACGCCGCTGGTGGCCCTGGCGCCATCTGTGCGCTACGTCGCGCGGACGTGCACGAATCCGTCGTCGCCTTATCTGGATTGGAGCACCGCCGCAACCAACATTCAGGACGCCGTTGACGCAGCCGTAGGGGGAGACACGGTTCTGGTGACAAACGGAGGCTACAACACAGGCGGGCGGGTGGTTTTTGGAAAAGAGACCAACCGGGTCGTATTGGCCAAGGCGATCACGCTTTTAAGCGTGAATGGACCTCAAGTAACAACGGTTGTCGGCGGACACCAAATGCGGGGTGTTTATGTGGGCAGCAATGCGCTGGTGAGTGGATTCACGATTACGAACGGGTATGCTGACGTACCTTTGCAAGAGAATGATGTCATTCGAGAACAGAGTGGCGGTGGAGTCTGGTGCGAATCTACAAATGCCATCGTGTCGAATTGTATTCTGACCAGCAATTACGCGAACGGGTACGGCGGTGGTGCTTTTTCCGGCACACTCGTTGCCTGTGTCGTAAAGAATAACCAGGCAAGTCTGGGTGGTGGCGGTACATGCTCTAACGTGCTGGTTAATTGCGTGCTCACCGGTAATGCAGCTCCCCGCTCGCAGGGAGCAGGAGGCGCACAGAACTGCACGCTGAACAACTGCACCGTTGTCGCGAACACTGCGTCCGGCAAACAAGCCAGTGGGGCATACCAGAGCATCCTGAATAATTGCATCGTTTACTATAATACCCCGATTCAAGACACCTATCTTTGTGCCTTGAATTATTGTTGCACGCCTGCCGGAAGTGGGGTTGGGGTTATAACAAACGCGCCGCTGTTCATAGACCGGGCTGCCGGCGATTTCCATCTGCAAACCAGCTCGCCTTGCATCAATTCGGGTTATAACACCTACGCCACCGTCACCAATGACCTCGACGGCAACCCGCGCATCGCCGGCGGCACGGTGGACATGGGCGCTTACGAGTATCCCACACCGGGCTCCGTCATCTCCTATGCCTGGCTCCAGCTATACGGCCTGCCGACCGACGGCTCGGCGGATTACCTGGATCTGGACGGCACGGGAATGAACAACTGGCAGAAATGGATTGCTGGCTTGAATCCCACCAATCCGGCGTCGGTATTCGTGATGTTGCCGCCGCTCGCGACCACCAATCCGGCGGGCGTGATCGTAACCTGGAAGAGCGTCAACACCCGCACGTATTATCTCCAGCGCGCCACCAATCTCGCGGCGCCGCCGGCGTTTTCCATCCTCCAAAGCAACATCGTCGGCCACACCGGCACGACCAGTTACACCGACCCTGCGGCGACAAACGGCGGCCCCTACTTCTACCGTGCCGGCGTGCAGCCGTAACCCGCAAAGCCAAACACGGAAATCGCCGGGAGCGATTTGATTTCAATCACTTCCGCCCCAGCCGCTCGAGCAGCTTGCCGTGGATGCCGCCAAATCCGCCGTTGCTGAACACCACCACGATGTCGCCGCCCTGCGCCTGCTTCGCCACATGCGCCACGATGGTATCGACATCCGGCAGATAGGCGGCGTCCTTGCCGGCGGTTTTCAAATCCTGCATGAGCTTTTCCGGGTTCAGCCGCTCCTCCGGGGCGAGCTGCTCCAGCCGCGCCACCTCGGCCACCACCACGGAATCCGCGTCGGCGAAGGCCCCCGGCAGGTCCGCTTGAAACACGTTGCGGCGGGTGGTGTTGCTGCGCGGCTCGAAGACGGCCCGGATTTTTTCGCGCGGATATTTCAGGCGCAACGCCTTGAGCGTCTCGCGGATGGCCGTCGGATGATGGCCGAAATCATCCACCACCGTCACCCCGCCGGCGATCCCGCGCACTTCCATCCGGCGCTTGATGCCCTTGAACGTGTCGAACGCGGCCTGGATCTGATGGTTCTTCAGACCGCAATGCTTGGCGCAGGCGATGACCGCCAGGGCGTTCCGCACATTCAGTTCCCCGACCAGGTTCAGGTGGAACTTGAAACTCGGGATTTCGAACTCTGTCGCCGTCGGGCCGTAGCGCAGGTTGAAGGCGTGAACGGCATTGCGCTCGCCCAGCCCGAACCGTTTGACCGGGCAATGCGTCACGTCGAGCAGCGGGGCGAGGTTGTGATCATCGCCGTTGCCGAGCAGCAGGCCGTTGCGCGGGATGAGCCGGATGAAATGGGAGAAGGTCTTTTTGATCGCGTCCAGGTTGTCGAAGATGTCGGCGTGGTCGAATTCGAGATTGTTGACGATGCCGATTTCGGGCTGGTAGTGGATGAACTTGCTGCGCTTGTCGAAGAACGCCGTGTCGTATTCGTCGCCCTCGATGATGAACCAGTCGGAGTCGGTGAACCGGGCGCCCTGGCTGAGGTTGTTGGGGATGCCGCCGATGAGATAGCTCGGGTTCAGCCCGTTGTGCTCGAAGACCCAGGTGAGCAGCGAGGTGGTGGTGGTTTTGCCGTGGGTGCCGGTGACGACGATGGAGCGTTTGCCGCGGATGAAAAATTCCCGGAGCAGTTCCGGCAGCGAGCAATAGCGCAGCTTGTGGTCGAGCACGAATTCCGCCTCCGGATTGCCGCGGGAGATGGCGTTGCCGATGACGACCAGGTCCGGCTTGTGCGCCAGGTTCCGCTCCGCGTAGCCGTTCATCACCGCGATCGGTTTGGCGGCGAGGAAGGTGGACATGGGCGGATAGACATTCTGGTCGGAGCCGGTGACGGCGTAGCCCCGGTCGAGCATGGCGGCGGCGGCGGACGCCATGGCGGTGCCGCCGATGCCGGTGAAATGGACGGATTTGATTTCCGATGAAAACATCCGGACAAAATTAACCGCCAAGGCACCAAGATACAAAGATTTTTAACCACGAATGACACGAATGCCGTGAAATCGTTTTGCCGCAAAGAGGCGCAGAAGACGTAAAACAAAATTTCGGAGGGCGGAGCGCTGCGACGCTCCATTTTTGGCCGCTGATTGCCGCTGATGAACGCTGAAAACCGTCGGACAGTCCCTTCTGTCCTGTTATCGGGAGCCGAGAACCACGCTGACCACTGCGAGAATGAGTTTCACGAATGAAGAACTCTGGTGCCTGAAATGAAAATGGGACGCATTTACTTGCATCACACCTCAAGCACCTAGGAGGGGCCTACAGAGGAACGCTTTCAATGCGCCCCGGTTGGGGCGCACTTCAAACGCTGTCCTCTGTTGAAATTTCCTAGGTTTCGAGGTGAACAGCAGCCGAAGCTACGTGAAATGGATTTTGGTTAAATTGGGTTTCTGGTCTTTTGGTACTTTCCGAACGGGAGCGAGGAAACATCCGGACCGCAAAATACCGGACACGCTAAAAAGGCCCGCTGCGCGGCCTTATTCCGGCTCGCTTCGCTCGCCTCCATGAGGCCGCGCAGCCAAAAGTGTTACCCATGTGGTGAGAACGTTTGTTACCTATGTCATGAGAACGTCCAAGACCGCGCCCTACCTTTCGTATGCTTCGTGCTCTTCGTGGTTCATGTCTGCGCCTTGGCGCCTTGGCGGTTTAAATCCGAGTTCATCCGTGCCATCCGTGGTTAAAAAGTCTTTTTAGATTTTTTTTGAAAGAATCGCGTCGCTTTGGACGAGTATTTCGTGTATGAGCTGTATCATGACGTCGCTGGTGGACTCCATTCCCACGCGTTACACCCTCCTGAGCCGGCTGGAAGACCGGGGCGACCAGGACAGTTGGCGGGAATTCTTCAATACCTACTGGCGATTGATTTATGCGGTCGCCCTCAGGTCTGGGCTGACCGAGTCTGAGGCGCAGGACGTGGTGCAGGAAACGGTGATTTCCGTGGCCCGGGACATCCACAAATTCAAGCGCGACCGGTCGCTGGGTTCGTTCAAGGGCTGGCTGCGCAACCTCACCCGCTGGCGCATCGCCGACCAGTTCCGCAAGCGCACCCGCGCCCACCAGGAGGCTGATTCCACCACCGCCGAAGCCCTGCCGCGGCCGGATGTGGCGGACCTTCCCGACCCAGCCGCGGAAGCCGGCGTCGCCGTTTGGGACGAGGAATGGCAGGCCAACATGCTGAAGGCGGGGCTGGAAAACCTCAAACGCACCATCAAGGAGGAACATTATCAAGTCTTCGACCTTTACGTGCTCCAGCAGCGGCCGGCGCGGGACGTCGCCCGCGCGCTGGACGTCAACGTGGGGCTGGTATACCTGATTAAATACCGCGTGGCGTCCTTGCTCAGACGGGAAGTACGCCGGCTCGAGGAACAATGGAACCAGCTCAAATGAAACCGGAACCGCGGACATGACCGAATCGTCCAATCCACCCCGCGACACAACCGCAGCGGCGGCGGCTCCGCCTCCGCCTCCGCCGGTCGTGCCCGATCACGAGCTCATCCGGGTGATTGGCGGCGGCAGCGGCGGGCAGGTCTGGCTGGCCCGGAATGTCCTGGGCATGTGCCGCGCCGTCAAGGTGGTGCACGCGCGCGCCTTCAAACGGCGCCGCTCGTTCGAGCGCGAGTTTGAAGGAGTGCTGCGCTTCGAGCCCGTCTCGCGCTGGCACGACGGTCTGATGGACATCCTCCAAGTGGGGTGCAACGACCAGGACGACTATTTTTATTACGTCATGGAGGCCAGCGATGACGTCAACACCGGCCAGGTCGTCGTGTCCGACCAGTACGTGCCCCGGACGCTGGCCTACGATTTCCGGCAGCGCCGGCGCCTGCCCATCGGCGAATGCATCCGGTTGGGCGCGGCCATCGCGTCGGGCTTGGGCTACCTGCACCGGAACGGCCTGATCCACCGCGACGTGAAGCCATCGAACATCATTTTTGTGAACGGCTTCCCCAAGCTGGCGGACGCAGGACTGGTTTCGGAATTGTACGAGCCCGGCTCCCGCGTGGGCACGGAAGGCTTCATCGCGCCGGAGGGCGCCGGGACCGCGCAGGCGGACATCTACTCGCTCGGCAAGGTGCTGTACGAAATCAGCACCGGCAAGGATCGCAACGAATATCCCGAGCTGCCGCCGCTGAAGGACAATGCCGACGACCGGGACCTCGTCCAGTTCAACAAAATCGTCCTCAACGCCTGCCGCACCAATCCGCACGAGCGCTACAAAACCGCCGATGAGCTGATGATGGCGCTGCTGTCATTCCAGTTCAGCCACTACGACCCGGAGCGCCAGCGGGCCCAGGACCAATTGATGCGCGTCATCGGTGTCGTTGCTCCCTACATCGGCTTTGCCGTGATCGTCGGCATGCTCTGGCGCCTGATCTGGCTGCTCAAACACCCGCCGCAATAAACTGACCCGCGCATCTGGATTGAAACTGTTGCTCCGAAGAACTCGAGGACATGTAGCAGCCGACATCAGTCGGCTCCATTTCTTCATGGTTTTTGAATGAAACCCTTGCCGACTGGCGTCCGCCGCTGCAGTTTTGCCCCTGAGACCCCTGATTCTGTAAGTTGTTGAGGACCAATCAAATCCCGTTGATGATTTTTCGCGTTTTTTGAAAGAACCGGCTTTTGAAGAGCGAGTTGTTGGTGAAGGGAAAAATGCCAATCAAGCCAACAACCGGGGTGACAGGGTGGAAAGAGGCGTCGGGAGAGTGCGCCGTTACGGTGGTTGAGTTGCTTGTGGTGATGGGAACGCTCGCGGTGCTGGCGCTGCTGCTGGCGCCGGCACTCGCGAGCACCCGGATGGAAAGCTGGCGGCCCCAATGCCAGAACAACCCAAGCAACGGGAGTTGGGAATCCGATTGTTTCACGGGGCATGTGGACGGCGAGGCTGAATGACTGAATCGGGTGAATTATGACGTTACCTATCCATTTCATGCAACCGGGCCAGCGGACGCTGGTTCCAGTGCGCCGGGTGTCGGCATTCGCGCCGGGCGAGTGGGCCGGAAATGCCGATGGCAAAGTCCGTTGCCGCCAGGTCCGGAGGCTGGTTCCAAACAGCTTAATATTTCGTAATTTGCCGGCCCGTTTGATTCAGGTATAGTGTTCTCATGCTGTGAAGACTTTCCCGAATATTCCTGCTCCGCCGCAAATCCCCCGGCAATCATCGTCGGCCGAGCGGCCTCCGAGGCGCGCTTTCACGCTCATCGAATTAGGGGTCGTGCTTGGGACGCTCGCGGTGCTGGCGCTGGTGTTGGTGCCAGCACTCGCGGGCACCCGGATGGAAAGCTGGCGGCTCCAATGCCAGAACAACCTCAGGCAGCTGCAGGTCGGAATCCAACTGTTCACCCAGGACCGCGGCGACATGTTCCCACCGGCTGGGTATATGGGTTCGGGAAACAGCCAGATGCTGTCGTGGGACTCCTGGATTTATAACTACATCAGTGGCGGGAAAAGCGTGACCGTGGATCAAGTGAGGTATGGCATTTATGCATTAAACACGAACGACGCGGCATTGCTCGGCTGTGCGGTTGGGCTGCCAGTTGTAGCCTGTCCGGTGGACGCCACCCTGCCGAAGGTTTATTGGATGCATTCTGATCCAGGCAATCCGACATCTCCGCTCAAATACGCCATCAAGACTTATGAAATGGACTCCGCAGGTATAAGTTGGGGGTCGGAAGTTCAGGTTGACCCGCAGAACGGGAAGTATTCCCTGCCGGATTTGAGTTTTAATTCTTCGACCCGCCATGGGGTGGGAATTTTTTGGCAATCGTCATCAGGCGGCGCGGATTGGGACGCGAAGGGCTACAAGACTTCCGTGGTCAAAGATCCGGCCGGAACCATCTTGTTGGCCGAACAGGCTGCCAGCGAGGGTGCCGAAGGGAACATCTGGCCGTGTGTCTCCGCTGGTCCATATTGCAACGGAGGCTCCTGGAGTGCTTTGTATCAATATGACGCCAGCGCCAGTGCCAAGGACCCGCTTTATTTGTTCAACAACGGCAGCACCAGTGAGGGGCAGTTGCTATATCCGGCACATGGCAACCGGTTCAATTATCTCTGCCACGACGGCCATGTGGCCGCGCTCCGGATGGAAGACACCGTCGGGAAAGCATCAGGTCCTCCGAACCTCAAGCTCAGCTATCCCTTGGGCATGTGGACGGTAAAACCGAATGATTAGGATTTCAAAGCGATGAAAAACTCCATTCAACTCCAACAACGGCATCGGGGGTCAAATACCCCGGGGGAACCACAACACGGTTTCACACTTATCGAATTGGGAGTAGTGCTTGGGACGCTCGCGGTGCTGGCGCTGTTGTTGGCGCCGGCGCTCGCGGGCACCCGCATGGAAAGCTGGCGGCTCCAATGCCAAAACAACCTTCGGCAGCTCCAGGTGGGAATCCAACTGTTCACCCAGGACCACGGCGATATGTTCCCAGCGGCCGGGTACTCGACCTCGGGTGGCGGTGGCCAAGTATCGTGGGACTCCTGGATTTATAATTACGTCAGCGGCGGCCAGAGCGTAACCGTGAACCAGGTGAAGAATGGCATTTATGCTCAGAATCCAAGTGATGCTGCCATGCTCGGCCTTGCCCCGGGGCTTCCGGTGATGGCTTGTCCGGTGGACGCCACCTTACCGAAAGTTTCTTGGATGCATACCGATCCCGGTAATGTCGGCTCCCCGCTCAGGTACGCCATCAAGAGCTATGAAATGAACAGCGTGGGCACCACCTATGCGACGGAGATTCAAGTTGACCCCCAGAACGGGAAGTATCCCCTGCCGGACTTGAATCAGCCGATTCGGCATGGGGTAGGCATTTATTGGTATGCTACTTCCGGTTCAGTGGACTGGGACGCAAAAGGCTACAAGACCTCCGTGGTCAAAGATGCGGCCGGTACCATCCTGCTGGCCGAGCTGGCCAGCAACCAGAATGTCGAGGGGAACATCTGGCCGTGTGTTTCGGCCGGGCCGTGGTGCTCGGCAAGCACTTGGAGTCCTCTTTACCAAACCGATGTAGCGGCTCCCACTGGCGCAAATGCTTTGTTCACCGGTGGGACCTACAGTGAAGGTCTGCTGTTGTACCCGGCGCACGGGTACCGGTTCAATTACCTCTTCCACGACGGCCACGTGGCCGCGCTCCGGATGGAAGACACCGTCGGCAAGGCGTCCGGACCGCCGGCGCTGAAACTCACCTACCCCTTGGGCATGTGGACGGTGAAACCGAATGACTGAACGACGCTGAATCCGTGCATCATTTCGACTGCGACGATGAGAACGAATCCTTCAACCGCATCAAACCATGAAAGCGAAAATTGTGGGTAGAAATTTTATTGGGACCGCGTCGTTGCTGGCCATCGTAATTGTGGCACGCTCTGCCGCGGCCGCGCCACTTCAATTGCTCTCGGCGCGCAGCCCGGTCGTGCCCCTGCCGGCGGGTGGCGATGGCAATTCCGTCGCTCCGGTCCTCAGCCCCGATGGCCGCTATGTCGTCTTCACCAGCGCGGCCAACGACCTGACGCCCGGCGGCAACAGTTTTTACGCGTTAAACGTGTTTCTCCGCGACCGCGTCGTCGGCACGACCACGCTGGTCAGCGGCAACCTGAGCGGCACCGGCGGCGGGAACGGCAATTCGACACTCGGACAGGCCTCCACCAACGGGCAATTCGTTGTTTTTCAGAGCGACGCCAGCAATCTGGCGCCCAACGACACCAACGGCGTCACGGACATTTTTATCCGCGACCTGATGGCCGGAACCACGGCGCTGGTGAGTGTGTCCACCAACGGCGGTCAGGCGAACGGCGCCTCGACGGACCCGGTGATGACGCCGGACGGCCGGTTTGTGGCGTTCATCAGCAGCGCGTCGAACCTGGTGCCGAACGACACCAACGGCATCCCCGACGTGTTTGTACGCAACCTCGTCGCTGGGACGAATTATCTCGTCAGCATCGGCGCGCGTCCGCCTCTCAGCAGCACCAATCCTATCGTGGCGACGCCCGTCATCACGCCGGATGGCCGGTACGTGGCATTCTTCAGCAGCGCGACCGGCTTGGTCTCGACAGTTCCCGTCACTTCGCCGGGCGAAGTGTATGTGCGCGACTGTGTGGGTAACGCGACGACCTGGGTCAGCACCAACGCCGCGGCGATTGTATCGGCCACGCTCGGCCAGAGCGGCAAGCCGGCGTATCATCCGCGGTTGAGCGATGACGGTCGCTACGTTGCTTTCAAAGCCGGCTCGACGCTTACGAACGGCGCAACGGTGATTTTGGAATACGACACCATACTGGCCGCGACAACCGTGGCGAACACCAACGGTATCGGCTGGTATCTCAATTACGATGACAACTACGGTCCCGAGATGACGCCGGACGGCCGTTACCTTGCCTTGGTCCAGCACGAAGGGCCGTCCAGCCTGACCACCAACAGCGTGCATGTCTGGGACACCATCCTAGCCGTGGACACGCTCGTCAGCGACAGCGGCAGTGGCGTGCCTGCCAACACCACCTCGTATATGCCGGCCATTAGCGCCGACGGCCGGTTTGTCGCGTTCCTGAGCAACGTCACCAACCTGACAGCCAACGCCGTGTCCGCCGGCTACCACGTTTTCCGGCGCGACCTGCAACTCAGCGCAACGCAACTCGTGGACGTGGACACGAACGGCGTCGGCTCCACCGACGACGAGTTAACGTCCTTGAGCCTGAGTGCCAACGGGCAGTTCGTCGCGTTCAAGAGCGCCGACGGCAGCCTGGTCAATCTGGACAAGAACCATGCCGACGACGTGTTCGTGCGCGACTGCGTGGCCGGGACCACGGAAATAACTTCCGCGCGGGATGCCACAGTGATGCTGGCGGCGGGTGACAACTTCAGCAGTGTAGGCCAATGGTCATTAAGTGCGGACGGCCGGTGGGCGGCCTTCACCAGCGCGGCGGATGACTTGGCGCCCAACGACGCGAACGGGCAGCCGGACGTGTTCGTGCGTGACTTGGTGAACGGCACCAACGCGCTGGTGAGCGTGGGGTTGGACGGCAACGCAGCCTTGGGCGGCGGCTCTTGCTGCCCGGCCATCAGCGCCGACGGTCGGTACGTGGCCTTTATCAGCGGGGCCAGCAACCTGGTGGCCAGCCCGCCGAATACCAATTACGCGAACGTGTTCCGCCGCGATTTGCTGACCGGCACCACCGTGATGGTCAGCGTGGGAACCGACGGCGTCAGCCCCGGCAACAATGACTCGTCTGATTTGGTGATCAGCTCGAACGGTCAATATATCGCTTTCCTGAGCACGGCGACCAATCTGGTCGCAGGCGGCCCCATCTACCTCAGAACTTATTGGCGGGACATGAGTCAGGCCCAGACCATGGGACTCGTCGGGAATAATAGCATCATCCTCAATTCATCGTTTGCGCCTTCCCTGAGCAGGGACGGCCGTTATGTTGCCTACGCCAATGAATACAATTCGTCTATCCTGCGAATCTGGGACGCCCAACTCGGCAAGGATATTTATACCAATTCCATTAGCGGCCGCGTGAATTCAGCGGCCATCGATCCAACCGGAACTAAAGTTCTCTATCGGCTCGCAAATGTGCTGTATGTGGACAACATCGTTCCCCGCTCGAATATTTTCTCCTTCCCGACGACTTCACCGATTCGGAATGCCGGCTGCTGGAGTGATGACGGCCGCTGGCTGACGTTTGTGTCCAGCACCAACCTCGGTGGGGCCGATGACGGCACCAACAAGGTTTACCTGAAGGATTTCCAGACCGGCACGCTCGGTGTGATTGGGCTGGCCGGGCCGGGCACCGGCACCATGGCCGCTTTTTCGGATGGACCGGTGATGAGCGGCAACGGCCGGTTCATCGCCTATCGCAGCATCGTGACCAACACGGTCATAGGCGACAACTCGGCCCCACCGAATTTATACCTCCTGGACCGGTTGACCGCATCCAACTTGGTGCTGAACATCGGGCAAAACACTTCCGTCCCGCTTCTGTGGGCATCCCGGCCGGTGATCAGCGACAGCGGTGCGACCCTGGCTTTCCAGGACCTGGACTCGGGGTTGGTGGCCGGCGATATCAACCGCGAGCCGGATGCGTTCGGCGCGTCCGTGGATGTCAACGCCGCTCTGGTGGATAGCGATGGCGACGGGATACCGGACTGGTGGATGACGAAATATTTTGGACATCCCACCGGACAGGCCGGCGATTTTTCTCTGGCCTCGGATGACGCTGACGGTGATGGCGCATCCAACTCGCAGGAGTACCTGGCCGGCACGGATCCCATGAATCCCAATTCGGTGTTCCGGCTTTGGGCCGGCACACCGGTCAATAACAACCTGAGCCTGATCTGGCCGGCGGTGGTGGGCCGGAGCTATCAGGTCCAGTACAAAACCAATTTGACGGATTCGGTGTGGTTGACCGCCCCGGGCAATGTTTGGGTGTTGGGTGGACAGGGTTATTACCTCGCCCCGGCGGCTCAACCACACCTGTTTTACCGCGCTGTAGAATCAAATTAACGGTTTCGGCAGCGGATGTCCGGCCGACTACGGAAAGTGGCGCTGAATTTCGGAACTCGGATGGCCGTGGGGCAAAAGGTGGGTTTTGAGCTTAACCTCGGATTGCTTTTCCACGTCCAAGGTGGGAGAAATGAACCCCATGTTGGCCATGACCATGCCTCTTTGGCGGCGATTTCGCTGGTTGATGCTGCCCGGCCTGGGCGTGCTGGCCCTGGCGGCCCGGGCGGAAACGACCACCAATCTGCCGGTCGAGTGGGTTGACCCCGATACCGGCCATCGCATCCTCCAGCTTTCGACCGAGCCCGGCAGCGAAAGCCTCTACTTCAACCTGAATCCGTTCACGCCCGACGGCAAAAAAATGGTCATCACCACGCCCGACGGCATCGCGATGATCGATCTCCAGACACGCGCGGTGGAGAAACTCGTCACGGGCCGCGTTCACATCATCATGGTCGGCCACAAGACCGGGCAGATTTATTATGTGGGAACCAACCGCACCGTGTTCGCCCTCGACCCCGCCACCAAAACCAATCGTGCCATTGTCACCCTGGCGCGCGGACAGCAGGTCGCCACGGTGAACGCCGACGAAACGCTGCTGGCGGGGACCTTCACCGATCGCACGGATTGGGGGACCAACCAGGGCTTCTTCGACGGCGGACCGAATCGGCGGAACGACATCCAGACGGTTGACGCCTACCGCAATCGGAAGGGAACGATGATGGAGGAACGCCTCGCCCAACATTATCCGATGGAGCTGTTTTTCTACAACTTTCAGACCGGCCAGACCCTGAAATGCAACCGCGGCACCGACTGGCTCGGGCATCTCCAATTCTCGCCGACGGACCCGAACCTCCTGATGTTTTGCCACGAAGGCCCGTGGCACAAGGTGGACCGCATCTGGACCATTCGCGCCGATGGCTCGGACTTGAAGCTCATCCATCCGCGCACGATGGCCATGGAAATAGCCGGACACGAATTCTGGGGCGCCGACGGCAAAACGATCTGGTACGATCTCCAGACACCGCGCGGCGAGGATTTCTGGGTGGCCGGTTACGACCTCGCGACCGGCGAACGGACCTGGTACCACCTCCAGCGCGACGAATGGTCGGTGCATTTCAACGTGTCGCCCGATGGAAAACTTTTTTCCGGCGACGGCGGCGACGAGCACATGGTCGCGCACGCGGACAACGGAAACTGGATTTACCTCTTCCGCCCCGAGCTGGTGCAGGACCGGTCGGACGGCAACATTGACACGAGCAAGCTGATCCGGCCCGGCGTGTTTCATTCCGAAAGGCTGGTGAACATGGCGAAGCACGACTACGCGCTCGAACCCAACGCCATGTTCTCGCCGGACATGGAATGGCTCATCTTCCGCTCCAATATGAGTGGAGCCAACCAAGTCTATGCCGTCGAATTGAAAAAGGCGGACCCAAAGTGAGCCGCCCGAAACCTCTCAATCCTCTTCCTCCTCCGGGTTTTCCCATTCGGGGTAGGCTTCCGGCGGAAGCTGCCCGCGACGGATCAGTTCCTGCAGGTCGCGGATGATGGTGCGGCGGGCCACCTTGAATTCGCGGGCCAGCGCGGAAATGTTCGGACGCTCCGGGGACTGTTTCACCAGTTCCAAAATCCGGTTCTGCCGGGCCAGGCGATCGGTCGAACGGCTGAACAATTCCTGCGCGTCCGACCGCCGCGCGCGTTCCAGCGCTTCAAACTGCCGGACCACCTCGGTTTCGCCGCATTCCTTCAGCGCCGTTTCCACCGTACGCCGGAGCGCCTGGATGTCCACCGGCTTGGGCAGGCAATAGTGCGCGCGGCGCGGCCCCTGCAACGCTGCTATCTGCTGGCGTACCTCGAGGGCGCCGGAGACAATGACGATGGGCACGTGCGGCAGCAGTTCCTTGAACTCCGGCAAAAACTCCAGCCCCAGTTCGCCCTCCGACAGCACGTGGTCGAGGATGAGGATGTCCGGCGGCCGACGCGGAATCTGGGCCAGGGCCGCGGTGCCGTTCTTCACGCGGACCAGTTGGTATTTTGCCAGCGCCTCCTCGTAAATCTCGTACTGGAGGTCGTCGTCTTCGACAATCAGGATGAGAGGTGGATTCATAACAGGAAGGGTGAAGGCAGAATGCAGAAGGAAGAAGCTTTTCTCCGAAAGCATGCGCGCCGCAAGTTTATTTCTGCATTCATCGTTCTGCCTTCTGGGTTTTTTCCGGATTTTGCACCGCCAGGATGAGGGTGAACGTACTGCCCCGGTTGACCGCCGATTCCACGGCGAGGCCGGCCCCCATTTTTTTGGCCAGTTCATAGACCATGGACAGGCCCAGGCCGGTGCCGCGCCGGGTGGACAGCGCCTTGGTGGTGAAAAACGGTTCAAAGATGCGCGGCAGGTTTTCCGGCGGGATGCCGCAGCCGGTGTCGCGCACGGACACCGCGACATAGGCGGGGGCCGGCGCCGGCGTGAGCGCCAGATCCTCGGGCAGCCGTTCCAGCTTTTGCGTGGCCAGGAGGACCTGTTTGTGCGCGGTCATCGCTTCGGCGGCGTTGAAGATAAAATTCAGCAGAGTCTGTTGGATGAGATTCTTGGAAGCATGAATTTCCGGCAGGTCCGGCGCGGGCGTGAATTTCACTTCCGCTTCCCGCATGAAACGGTCGCCGAGCAGCTTGAGCGTGTCCCGGGCGGTGGCATTCAGATCGCAGGGACCGGGTTGCTCGCCCGCGCTGCCGCTGAAGCCGAGCATGGCATTCACGATGCCGGCGCCCTGGTCCACCACGGTCTTGATGCGGTCCACGCGCGTCCGGACTTTGTCCGGGTTGTCGGGATTTTCCTCGATGAGTTGGGCGGAGCCTTTGATGATGGAGAGGATGTTGTTGAAATCGTGGGCGATGCCGGCGGCGAGCGTGCCCAGGGCGGTCATCTTCTGGCTTTGCAGCAATTCGCGGCTGGCGATTTCCAGTTCGTGCGTCCGTTCGGCGACCTTTTGTTCCACCTCGGCGTGGCTGCGGCGCAGCCGCCGGTGCCGGTTAACGGCCAGTCCGGCAAAGAAGAGCGCCACGGCAGCGCCGGTGCCGGCGATGGCCACCAGCCGGATTTCCCGGTACCACGGCACCATGACGGTGAATTCCACCGAGGCCGGCTTAAGCTCGATGTTGCCGCTGCGGTCCATGGCGCGGACCTGGCAGACGTGCCGGCCGGCCGGCAGGTCGGAAAAGGAAATGGTGTGCAACTCCAGGAAGGGAGACCAGTCGCGGTAATCCAGCTTGTAGGAAAACAGCAGCCGCTCGCGCGGGGTGAATTTCCACTTGTCCTGGCCGGTGAATGCGATCGTGATCGTGTCGCCCTCGCGGACCCGCAGCTCGGCATCGCCCGGCTCCTGGATAAACGTCCGCGGCGGGTCCGGATTGGCCTCGGGATGATACCGGCTCAGGCCGTGCGGTGTCCCGACCCAGATGTGCCCCGCCTGGTCTTCCAGGATCTCGTGAACGGAAGCGTCCGGCAGCCCGTCGTCGCTGTTGTTTTCGATCCAGACCTTCTGGAAATAGCGGTGGACCCCGGCATCATCCCCCACCCAGACGCTGCCGTCCCGAGAACCCAGGAGCGTGTTGATGTGCTCGAATCCGGCCCGCATGGTGGACCAGTTGCGCCCGTCAAACTCCCAAAGCTTGTCCTGGGTGGCGCACCAGATGTGCCCGTCGCTCAATTCGGCGAAGCCCAGAACCGCCTCGGGGACGGTGCGCTCGGAAAGCGGGAATTGCCGCCACTTTTTCTCGTGATACCAGGCCAGGCCGGTGTCGCCGCTCAGCCAGAGATCGCCGTTGCGCGCCGCAAACAGCGTGGCATAAGCGGCCGGCGGCGGCGGGTCCGCCAGCGGCGTGAACTGTTCCCCTTCGAACCGCTCGAAATCACACGCGGCCAGGCCTCCGTTCGTGGCGGCTGCGCTCCAGCTTTGAACGCAGAGACTGCCATCCGGAAGCAAGCCCAGCGGCTTTTGGCGCTGGACGGTGTCACGAGCGGGAAGCGGGCTGAAGGCGCCGGAATCCGGATTGAAACAAACTGAATTTGTGCCCGCGTCCAGCCACAACGTGCCGTTGCGCAGGAGAAACAAAGCGCGGAGCGAAGGCACGTTTGGCGCCAGATTTTCCGGGAGGGCAAAGTCCCGATGCACGTCACCCTGAAGCGAATGCAACCGGCCGGCGGCGACGAACCACAGCCGGCCGGATGTGTCCTCCGCCAGGGTCTGGATGGGAAGGTTGAACGGTTGCAGCGGCGGGGGGTTGCGCCAGGGGGGCGGGGAGTAGTGAAACAGGCCGCTGGAGGTGGCCAGCCAAAAAGTGCCGCCGGGTTCCATGGCGACATCGTAGTACCGGCGCGCGGAAATGTCCCGGTATTCCACCAGATTGGTCTGACCGGACGGCTGCCAGTATAACGTATCAGCGGACGCCGCCCACAGCACCTGGTCCCCGCTCCGCCAGGCCAGCCGGAGATTCTCCGCGGCCGGCCGGTACACGGTCCAATCCTGACCATCGAAGCGCGCCGCGACTTTGTGGCCGTCGACACTGGATTCGGCGATGACGGTGACTCCTCCATCCTCGTCCTCCCGCGGTGCGCGGAGATTTTGAATTTGCGCCGGCGGCGGAGGCAGAAAATCCCGCCAGGCGGTTTCCAGATTGGTATCGCCGGCGAGTTTCGGTGTCCGGCCCAAACCGCGCGAGCCGGTGATCCACAGGCCGCCGTCGCGCGCCGCCACCATGTCGGTGAATTTTTCAAGGCGCGTTTGCTCCGGCCGAAGCAGCACCCGAGTCTGGACGCGTTCGGGGGTTTCCGTCCGGAATTCCACCAACTCATCGGGGCGCAAAAAAACCACCTGCCCCCAACGCACCGGGAAAAAGGGTGTGACGGTATTGGAGCCGGCGGCGATTTCCGGCACCGGTCGCGCCACCCAGTTGGTCGGCCTGACCTCCAGCAGCAGGCCGGTGGGCACCATTGCCCAAAGCTGCCCACCGGTGCCTTCGGAAATCTCGCCAGCCGGTTCGGGCAGACCGAACGATTTCACCCGGTAACCATCCAGCTCGCCGGCAAACAACCGGTTGAGATGGAGCACCACGATCTTCCCGTTCGGGGCAACCGACACCGAGGCACAGCCGGATTGGTAGAGGCCATCCTCCACCTTGTACACCCGCCAATACGAGGCGCTCTGGCTGCGGCCGGCCTGTGCCGCCGACAGCAGCATCGCTCCAGCCAGAAGCATCCGCCACGAGAACTTCATTTTCCCGCCCATTGCTGGGGGTGCCGCCATTATTTATCGCTTCCCGCCTGTGTGCAACCAAATGCACAGGGTGTGCGTCCAAACGCACACTGCCTCCGCCGGCCGAATGGGTGTAAAACCTGGGTATGACGGCTTGTACCGGGCAGGATTTTGATGCTGGCTTTGCCCGGCAGCGCGGGGGCCTGCCGGGACCGGTTCAACAGCGGTGGGCTGGCGGGCGACGTCCGCGATAAGAGCGTAACGGCCATGTTGACGATCTGCCTTCAAAATTCCTGTCCCGATTCGGGTGCCCGCCCGGCCCGCCCGGCTCCCGGCGCATTTACCCTGGTGGAATTGCTGGTCACCATTGCCATTGTGGCAGCGCTTTCGGCATTGTTACTGCCGGTGCTTTCCGCGGCCCGAGGGAAAGGCAGGCAAACCTCGTGCTTGAACAATCTCCACCAATTGGGTCTGGCCCAGCAGATTTACGCCGGCGACAACGGCGGCCAGTTGGTGGCCAACCTGCCGGACCTGCCGCAATTTTCGAACGTGAATTCCTGGGTGCTGGGTAATATGCAAGCGCCCGCCCAGTCAACCAACCAGATCTACCTGCGCCGGGGCCTGCTCTTCCCTTACGTCGGGCAGCCGGCCGCCTATTGGTGTCCGGCGGATCCGTCGCAGACCGGGTTTCAGCCCCGGGTCCGCAGTTATTCCATGAACGGTTGGGCGGGCAGCCGCTATATGGAAAGTTATCCTGGCCAGCCAGGGTACCGGACTTTTGTCCGCGAAAGTGAATTTGCCATGGTCGGCCCGGCGTCCATCTGGACCATGCTCGACGAGCACGAGTCAAGCATCAACGACGGCTGGTTCCTGGTGACCATGGACGACAGCCGGCCGTTCGCCAGTTTTCCCGCCACCCGTCACCACCGCGGTTACTGTTGGAATTTTGCCGACGGCCATGCGGCCTACTGCAAACTCCTGAACCCCGGCGCGATTGGCTCCGGAAAGGCGGTCAGTGCGATCAATCCCGACTGGCTCCGGCTCAAACAGGCCACCACCGTCCGTTGAATTAAGACACTGCCCGGAAAACGGTAGTGTCTTATTACCGGGAGCGTGAAATACTTTACAGTGAGGCATAGCGAACGGGTTCTGCATGAAAGTAGCGTTTGACCAGAGAGCGGTTGGCTTGGGTGTTGCGCAAGTAGGCCCGAATGTTCGCGATCATCTCTTTTCGATCCAGCGGGCGCGTGCGGCCCACGGCGTTGGTTTTGACGTCCTGGTTGAGATACTCGTCGGGATTGAGTTCGGGGCTGTAGCCCGGAAGAAAGTAAACGCGCAAGGTGGCGCGTCGGCTTTTGAGCCAGCGCAAGGCCGCTTTGGCCACATGGACCGGATGACTGTCGATGATCAGGAAGATTTTGCGCCGGTTTTGGCGCAGCAATCGGCGCAGGAATTTCAGGAAGACCGCCACGGTGAAGCGCTCCTTGAAGACCATGAATTGCATCTGGCCCCGGTTGGTGATGGCCGAAATGAGGTTGCAGCGAAAACGCTGTCCTGTGCCCGGAATCACCGGGGTCTGGCCTTGCGGACTGAAAGAGCGTCCGGCGGCCTGATCGCCCCGCAACCCCATTTCGTCCCCCCAGAAAATCAGCCCTTTCTGCTGGCGGGCCAAGGCGCGGATGGCCGGATACTTTCGGCGCAGCCAGGCGCCAACCTCCTTGGGGTCTTGCTCGAAAGCCCGTCGCGTTGGCTTCTGCGCCGTGAACCCCCAGCGCGCCAGAAGCCGCCCCACCGTCCATACCGAAAGCCGCACCCCACAGCGTTGGGCAATCAAATGCGCCACCGCCTCTCGCGTCCAAAGGTAAAACGGCAGCTTCAACTGGTCCGGGCAATGATCGGTGATGAGCCGGCAGATCACCCGTCTTTGTTCGGGCTTGAGCCGTCCGCCCACAGGACGCCCCCGCCGCCGGGCGCGCAGTCCCTTGACTCCGGCTTGCCGTCTTCGGTTGACCCAGCCATGAATGGCTTGGCGGGTCACGCCGAAAAGACGGGACACTTCCGTCTTGGAACGCCCTTCCTGGAGGGCGGCTATCGCTTTGAAGCGGATGGCTTCCTGCGCCGCCGGAGCCAACGCCCGGAAATCCTGATGTGTCATGCGCAGAAGCTATCATAACCCGAACGTTGTGTAAAGTATATTATGCTCCGATTAATAAGTTGGTGTAGCGTTGAGCCTGCGGCTCAACTATCGAGCCATAGGCTCGACCCTACAGCAGCTAAATTAAGGCGCTGCCCGGAAATCCTCCGGCTTGCTTGAGTTGGGGGACCGAGTTAGCCTCCTCCTGCTTGCAGGCTGGAGGTATGAAAATCAGGTGGTCTACAAACCTGGTCCTGTTGTGCGGGTTCACGTTGTGTCCCCGGCCGGCCGGCGCCCAGTATCCTTCCGGCCCCCAAATCACCAAGGACGGCACGGCAGTCCTGCTGGAGGACTATGCCAGCGCGCCGTTGTCGAGCCGCGGTGGTTCGCTGGCGAATCCCACGGCGACCATCAATTTTGGCGACCAGTTGGCCCGCCTCAACTTCCTGCGCTCCGAACCGGCCGGCGCGCCCGGGGCGTCCACCCGTTTCTTCGTCTGCGACCAGAACCGCAACCTCTATATTTTCAACCGGTCCAACCAGACCTTCACCGCGTACATCAATTTCCAGGCCGTCTTCCCGAAATTTTACAACGCCTCGGGTTACGCCGCCGGCCTGGTCACGGTTCAGTTCGACCCGGCATATGCGACCAACGGCTGCTTTTACACCGTGCATGTTGAGGATCCCACCATGGGCGGTTCCGCGGCGCCAACCAACGCCGCCCTGCCGGGACTGAATCTGGCGGGTTATGCCGTCACGCCGGCGGTCAATCCGCCGGCAGGCGGCGTGACCTGGGAAGCCGTCCTGGTTGAATGGAAGGATACGAACATTAACGACGCCGTCTTTCAAGGCACGGCCCGGGAAATCCTGCGCGTGGGCTTCACCAGCAACTTCCATCCCCTGGGCGACCTGCTCTTCAATCCCCTGGCCCGGCCCGGCGACGCTGATTATCGCAATCTTTACCTCAGCAATGGAGACGGCGGGGCTGGCGAGGCGGCTGGTGCCACCCGGACGATACCGCAGCGGCTGGACGCTCTGCAGGGCAAAATCCTGCGCATCACGCCCGACCTCGACCTGCGGCCGAGCGACGAGTTGGGCGCCAACGGGCGCTATCGCATCCCCACCAACGGACCGGACCCGAATCCGTTTGCGTTCCTGAACCTGCCGAATCTCAAACCGGAGATTTACGCCTACGGCTTCCGCAATTGTCACCGCCTCAGTTGGGATCCGGTTTCAAATTTGCTGATTGAAAATGACATCGGCCTGTATTCCTGGGAGGAGGTAAACCTCATCCACAAAGGAGCCGATTACGGCTACTCCGCCCGCGAAGGCAACGAGCAACTATTCGTCGGCGGAACCAACGACGGCAAAACCGGCAGCCAGACCACGCCACCGACGCCTTTCCCTAGTCCCGATGTTTTGACGGTAACCGGCCTCGTCAGCGCCGTCACCCCCGTCTATCCGGTCACCCAATACAGCCACCGGGACGGCGATTCCATCAGCAGCGGCTTCGTGTATCGGGGCCGGCTCATACCGGCGCTGCAGGGGAAGTATATTTTTGGCGACATCACGACGGGCCGGCTGTTCTACTGCGATCTCGCGGACATGATGGCCGCCGATGACGGGAACCGCCTGACCCTCGCGACCGTCCATGAGCTGCAGGTTGTTTTTAACGGGGTCAAACGCCGGGTTTTTGACATCGCCTCGAATCGATATCATCAGAGAGGCGGTACTTCGGGCAACGCGCTGCCCGGCGGCTGCGGCGGGCTGAATACGGGGGGAAACGATCCTTACGGCGTTCCCTACGGTTGTGGCCGGGCCGACATCCGCCTGGCCCAGGATGGCGACGGCGAACTCTATCTGCTGAGCAAAAGCGACGGAATGATCCGGCGGCTGACCGCCGCTTTGATTCCCCCGACCATTCAGGGCGCCGGTGTGACCAACAGCGTGTTCACCGCGACGTGGCTCGCCATCAGCAACAACACTTACCGTTTGCAGTTCAAGAATTCGCTGACCGACATGACTTGGTCGAATGTGCCCGGGGATGTGATTGCTACCGGACCGGTGGCGTGGAAAACCGACACGATCACGACCACCACGCGCTATTACCGGCTGCTCGCTTTTCCGTGAACCACCGGTTGGGATGGCGCGATCTTGCTTGGGCGTCGGCGGTCAAACCTTGAGCTTGCGCTCCAGAATCTCGCCGGCCAGCGCCGGATTCGCCTTGCCCTTGCTCAGCTTCATCACCTGGCCTTTGAGAAAATTCAATGCCGCCGCCTTGCCGGCCTTGAAATCGGCCACCGGCCCGGGGTTCGCCGCGATCGCCTCGTCGCAGAACTTCTCAATCGCCCCGGTGTCGCTGACCTGGGCCAGGCCTTTTTCCTTCACGATGGTGGCCGGGGATTTGCCGGCCTCGAACATCTCGGCGAACACCTGCTGCGCCGCCGAACTGCTGATGGTCTTGGCATCCACTAGAGCGACTAGCTCCAGAATCGCCTCCGGTTTAAATTTGAGGTCGGCCAATGTGATGGTTGGGACGCGTTCCACCGCGTCCCCATCTTCCGGTTTCAGCATTTCATTCGCCTCGGCTAATTTGGCACGGAGATTATTGATCACCCAATTCGCCACCGCCTTAGGATTCTTCGACTGTGTGGCGATACCTTCGAAATAATCACCCAGCGGCACGTCATTCTTGAACGTCTCGGCGGCGCCGGCGGGCAACCCGTATTCTTTCATGAAGCGCTGTTTGCGCGCCAGCGGGAGCTCCACCACCCGCGCTTTCACCTCGGCCAGCCACGCTTCTGTCGGCGCCTGCGGCATCAGGTCAGGGTCGGGAAAATACCGGTAATCATGCGCGTGCTCCTTGGTGCGCATCTCGTCCGTGACCCCGGCATCGTCGTCCCAGCGGCGCGTGGATTGGATCAGCTTGCCGCCTTTTTTGAGCACCTCGATCTGGCGCGGGATTTCGTACTCGAGCGCGCGGCGCACGCCCGAAAAGCTGTTCATGTTCTTGATTTCAATCTTCGCGCCCAGCTCCTTGCTGCCCTTGGGCCGCACGCTCACGTTCACGTCGCAGCGCACCATGCCCTTCTCCATGTCGCAATCGCTCACGCCGCCGTGGACCAGGATGTCCTTGAGCGCATTCAGATATTCGTACGCCATGTCGGCGCTGGTGAGGTCCGGTTCCGAAACAATTTCCATGAGCGGCACGCCAGCGCGGTTGAAATCCACCCCGCTGTGGCGTTCAAAATGGATGTTCTTGCCGACGTCCTCTTCGAGGTGGGCGCGGGTGATGCGGACGCGCGCCCGCCCGCCGTTGAATTCGAACTCGACCCAGCCGTTGGCCGTGGATGGCCGGTCGTACTGGGTGATCTGGTAGTTCTTCGGCATGTCCGGGTAGAAATAACTTTTCCGGTCGAACTTGGCGAACCGGGGGATTTCGCAATTCAGCAGATAGCCGGTGAGAACGGTCAGGCGCAAGGCCTCGTCATTGGGCACGGGCAGCACGCCGGGCAGGCCGAGGCAGACCGGGCAGACGTTGGTGTTGGGCCGCGCGCCAAAGGCATTGGCGCACCCGCACCACATCTTCGATTTCGTCTTGAGCTGGACGTGGGTTTCCAGGCCGATGACCGCTTCGTATTCCATAATCGCGGCAGATTTTTACCACGGATGGACACGGATGAACACGGATTTTTCCACCGCCGGGTGAAGCGATGGTCAGCTTAGATTTCCGGATGGAACAGCGCGGCCGTTTGCCGGGCGTCCTTTTCCATCTTGCCGCAGACCAGATTGCACAGCGAGAAAATCATCGGATCGGCGATTTCGTAGCGGATGGAAATCCCATCCCGTTCCCGCTTGACCAGGCGGTGGTCGTGCAGGACGGCCAGGTGCTTGGAGACGTTGGCCTGTTTCAGGCCGGTGGCTTTTACCAGCGCCGTCACGCTCAGCGGCCCGTCGTGCAGCGTCTGCAACAGACACAAACGGGTCGGCTCGGAAAGCACGGCAAAGAGGCGGGAGACGGCCTTCAATTGCCCGTCGCTCATGGCCTTCTTCTTCGAGGTTGACATATTACTATATCGTAATATAGTAATCAAAACATACCTGGATCCTGATAGGTTTGCAAGTGGAATTATGAAAATCGAACTGATCATCCGCCGCTTTGCCGGCACCGTGATTCTGGCCAGCCTGGCGCTGGCGCATTACCACAATCAAAACTGGCTTTGGGTCACTGCCTTCGTCGGCCTTAACCTCTTCCAGTCGTCGTTCACCAAATTCTGTCCGCTGGAAATTATTTTGAAAAAACTTGGCGTCGGGGGTTCGTGCTGTTCATAGTAATTTGATTCCGCTCGCTGAATCAGTGGGCCGTCTCTGCCGCTGACAGCAGGAAACGCATTTTATGAAAATTCCCAGCCGTTCCCGGTTCGCCGGTTTCATCTTTTCCGGCCTGGTTTTGTGCGGTTGCGGCCGGTTGCCGGAACCGCCCGCCCAGGCGCTCCCCGCCGCCGCCGTTCGCGTGCAAACCGTGGAAAACAAGGTCCGCCCGGCAACCGAAGACGTGGTGGGCACCGTCCGCGCCCGGCTGCGTTCGGTGATCGAAGCCAAGACCAGCGGCCGGATCGAGAAAATGCTCGTCGTTCCGGGCCAGAACGTGAAGGCGGGCGAATTGCTCGTGCAGCTCGACGCCCGGGAAACCCAGGCCCAGCTCGACCGGGCGCTCGCCGTGCGGCAGCAGGCGGAAAGCGACCTGAAACGCGCCACCGACCTGCACCAGCAAAATATACTGGCGCAATCCGAATTCGATAACGCCCAGGCCAAATTCCGCGTGGCCGATGCGGCCGCCACGGAGGCGGAAACGATGCTCGGCTACACCAAGATCACCGCGCCGTTTGACGGCGTCGTCACCCGCAAATACGCCGACGTGGGCGACCTTGCCTCGCCGGGAAAACCGCTGCTAGAGATGGAGGACGCCCGCGATTTGCGGCTCGAGGCCGACGTGCCGGAGGCCGTCATCAGCCACCTGGCCCTGGGCGACAAGCTGGCCGTCCGCCTCTCCAGCGTGACCAATGTGCTGGAGGGGGTCGTCAGCGAAATCTCCCCGTCGGCCGATCCCAACAGCCGCACCTTCCTTGTCAAACTGGATTTGCCGCCCGCTCCCGGGCTGCGGGCCGGCCAGTTCGGTCGCGCCGCCATGCCGGTGGGTGAAACTTCCGCCTTGCGCGTGCCGGCCTCCGCCGTCGTGCAGCGCGGCCAGATGGAGCTGGTTTTTGTGGTGGCCGACCACCAGGCGCAATTGCGCATCGTCAAAACCGGCAAACGCATCGGCGACGAAGTTGAACTGGTCTCCGGCGTGGATTCGGGTGAGAAAGTGGTCGTGGCGGACGCCGCCAGCCTGGTGGACGGGCAGCCGGTGACGGTGAAGCCATGACCGCCGACCCTGCCAGTTCATCTGTCGGGAATCTGGGCATCGCCGGCCGGATTGCCCGGGCCTTTATCGACTCCAAGCTCACCCCGCTCATCATCATCACGTCGGTGCTGCTCGGCTTGTTCGCGGTACGGAGGTTGCCGCGGGAGGAGGAGCCGCAAATCAAGGTGCCCATGGTGGACGTGCTGGTTTCCATGCCTGGTTCCGGTGCCAAGGAGGTCGAGGAGCGGGTCACCCGCCCGATGGAGAAGCTGCTCTGGGAAATTTCCGGCGTCGAATACGTTTACTCGACTTCGAGCGAAGGGCAATCGCTTGTCATCGTGCGGTTCAAGGTGGGCGAAAACATGGAGAACAGCCTGGTGAAGTTGAACCAGAAGTTGCAGCAAAACTTCGACAAAATTCCGCATGGCGTCTCCCAACCGCTCATCAAGGCGCGGTCGATCGACGATGTGCCGATCCTGGCCCTGACGTTTCACAGTTCGCATTATGACCATCTCACGTTGCGCCGGCTCGTGGCGCAGGTGGATGACGCGGTGAAGCAGGTGCCGCAGGTGGCCGAAACCACTCTCATTGGCGGTGCGCACCGGCAGTTGCGGGTGTTGCTCGACCCGGCCAAGCTCGCCTCGCGCAGTCTCAGCCCCGTTGGCCTGGTCCCGATGCTGCAGCAGGCCAACCGGCAATTCCTGGCGGGCGATTTGACCAGCAACAACAAGGAAGTCGTGGTGGAAACCGGCGCGTTTCTGAGGGATGCCGAGGACGTGGGCAACGTGGTCGTGGGTGTGTTTGGCGGCAAACCGGTTTATTTGCGCGAAGTGGCCACGATCATGGATGGAGCGGAAGAACCCGGCCAGTACGTCCTTTTCGGAAACGGCGCGGCGAAAGGTGCGATGGCCGAGGAACAGCCGGCGGTCACCCTGAGCCTCGCCAAGCGGCCGGGGGCCAACGCCATCACTGTTGCCGACGAAGTGCTGCGGAAGGTGGACACGCTAAAAGGCCGCATCATTCCCGCCGATGTCCAGGTCACCGTCACGCGGAATTACGGCCGGACGGCCGAGGAGAAATCCAACGAACTGCTCTGGCACATGCTCATTGCCGTGGTCGGCGTGTCGCTGCTGATTCTGCTGGCCCTGGGCTGGCGCGAATCGCTCATCGTGGCCATCGCCATCCCGTCCACGCTCGCCCTGACGCTGCTGGTGTTTTATCTCCACGGCTTCACCTTGAACCGCATCACCCTGTTCGCGCTGATTTTTTCCATCGGCATTCTCGTGGACGACGCCATTGTGGTGTTGGAAAACATCGTCCGCCACTTTCACCTGCCCTTCAACAAGGGCCGCCGCTGGCGGGACATTGCGGTGGAAGCCGTGAGCGAGGTCGGCAATCCGACCATTCTCGCGACCTTTGCGGTGATTGCGGCCGTGCTGCCGATGGCGTTTGTCGGCGGATTGATGGGACCGTACATGCGGCCGATTCCCATTGGTTCGAGCGCCGCGATGTTCTTCTCGCTCGCCATTGCGTTTATCGTCACGCCTTGGGCCAGCATCCGCATTCTGCACTGGGGCCGGAAATATGCCTGCCTGACCGAGGGCGCGGTATGCGTGACGGAGGGAGACCGGCCGCATCCGCGTTCCGAGCATCCGGAGGATATTTTTACGAGATTGTACCGCCGGATCATGGGGCCGCTGGTCGCCCGCCGGAGCTGGCGTTATGCGTTTCTGGCCGGCATCGCCGGGCTGCTGCTGCTGGCGATGGCCCTTGTCGGCATCGGCTGGGTGAAGGTGAAAATGCTGCCGTTCGACAACAAGAGCGAATTCCAGATCATTCTCAACATGCCGGAAGGCAGCTCGCTCGAGCGCACCACGGAAGCGGCGCGGCAAATCGCCGCCGCGGTCCGCACCGAGCCGGAAGTGACCGACTACCAAATTTACGCCGGGACCGCCGCCCCGTTCAATTTCAACGGCCTGGTGCGGCATTATTTCCTGCGGAGCGGTGCCAACGTCGCGGACCTCCAGATCAACCTCGTGCCGAAAAGCCGGCGCCGGGCGCAGAGCCATGACATCGCCAAGCGCGTGCGTCCGCGCGTGGCGGCCATCGCCGGGCAATATGGCGCCCGGGTGGCCGTGGCCGAGGTGCCGCCGGGACCGCCGGTGCTGCAAACGCTCGTCGCCGAAATCTATGGTCCCACCGAAAAGGACCGCCTGGCCTTGGCACGGAAAGTCATCGAAATTTTTCACCACACACCGGGCGTCGTGGATACGGACTGGTATATCGAAGCCGACCAGCCCAAGGTGCGCTTCATCATTGACAAGGAGAAGGCCGCGCTCCACGGCATCAGCGCCGAGACGATTTCCGAGACGTTGCGCATCGCCGTCGGCGGTGATTCCGTGGGATTGCTGCATGTGCCGCAGGAGAAGGAGGATGTAAATATCGTGCTGCAATTGCCGCTGGCCAGCCGGACCAGCCCGGAGGAACTGCTGGCTTTGCGCGTCCGCTCCGGGGATGCCAACGCCCTGCCGGAGCCGGGTCTCACCACCGCCGTTCCGCCGCTCGTGCCCTTGCGCGAGCTGGTGACCATCGAACGCACCGTCACGGACAAAAGCATTTATCACAAGAATCTCATGCCGGTGACCTATGTCATCGGCGATGTGGCGGGCGCGGTGGAGAGCCCGGTTTATGCCATCCTCAAAATGAACCAGGCGCGGCGGGCGCTCGACACGCGCGATTTCGGCGGCGACGGCTCGCCGTTGAAGCTGTACAACGCGCACCTGCCGTTTACCGATAATCAGCCCGCCATCAAATGGGACGGCGAGTGGCACATCACCATCGAAGTTTTCCGCGATCTCGGTTTGGCTTTCGCGGCCGTGTTGGTGCTGATTTACATGTTGATGGTCGGCTGGTTCCGGTCATTTCTGACGCCAGTGGTTGTGATGGCGGCGATTCCCTTCTCGTTGGTCGGCATCCTGCCGGCACACGGGGCGCTGCATGCCTTCTTCACGGCGACCTCGATGATCGGGTTCATGGCCGGCGCGGGAATTGTGGTGCGCAATTCCATCATCCTCGTGGACTTCATCGAACAGCGGCTGCGCGAGGGGATGCCGCTGGGCGAAGCCGTGGTGGACGCCGGCGCGGTGCGCTTCCGGCCGATGCTCCTGACGGCGCTGGCGGTGGTGGTGGGCGCGAGTGTCATTCTGGCCGACCCGATTTTCCAGGGCCTGGCCATCTCGCTCATGGCGGGCGAAATCGCGTCGCTGCTGATCAGCCGCATGGCCGTGCCGGTGCTGTATTTCATGGCGAACGACCGGCGACGCGGAGGGAGAGAAATAAAATCATGAATTGGCTGCCTCTGCTGTTGGTCGCGGCGATGGTACTGTTGGCATTAATCATGAAACGAACGGGTCAGATTTCCGCAGCGGACGCGCGGGCGCTGCTCAAAAAGGGCGCGCGGGTGATTGACGTGCGCAGCCCGGGCGAATTCAACTCGGGTCACCTGCCGATGGCCGTCAATATCCCGCTGGACGAGGTTGAAACCGGCGTGCCGCGCCAGGTCAACGACAAAAGCCAGCCGCTGTTGCTGCATTGCCAGAGCGGCATGCGCAGCGGCATGGCCTGCCGTAAACTGAAAAAGGCGGGTTACCCCAATGTCTACAATCTCGGCTCGCTGGCCCGGGCGGGTGAAATTGTCGGCGCGCCAGAAAACAAGTAATCGGGATTCAGGACTTGCCGGACCATTGGAAACAAAAGCGGAATGTTTTTGCGGTCAGTTTTTTGCGGTTGACATATTGCTATATGAGAATATAGTGTTCAAATAATAAGCCGAGTTGGTGCGTTCGACAAGCGACTAAAACAATCTGCCCCTCATGGGCGAAGCAAACAGGCAAACATCATGAAACCGTACTCCTTCTCCCTGGCCATCCTCCTGGTCGCCGTGGCGATGTCGGCCGGCGCGGCCAACAACCAGATCCTCGGTTGGAACAACCTGGGCATGCACTGCATGGACAGCGATTACTCGGTGTTCAGCGTGCTGCCGCCCTACAACACGATCGAGGCCCAGCTCGTCGTGAACGGGCATTTGCTGACCGCCAGCAACGGATACTCCGTCACCTATCAGGCGGTCGCTGACCCGTCCGGCTCGTTCAACGCCACCGCCATGGGCAAAGGTAATTATTACGATTACGCCACCGCGCTTTACGGCGCCGTGCTGGCGCCGGAAGGCGGCCTCGCCGGCTGGTCCATGCCTGGCACCAACAACGCCCCGCAAAACATGTGGTTCGAAGTCACCAACCACCCCGCTCCGGGGGCCACTCCCACGGTGAACTGGTGGCGAGCCGAAGGCATTCCCATTTCGCCCTACGACGACGCCCACAATAAAAATCCCTATCCCCTCATGCTTCTGGTGGCGCGCGACGCGGGCAACCGCATCATCGCCACCAACCAGGTGGTCCTGCCGGTGTCCGACGAAATGGACTGCCGGGCCTGTCACGCGTCCGGCTCTCCGACCAACGCCCAACCCGCCGCCGGCTGGGTCTGGAGCAGCCTGCCCGAACGCGATTTCCGGTTGAACATCCTGCGCCTGCACGACGAACACCAGTTCGCGCAACACACCGGTTTGTATCAGGCGGCCCTCGCCGCCCGCGGCTTCAATCCCGCCGGCTTGTATCGCAGTGTCACTGCCGATGGCAAGCCGGTGTTGTGCGCGGTCTGCCATGCCTCCGAGGCGCTCGGTTTGGGCAGTTACAGCAACATCCCGCCGCTCACGGCCTCCGTGCATTCCTTTCACGGGCATGTCACCGCGCCGGGAACGACGAACCGGCTGGACGACGTGGCTTTCCGCTCGGCCTGTTACCTTTGCCATCCAGGCTCGGCAACAAGATGTCTGCGCGGGGCGATGGGCAGCGCCATTGCGTCGGACGGCACCATGGAAATGCAATGTCAGAGCTGCCACGGCAACATGAGCAACGTGGGGACCAACAACCGTGTCGGCTGGTTCATGGAACCCAAGTGCCAGAGCTGCCACAGCGGCACCGCCATGAGCAACAACGGCCAGATCCGCTACACCTCCTGTTTCACCAATTCGACCTATGGCGAGCGCCAGGCTGTTGACCAGACGTTTGCGACCGTCAGCAATACGCCCGCCAGCGGCATATCCCTGTTCCGCTTCTCCGCCGGCCATGGCGGCCTGCAATGCGAAGCCTGTCACGGCTCGACGCACGCCGAGTTTCCCAGCACACATTTGAACGACAACCTGAGAAATATCCAGATTCAGGGCCATGCCGGGATGATGGTGGAATGCACCGCCTGCCACACGTCCAGCCCCACCAATAATTTCGCCGGCGGGCCGCATGGGATGCATCCGGTGGGCACCAACTGGGTTTCCCTGCACCCGGCTTACGCCGAAACCAATTCCCCCCAGTGCCGCAACTGCCACGGTTCTGACTATCGCGGCACTGTGCTGTCCCGCATGCAGGCTGACCGCACCCTCAACGCCTTTGGCACGAAGACATTTTTCCGCGGCGCGATCATCGGCTGTTACACCTGCCACAACGGGCCGGGAAGCGAAACGGCAAATGCATCCACTCCCCCCGCGGTCAACAACGTTTCCGCCACCACCACCAACGACCAATCCGTGGCCATGACATTGCCCGCCACCGGCACCGGCCTGACCTTGCGCATCATCTCGCAGCCGGCGAATGGCTCCGTCGGATTGAACGGCAGCACCGCCACCTACTTCCCGAATCCGGGCTTTGTGGGCACGGACACGTTTACCTTTGCCGCGTATGACGGCTCAAAAAACTCCAACCTCGCCACCGGGACTGTGGCCGTGGCCCAGGGCCCGCTCTCGCTCGGCGTCTCCGCGCACGTGCCGCCGGCCTGGCCCGCTGCCTGGCCGGTCGCGTTCGCCGCCTTCCCGGCCGTTACCAACAGCGCTGCGCCGGTCACCTACGACTGGAATTTCGGTGACGGCTCCGCGCCCAATACCAACCAGTATGCCGCCCACGCTTATGCCGCGTCGGGCAATTATCCCTGGAAATTGATCGCCACCGTCTCCGGCGTTTCGGTCACAAACACCGGCAACATTGCCGTTGGCACCCCGGTCAGGCTGGCCATGTCGCGCTCCGGCAATACGCTGTCGTTCACCTGGCCGGTAACCAGCGCCGACACGCTGCTGGAGCAGTCGGACGTGCTGGGTGCGGCCGCGCATTGGACCGCCACGACCAATGCGGTCATGGCGGGGACGAACATCTTCACCCTCAACTTGCCCGCCGCCGGCAACGGCTTCTTCCGCGTGCGGCAGACGCAGTAAAACCGATTGAAATCTTGATCGTGCCGGGGCATCCGCTCCCAACCGGGCGATGCCTGGCCGTCTCTGAAACGGTGGAAGAAACCCATTCGCTTTTCCGGAAGCATCCGTTATCTTGACCTCCGGTTGTCATAAAAACGGATAGCTCATGCGAATACTGATTATTGATGACGAAGAAAACATCCGGCGGGCCACGGTCGTGGTGCTGGAGGCCATCGGGCACGAGACCGTTGATGTGGACAATGCTGCGGCCGCCTTGAAACAGGTCGAAACGGGTTCCTTCGACATTGCGTTTCTGGATTTGAAACTGGGCGGAGAAAGCGGGCTCGACCTGCTGCCCGAGATGTTGAAACTCCAGCCGCAACTGGACGTGGTGGTGTTCACCGCCTATGCCTCGATTGAGACGGCGGTGGAGGCAATGCGGCGTGGCGCGGCGGATTACATCCCCAAGCCGTTCACGCCCGAGCAGATCCGGCAGGCACTCGGCCGGCTGATCGCGGCCCGCAAATTGCGGGGCCGGGTGGCGGAACTGGAGTCCCGCCTATCCACGGAAGCGCCAACGATCGATCTGGCCACCACCGAGCCGGCGATGCAAAGAGCGCTGGAGCTGGCCTTCAAGGCGGCGGCGACGCCCGCCACCATCCTTTTGCTGGGTGAGAGCGGCACCGGGAAATCCGTTGTGGCCCGCGCCTTGCATGAAAAGAGTCCGCAAAAGGACAACGCCTTCGTCACCGTCAGTTGCCCGAGCCTGTCGCGGGAATTGTTGGAGAGCGAGCTGTTCGGCCACGTCAAGGGCGCCTTCACCGGCGCGGTGGGTGACAAGGCGGGCAAGGTGGCGCTGGCGAATGGCGGCACGCTCTTTCTGGACGAAATCGGCGAGCTGCCGCTGGAAATCCAGCCCAAGCTGCTGCGCCTGCTCCAGGAAAAGGAGTATGAGCGCCTGGGCGAAGCCAAAACCCGCCGGGCCAACGTGCGGGTCATTTCCGCGACCAATCGGAACCTGGACAAGGCCGTTCAGGAGGGACGATTCCGGGAAGACCTCTACTACCGGCTCCACGTCATTGCCGTCCAGATTCCGCCCCTTCGGGAGCGGCCAGCCGACCTGCTGAAGATCGCCGACCGGTATCTCCAGTTCTTCTCCCAGCAGTGCGGCAAGCGGCTCACCGGCTTTTCCCGGGAAGCCGAGGCCGTCCTGCAACGCTATCCCTGGCCGGGCAACCTGCGCGAACTGCGCAACGTGATCGAACGCGCCGTCATCCTGGCCGACGCCGGCGAAATCAACCGGTTGGACCTGCCGGAGAAGCTGTCCCTGGGCTCGCCGCTGACGCCGGCGCCGGCGGTGCAGGTGGGGGCCCGGGTTTCGTTGAAGGAGGTTGAAACCGAACACATCGCCCGGGTGATGAAACAGGCGGCGACGATGACCGAGGCTGCGCGGATCCTGGGCATCACGCGCGACACGCTGCATCGCAAGAAACGGGAAATGTCCGGCGCCTCCGATGTCCCAGGCGGCTAACCCCGCGGTACCATGTTGCGCACCCGCTTGTTCCTTTACCTGGCGCCGTTCGTGATCATTCTGGTGGGCGGGGGAGTCTATTCCATCGTGCTCTTCGCGCGCCTGGGCAACACCGTGGACACCTCGGTGACGGACAGTTATCAATGTTTCACCGCCGCCTCGGCGATGAGCCTGGCCCTGGCGGGGATGGACCGCGAAGTGTCGTGGGTGGTGGCCGGGTCGCGGCCCGGCGAGAAGAACAACCTGCTGGTTTATCCGAAGCGCAACATCGACAAGCGGGCCTTTGGCGAAAACCGCCGGCGCTTCGAGGAAAACCTCGATTTGCTCCTCAAGGCCAGCACCTTGCCCGGGGAGAAGCCCTTGAGCGAACAGGTCGCAACCCACTTCCAGGCGTTTCTCAAGGCCGTGAACACGATCAATTCGCTCGATTTTCCCGAGAACCAGCGCCTGGTGTACGAGCAGGAAGTCGTCCCCAACGGCCAGATGATCAATCAGACGCTCGAAAAAATTCACGACCTGAATCACCAGGCCATCCTCGGGACCAGCCAGAACATCCGGGCCATCACCCGTGACGTCACGCGCCTCATGCTGACGGGCATCGTCATCGCCTTCCTCATTTCCGCCTATGCCGGCTACAAGCTCAGCCGCTCGATCCTGCGCCCGATTCAATTGCTGACCCGGGCCAGCCGGGAACTCGGCGAAGGCCGGTTGGATCAATCCGTGCCGGTCGTCACGCGGGACGAACTGGGCGAACTGGCCCGCGCCTTCAACCAGATGGCCGCCCAGCTCCAGGAATACCGCCAGAGCACCAGCGAAAAAATCGTCCGGCTGCACCGCACGATGGAAACCACGCTCGCCTCGTTTCCCGATCCCATCTTCGTCCTCGATCGCGAGGGCCGCATCGAATTGAAAAACCCGGCAGCGGACGGCCTGATAGCCGGTCTGAAGCTGGCCGGCCAACTGCCTGAGAAGCTGCAACCCATCGCCCGCAACACGCTCGACAGCGGCGAAAATTTCCTGCCCAACAGCTTCGAAGACGCTGTCACCTACCGCCTGAACGGCGAGGACAAGTTCTTCCTGCCGCGCGTCCTGGCCATGCGGGGCAAGGACGACGCACTGCTGGGGGTGGCGGTGGTGTTGTACGACGTCACCCGCTTCCGGCTGGTGGATGCCGCCAAAACCGACCTCGTCGCCACCGTCAGCCACGAGTTGAAGAGCCCGCTGACGAGCGTCCGCATGGCGCTGCACATTCTGCTCGAAAAAACCGTCGGCGTGCTCACCCCCAAGCAGGACGAACTGCTCGTGGCGGCGCGGAACGACACCGAGCGGCTGCTGCGGATTTTGAATGACCTGCTCGACCTCGCCCGGCTCGAAGAGGGCAATGCCGCCCTGCGCCTGGAACCGGTCGCCCCGGCGGCGCTGCTGGCGGTGGTGATGCAGGAAATGGTGGACAAATTTTCCGACAAGAATCTCAACGTGAACTGCGTCGTGGAGCCGGATTTGCCGGCCGTCTCCGTGGACCGGCAGCGCATTGACCACGTGTTCTCCAATCTCGTCTCCAACGCCATAAAACATTCGCCGGCGAACGGGGCGATTACGTTACGGGCCGGGATGGCGGAGGACGATAGCGTGGAATTTAGCGTGACCGATCAGGGTCCAGGCGTCCCGGAGGAGTATCAGAGCCGGATCTTCGAGCGGTTTTTCCGCGTGCCCGGCCAGGCCAAGACCGGCGCCGGGCTGGGATTATCCATCGCCCGGGAAATCACGCTGTCGCACGGCGGCCGCATCGGTGTGCGCAGTGCGCCCGGCCGGGGCGCGACTTTTTTCGTGGTCTTGAAAAACGCGGATTCGTCGACGGCATGATTCTCGTGGCATTGGAACGGTCAAAAATCTTGTGAACCGGCGCGGTTCAAAACATGATGTTGCCATGAGGCGAACGATGCTCCTCCTGGTGGCGCTGCTGCTTGGGGTGTCTCTGTCGGGCGACGCGCAGATTCCCCGGCTCACCGGCAAACCCACGCCCG
Source organism: Candidatus Acidiferrum sp. (assembly GCA_035506715.1). GTDB lineage: Bacteria > Verrucomicrobiota > Verrucomicrobiia > Limisphaerales > UBA11358 > UBA11358. The sequence goes on along the minus strand of DATJOW010000163.1, from coordinate 31,951 downwards.
CCGACGCGCTGCTGGCTGATTATTTCCGCGCCGAAACCGCCCGGATTTCACAGAGTTGCCTCGCCGACATCAAGACGCTCGACGATTGGAAGGCGAAGCGGGCCGAGTACCGTCGGCAGTTGCAGGAAATGCTGGGCCTGTGGCCGATGCCCGAACGCACCGATTTGAAACCCGTCATCACCGGCCGCCTCACCAACGACGACTTCACGGTCGAGAAGATTTTTTTCCAGGCGTCGCCGGGTCTTTATTGCACGGCCAGTTTGTTTCTGCCCCGGGGCTCGACCAATCCGGCTCCGACGATTCTCTACGAGTGCGGCCACGCCCGCTTGGTGACCAATGGCGTGAGCTACGGGAACAAGGCCTTTTACCAGGCCGACGGCGCCTGGTATGCGCGCAACGGCTATGTCTGTCTGGTGCTCGACACGCTGCTGGCCGGCGAAATCCAGGGCATCCACACCGGCACGCGCAACAACGGCTTGTGGTGGTGGAATTCGCGCGGGTATACACCCGCCGGCGTCGAGGCGTGGTTCGGCATCCGGGCACTGGATTATCTCTGCACCCGCCCGGAGGTGGACACCAACCGGTTCGGCGTCACCGGCCATTCCGGCGGCGGCGCCTACAGTTGGACCATCACCGCCCTGGACGATCGCATCAAGGCGGCCGCGCCGCTGGCCGGCATGGCTGACGTCCAGAGCCACATGCTCGACGGCGTCATCGACAGCCACTGCGACTGCAACTTTTTCATCAACCTGTATCGCTGGGATTTTCCGCAGGTCGCGGCACTGGCCGCGCCGCGTCCGCTGCTGATCGGCGGCACGGACGCGGATGCGTTGTTCCGGCTGCCGGTGACGTTGCGCATCTACGACCAGGTCCGCCGGATTTACGGGTTGTACGAGGCAACCAATAAACTTGGCCTGGTGATCGCGCCCGGCCCGCATAGCGAACCGCCGGAGTTGCAGCTCGGCGTGATGCGCTGGTTCAACCGCTATTTAAAGGGCGCAGAAACGCCCGTGGAGTCCAGCGCCAGAAAATTTTTCACACCTGAACAACTCCGGGTTTTTGAAACATTACCCGCGGATGCCATCAACACCAACGTCGCCGACTCATTTGTGCCCCCGGCGAAGCCGGAAAAGAAATCCGTCGCCGAACTCCGCGCCGCGCTGCGGGAGAAGGTTTTCGCCAGTTGGCCGGAGGAGGGTGCGCCGCCGGCGGCCAAACGCCTCTTTGCCATCGAGCGGGACGGCCTGCGGTTCAGTGCGTGGGATTTCACCAGCCAGCATGACATGCCGCTGCGACTTTATCTGCTCGAGAGCGCGGCGGCGAAGCGGGCGGAACAAGTGGAGCTGGACGTGCTCAATGCCGCTGGCTGGACCAACTGGCTGGCGGCGATGAGCACGAAATTTGCCGGTGAGCTCCCGGACGAACTCGCCGGGGGAGCGGCACCGGCCGCCAATCTGGATTTGTTTGAAGCGTGGCAACATCAAGTGGCCGATCAAGGCGTTGCCCTCGCCTTCTTCGCCCCGCGGGGCATTGGCCTGTCGGCTTGGTCCGGCGACGAAAGCCGGCTCACCAAAATCCGCCGGCGTTTCATGTTGCTCGGCCAGACCCTGGACGGGATGCGGGTCTGGGACATCCGCTGCGCGGTACAGGTCCTGCACGCCATGCCGGGAATGGACGCGGCCGGGATCAAGCTCCACGCCGAAAGCGCCATGGGTGTCAACGCGCTCTACGCCGCGCTGTTCGAGCCGGCCGTGCGCAAGCTGGACCTGGTGGACCTGCCGCAATCCCAGGCCCAGGGCCCGGACTATCTGAACGTGCTCAAGCTAACCGATATCCCCCAGGTCACCGAAGCGGAAGCCGCCACATTAAACTGAATTGACGATATTGGATTTACGATTGACGAGGCACTGGCCGGTTCGAGGGCGGCGCGCAACTCGTGTATCGTAAATCGAAAATGCAATTTCAGGTTGCCGACTGGACGGGCTGCAAGCGTCCTACCCGTCGGTCATGGCGATGTAAATACCATTGGTGGGCCGATTCCAGGTAGAGGTAAATCACCGGCGTGATGTAGAGCGTCAGGCATTGCGACACTACCAGGCCGCCCACGACGGCGAGCCCCAGCGCCCGGCGCGATTCACCCCCGGCGCCCAGCCCCAGCGCGATCGGCAGGGTGGCCATGAGCGCGGCCATCGTCGTCATCATGATGGGCCGGAACCGCAGCAGGCAGCCCTGATGGATCGCCTCGCTCGCCGATTTGCCATGCCGTTGCGCATCAATGGCGAAGTCAATCATCATGATGGCGTTCTTCTTCACGATGCCGACCAGCATGATCAGGCCGACAAAGCCGTAGATGTTCAGGTCCAGGCCGAACAACATCAGCGTCACCAGCGCGCCAAAACCTGCGGAAGGCAGGCCGGACAGAATCGTCAGCGGATGAATGAAGCTTTCGTAGAGAATGCCCAGGATGAGGTAGATCACGACGATGGACATGATCAACAGGAGGATCAGGCCCTGGGTGGAAGACTGGAACACCTGCGCGGCCCCCTGGAAACTGGCGCTGATGGTCGCGGGCAGGTGCAATTCCTCCTGCATTTTTTGCACCTGTTCGACGGCCGTTCCCAGCGAAACGCCGGGAACCAGGTTGAATGAGATGGTCACGGACGGCAGTTGGCCGACGTGGGAGATGCTCATGGGGCCCAGGTCGCGCGTAAGCCGGGCGACGGCGCTCAGCGGGACCAGTTTGCCGTTGGACGAGCGGATAAAAAGCTGCCCCAGCGCGGCCGGGTCCCGCTGAAATTGCGGCTCGACTTCCAGGATCACCCAGTATTCGTTGATGTCGGTGTAGATGGTGGAAACTTGCCGCTGGCCGTAGGCGTAATAAAGCGCGTCCTCAATCTGCCCGGCCGTGACCCCCAGCGCCGACGCCTTGTCGCGGTCGATTTCCACTGTGACCTGCGGATTGGCGATGAGCATGTCGCTGGTCACGTCCTGGAAAACATTGGTGGCGGCGGCCATTTTGTTCATCAGGATCGGCGCCCAGTGAAACAGCTCCTTCGTGTCAGTGTCCTGCAGGCTGAACTGGTACAACGCCTTGGTCAGCATGCCGCCGACGCGGATGAGCGGCGGGTTCTGCAGATACACATTGATGCCGGGAATCTGGGCAAACTTCACCCGGAGCTCCTGAATGATCTGGTTGGCGCTCAGTTTGCGCTCCGCGCGCGGCTTGAGGTGCATGAAGATGCGGCCACTGTTCAAGCCGCCGGCACCGACGTTCGACATGAAGCCCTCCACGTTGGGATCGGCGGCGACGACTTTCGCCACGGCAATCTGGTGCTCGCGCATGGCTTCGAAGGAAATGCCCTGCTGCGCCTCGGTGATGCCGAAGATCTGCCCGGTGTCTTCGTCGGGGAAAAAGCCCTTGGGAATGACCTTGAACAGGACCAGGGTCGCCACCAGCACGACCCACGACACATGGAGCATTGCCCGGCGGTGGCGCATGACCACTTGCAGGCTGCGATCGTAGCCGTTGCGCAGGCCGTCGAAGAATCGCTCGAAGGCGTTGTACAACCGGCTGTGCCGTTGGCCGTGGGCCGGCCGGATGAACCGGCTGCACATCATCGGCGTCAGCGTCAGGGAAACGAACCCGGACACCAGCACGGCGAACACGATGGTCACGGCAAATTCATGCAGCAGCCGCCCCAACAAGCCGCCCATGAACAGCACCGGAATGAATACCGCCGACAGCGACAGCGTCATGGAAATAATGGTGAAGCCGATTTCCCGCGACCCTTTCAACGCGGCCTGCATGGGCGGCTCGCCGTTCTCGATGTGCCGCACGATGTTTTCCAGCATCACGATGGCGTCATCCACAACGAAGCCGACTGACAGGGTCAGCGCCATCAGTGACAGGTTGTCCACGCTGTAGCCGAGCAAGGCCATGGCGGCGAACGTGCCGATAATGGACATGGGCAAGGCCAGGCTCGGAATGAGCGTGGCCGAGAGATTCCGCAGGAACAAAAAGATGACCAGGATGACGAGGCAGACGGCCAGGAACAGCGTGCGCTTGACGTCCGCGACCGATTCCCGGATGGATTGCGAGCGGTCAAAGAGCACGTTGATGTCCACCGCCGCGGGAATTTGTTCGCGGAATTGCGGCAGCAGCCGTTTGATGTTGTCCACCACGGCGACCGTGTTGGCGCCGGGCTGGCGTTGGACGGCGAGCACAATGGCGCGGGTGTTGTTGAACCAGCTCGCCACCTTGTCGTTCTGGACGCTGTCAATCACCCGCCCCAGCTCCTGCAGGCGCACCGGACTGCCGTTGCGCCAGGCGACAATGAGCGGCCGGAATTCCGCCGCCTTTTGCAGCTGGCCATTCGCCTGCACCACGAAGGCCTGGTTCCGGCCGTACAGCGTGCCGGTTGGTTGATCCACGTTGCCCTCGGTCAGCGCCTGGGCGACTTCATCGATCCCGATGCCGCGGGCCGCCAGCTTGTTGGGGTCCACCTGCACCCGCACCGCAAACTGCTGCGAGCCGAACACGGAAACCTGGGCGACGCCGTTGATCATGGAAATGCGCTGCGCCATCAACGTCTCGGCGTAGTCGTCCACCGTTGAAAGCGGCAGGGTCGGCGAACTCATGGCCAGGTACAAAATCGGCGCGTCGGCGGGGTTGACCTTTTGGTACGTGGGGGGCGTGGGCATGTTCGGCGGCAGTTGGCGGGACGCCCGCGCGATCGCCGCCTGCACGTCCTGCGCCGCCGCGTCAATGTCGCGGTCCAGGGTGAACTGGATGGTGATTTGCACACTGCCTTGCTGGCTGACCGATGACATCGAATCGACGCCGGCAATGGTCGAAAATTGCTTTTCCAGCGGCGTCGCCACCGAGGAGGCCATCGTTTCGGGGTTGGCGCCGGGCAGGCTCGCCGAGACCTGGATGGTCGGGTAATCCACGCTGGGCAGATCGCTCACCGGCAGCAGGCGGTAACCGATGAGGCCGAACAGCAGGATGCCCGACATGACCAGCGTGGTCATGACCGGACGGCGGATGAACAATTCGGGAACGCTCATGGCGGGTTGGTGGACAGGAGGGCGGTTTTAACGTTGATGGGCACGCCCGGGGCCAGCCGCAACTGGCCGTCGGTGACCACCGTTTCCCCGGCCTGCACGCCGCTTCGCACCACCGTCCCGCCTTGCGCCGTAATCCCCGTGACCACCGGCCGCTCTTCGACCGTTTGTGACGGCGGGTCGCCGGCCGTTGATTTTGACTTAACCACGTAGATGAACTGGCCGTTTTGGCCGGTCTGCACGGCCTGGGACGGCACCACGATGGCGTTCGTCAACTCGGACAGGGTCAGCGCCACCTGCACAAACTGCCCCGGCCACAATGCGCTGTCTTCGTTGGGGAAGGTGGCCCGGAGTTGGATCTGGCCGGTCGTCGAGTCCACCGTGTTGTCAATGAACGTCAATTCGCCTTGCGGCGGCGGAACCTCCATGCCCTGAAACGTTACCGCCACTTTCAGGGTTTTTTCGCGCATCTCCCGCTTGATCTGCGGCAGGAATTGCTCCGGCACGGCGAAGGCGACGTAGATCGGGTGAATCTGATTGATGGTCACGAGGGTGTCATCCGGGGCCTTGACGACGTTGCCTTCGTGAAACTGCAGGCCGCCGGTCTGACCGTCAAACGGGGCGCGGATTTCCGTGAAGCTTAAATTCAATTCATCCGATTGCACGGTCGCTGCGAGCGTGTCCCGGCCGGCCCGGCTGGTGTCGTATTCGTCCTGTGAAATCAGCTTCTGGTCGAACAGTTTTTGTTCGCGATTGAACTGGATTTCCGCATTTTCCAATAGCGCTTGGTCGCGGGCTAGGGCCGCCTGCATGGGCCGCGGGTCGATCGTAAACAACAGCGCGTTGGATTTGACTTCTGCGCCTTCCTGAAAATGGATTTTCTGCAAAATGCCGCCGACTTGCGGTCGGATGGTCACCGTGGAATACGCCATCACGTGCCCGACCGGCGGCGGGTCAATCTGCACCGGCAGGTTGGTGACGAGCGCCGGTGCCACGAGCACCGGCACGCCGCCGCCGGCTCCCTTTTTGGCGCCGCCGGAACAGCCGCCGGCCAGGAGCACGGTTACCGGGATCAGCACCAGCAGCAGACGTGAATTTTTCATGGCAGATTTGTTTTCCCTCCGTTGGGTTTGACACGATGACGGCGCTCCGGCCGGAAGGCCGCGGCGAATTTCTTTAGAAAGGCGATCCGTTCCCTTTGGAAGCGCGGGTCCGAAACGGGGCGACCCATGATGAGTTTTGTCAGCTGCGGAAAGGCCACGGGAAACATCGTCAGCGACCGCATCGCCAGCATCACGTGGCGCGGATCCAGGTCGCCGGCGATCTGCCCGCGCACCTGCTGTTGCCGGAGGCGTTTCAATCCCTTGTTGGTGGCCGCCTGGCGCTGCCGTTCGTCCATGACCGGGTGTTCGCCGCCCTGCAACGCCTCCCACTCGAGCAGGCGGACCCAGTCCCTGTCGTGGCACGTCGTCTCGAACCAGAACGGCAGGCTTTCCGTCGGGTCACCCGACAGGCTCTCCGCCCAGGCCTGCCGCTCGGCGATCTTCCGGCGCAGCACGGCGCGGAACAGCCCTTCCTTGTCGCCGAAATAATGGTAGAGCATGCGCTTGTTGATGGCCGCCCGCCGGGCGATCGCATCCACCCGGGAGCCGGCAAAGCCGCGGGCGGCGAATTCCTGGAGCGCGGCCGCCAGAATGCGTTCCCGGGTGCGTGCCGGATTCCGCCCGGCCCTCCGGCCGTTTTGCTTTGCCCTGCGGGTCATGCGCATCATAAGTAACCATCAAGTTACTTAAAACGCAAGCGGGATTATCAGTCAAAAAGCCGGGCCGGCGGGTTCGTCCTGGCCGCCCAATCGAGGCCGGATGGAAGCTGAACTGCCCGACGCAAGCGTCGCCGGCTGGCCGTTCGTTTGGGAGGTGCCCGCGGAGCATCACCGCCGAGGCAGGGCCGGCTTCTCCTTGTGCCACGGACTGGCCTGCTCGTAGGCGTGGGCGATCTTCAGCAACCTGTCCTCGCCCCACGGCCGGCTGAGCAGTTGCAGTCCGATAGGCAGCTTCGGCTCGCGCGTGAACCCGCAGGGCAGGCTGATGCCGCAGATGCCCGCCAGATTGCACGCCAAGGTGTACACGTCGCACAGATACATCTGCAGCGGGTCATCGGATTTTTCCCCGATTTTGAACGCGGCCGTCGGCGATGTCGGCGTGACAATGGCCTCCACTTTTTCAAACGCCCGCAGAAAATCGTTGCGGATCAGGGTGCGGACCTTTTGCGCCCGCAAATAATACGCGTCGTAGTAGCCGCTGCTCAAAACGTAGGTGCCAAGAATGATGCGCCGCTTGACTTCCGCACCAAAACCTGCGCCGCGCGTCCGGCAATAGAGCTCGGTTGGGTCCGCCCCGTCCACCCGCGCCCCGTACCGGATGCCGTCGAAGCGCGCGAGATTTGCCGAAGCCTCGGCGGGCGCGATGATGTAATAAGTTGCCGCCGCGTAATCGGTGTGGGGCAGCGAAATTTCCACCAGCTCAGCGCCGAGCTTTTCCAATTGCTTGATCGCGGACTCCACGGCCGCTTTCACCTCGGGATCCAGCCCGCCCACCAGGTACTCCTTCGGCAGGCCAAGCTTCAAACCCTTGAGGTCGCCGGTCAGTGCCCCGGCGTAATCCGGCACCGGCTCGGGCACGCTGGTGGAATCGCGCGGGTCGTGGCCGCTGATGACACCCAGCACCGTCGCGGCGTCGCGCACGTTCTTGGCAAACGGGCCGATCTGGTCGAGCGACGACGCGAAGGCCACCAGCCCGTAGCGCGACACGCGGCCGTAGGTCGGCTTCAGACCCACGCAGCCGCACAGCGCCGCCGGCTGGCGGATGGAACCGCCAGTGTCCGAGCCGAGCGTGGCGATGGCCTCGTCCGCCGCCACCGCCGCCGCCGAGCCGCCGGACGAGCCGCCGGGAATGCGCGCGGGATCCCACGGATTGCGCGTGACGCCGAACGCGGAATTTTCCGTCGAGCTGCCCATGGCGAATTCATCCATGTTCAACCGTCCGAAAACAATCGCGCCCGCGGCTTTCAGCTTTTCAACCACCGTCGCGTCGTAGGGCGAAACAAATTTGCCGAGGATTTTCGAGCCGCAATTGAGCGGCTGGTTTTTGACGGCGAGCACGTCCTTGACCGCAACCGGCACGCCCAGCAACGGCTTTTGCGCGTGCGTGACTCCGGCGGCGATGGCTTTATCCGCCGCATCCGCCTGCGCCAGCGCGTCGGCGTCGTCATGGCTGATGAAGGCGTGGATTTGCCCGTCCACGCTGGCGATTTGGTCGAGGCACGCCTGCATGGCCGCGCGGGCGGAGACTTCGCGCTTGGCGAGTCGGTCCGTCAGTTCGGAAATGGTGAGCTGGTTTAACTGCATAAACATTCAACACTCAACACCCAACGCTCAACATTCAACCGACCACCACCGGAACAGCCGTTCGGAATTCGAAGTTGAATGTTAAATGTTGAATGTTGAATTTCCATTGCCACTGCGGATTGTTGTTTCTATTCCACAATCTTGGGTACGATGAACAGGCCGTTGGCCTGGGCGGGCGCATTGCGCAAGGCGTCGGCGTGCGGGAGCGACGGTCGGGCTTCGTCCGGGCGCGTGACGTTGAAGCGCGGCGCAGCGTGAGCGGTCGGCTCGACGCCGGTTACGTCGAGTTGCTTTAACTTCTCAATGTAGCCGAGGATATTGCCGAGCTGGGTGCCGAGCTTGGTTTCCTCATCGGGCGTGAGCTGGAGCCGCGCCAGGTGCGCGACGTATTTGATGTCCATTTGGGGCGCTGACATGAATAAAAACTAAAGTCCAGAGTCCGAAGTTCAAAGCCCAAAGTTTCCAGACTTTCAGTTACCCAATGGTGATCCAGTATCGCCGCGTGAGGCCTTTCCCATCTTTGCGGGGGACTTCCGAATCAAGCCTGCCGCCGTTGCTTTGAATCACGCGTGCCGAGGCCACATTCTCCTTGTGGCAGGTCACCAAGACCTGCGTTATGCCCAACGCTTTTGCGCGTCCCAACACCAGTTTCAGCAAGAGCTTGCCCCACCCTCTGTTTCTTTGTGTCGGGCGAACACCGAAACCAATATGCCCGCCTTCATACGCGAGCGCCGCGTTCAGTGAATGCCTGAGATGGGCAACTCCCATCAACTCCCGGTGTTCATCGATCAGCCAAAAACATGAGGCGGGGACATATCCTTCGGGCAGACCAATTCCTTTCGCTTCGTTACGAAGTCGGCGAATCATCGCCCTGAAATCGGTTGCCTCGGATTCCAAGATGGCGGGGATCAGCGGCTCCCCTCGGCTGCGAAATTCATCGACGAACGAACGATACGTTGCCGCCAAAGCTTCGGATGGCTCAACCAGTTCCACCTTCGCAAAAACCAGCCGGTTCAATCCTCATCAAACTTGCGTTTGACGAGGGCCTCGATTTCGGCGATGGCGGCATGGGCGTCGTCGCCGCGGACGTGCAGGGTCAATTTGCTGCCGGGACCGGCGGCCAGCATCATCAGGCCCATGATGCTCTTGCCGTTGATTTTCTCGCCGTCCTTTTCCACGAAGATTTCACACGCAAACCGGTTGGCGGTTTTGACGAACAGCGCGGCGGGCCGGGCATGGATGCCCAGCTTGTTGACGATCGTGAGCTCCTTGGTCAGGAACTCGCTGTCCGGCAGTTTCTTCGCGCTCATCGGCTTGTGCATTCTACCTCAAATTCGACGGAAATAAAGCGCCGGAAAAAGATTATTTTGCCGGCGGCTGGCTGTGGCTCATGTGGGCGATGAGCCGGTCGTTCAATTCCTGCGCGGCGTTGTGGCCCGCCCACTTAAGCTTGACCTGGAACGCGGCGACCTCGATGAGCCGCGCCAGGTCGCGGCCGGGACGGACGGGAATGACAATGTGCGGAATGGACACCCCCAGCACCTTCTCGAATTCCTCTTCCAGCCCGGTGCGGTCCACGTCGGCCACCTCATTCCACAGCTTGAGCGTGACAATCAGGTCCAGGCGCTTTTCGTTGCGGATGCTTTTGATGCCAAACATGGCGGCGACGTTGATGATGCCGATGCCGCGGATTTCCATGTGGTCCCGCGTCAACTCGGCGCTGGTGCCGACGACCTCGCGGCCATCCAGCAGGGTGACCTTGGTCACGTCGTCGGAGACGAGGCTGTAGCCGCGCTCGATGAGCGCCAGCACGGCTTCGCTCTTGCCGATGCCGCTTTCGCCGCGGATGAGCACGCCCACGCCGAGGACGTCCACCATGCTGCCCATTTCCGACCCGCGCGGCGCAAACATGGCCTCCAGCCCGAGCGTGGCGGTGTTGATGAACTTCATCGTCACCATCTGGCATTGGAACACCGGCACCCCGGCCTTGTGGGCGGCGGCCAGAAATTCCTTGTCCGGCCGGAGGCTGCGGCTGAACACAATGCAGGGGATTTTGAAGGCGAACAGGTGCTTGTAGCGCCGGACGCGTTCGGCGGCGCTGAGCGACCGCAAATAATACACCTCGGCGTTACCGAACACCTGCACGCGTTTGAAGGCAAAGTACTTGGTGAATCCGCTCAGCGCCAGGCCGGGGCGATTGACGGTCGGTTCGCGGATGATGCGCTTCAGCCCGCGTTCGCCGACCAGGAGCCGCATTTGCAGGGAGGCGGCGTGCTCCTGGTAGAATTGCTCCACCGTGACAATCTGGTGTTGGACGCTCACAAGTTAAATTCCGGGCCGAGGTAGATTTCGCGCGCCTTGGGATCGTTCGCCAGAAATTCCGACGAACCCTCCACGAGCACCTGGCCCTTGTGAATGATGTAACCGCGGTCGATCAATTTCAAGGTTTCGCGCACGTTGTGATCGGTGATCAAAATGCCCAGCCCCCGCTCCTTCAGCCGGCGCACAATCTTCTGCACCTCATAGACCGCGATCGGGTCGATGCCGCTGAAGGGCTCGTCCAGCAGCATCAGCTTCGGGCTGGTCACCAGCGCGCGGGTGATCTCCAACCGCCGTTTCTCCCCGCCGCTGAGGGTATAGGCCCGGTTTTTGGCCAGCGGCGTGAGGTCCAGTTCGTCGAGCAGATATTTCAGTCGCACGGCGCGCTCGTCGCCGGCCCGGGTGCAGGTTTCCAGGATGGCCAGGATGTTTTGCTCGACCGTGAGCTTGCGGAACACCGAGGGTTCCTGCGTCAAATAGCCGATGCCCAGCCGCGCGCGCCGGTGCATGGGCAGGCTGGCGATGCTCCGGCTCTGGAACTGCACTGTGCCCGCGTCCGGCTTCACTAGCCCGACCACCATGTTGAACGTGGTGGTCTTGCCGGCGCCGTTCGGGCCCAGCAACCCCACGATCTCGCCCGCCGCCACGGAGATGGATACGTCATCCACCACGCGGCGGCCGCGGTATGCCTTCATCAGGTGCTCCGTGGCCAGCAGCAAGCCGTTCGTGGATGGCGCAGGTGTTTCCATTCAGGGCGGGAGGAGGTTCTTGTTTTCGGCCGTGCTGGGCGGAGCATTGGTCCGGTGGCCGGCCGGCATGTTGGTGTTGCCCGTGGCACTATTGGTCGGCGCCGGGCCGGTAAAATTCTGGCGATAGATCATTTTATGGTTCGAGGCGCTCAAATGATTGTTTTGGCGGTCCCAGACAATCGGTTCACCGGTCAGCCAACCGTTGGTGTTCTCCATCTGGGCGTTGCCCGTGAGGGTCACGGTTTCATTGGTCACGCCGCCCTGTTCCGTATAGACGTAAACCGCCTTGTCGCTGGTCGCATGGTTGGTGTTGCCCCGGTTGTCCAGGAAATCAATCACCACGTTCGTCTCGGCCACGATGTGATTGACGTGGCCGCCCTCCGACGGCACATCGGCCACGAGCTTTTCGCAGACCAGCTTCATTTGTGGATCATCCACGCGCACGTGCCCGCGATACGTCGCCTCGTGCCCGCTCAGATCGAAATCCGCGGTGTCCGAGGTGATGATCGTCGGGCCGCGCGGGGTCGCCGGCGGGCTGGTCGAGTTGGTTTGCGCGTGACCCAGCCAGCCGCCCAGCACGGCGACCGCGATGCAACACAATCGTTTCATGGTGTCCGGTTCAAATTAGCCGCGCCCACAATCCGGGTGCGGACCTGGTTGGAGATGGTGAGGAAGTTATTGGTTTGCCGCCACAAAAAACCTTCGCCTTCGACCCAAAAAGTTCCGTCGCCATTCTGCAATTGCAGCCGGCCGGCCGAGCGGGCCGTGGCGCCCACCGTGTCGTAGATGCATTCCGGCGCGGTCACAATGATCTGGGTTTTGCCGTCGGGTTCGAACGTCTGCAGCTTGAGCTGCTTGATGATGAGCACCCCCCCGGACTGCGGCAAGGCCTCGGCGCCGGACACGATGGATTTGATCTGCTGCTGGCGCGGCGGCTCGTAATAATCCGTGGTGGTGAAATCCGTCGCGTGGCCGCCTTGCTGCGCCCGCAGACCGGAAGCCAGGGCGGCCAGCCAGGCGGCTCCCGCCGCCAGCCCAAGCCGTTTCATGGTCGCCCGGATGCTCATTCGGCGTAATGCGTGACGAACTCCTCCCACCGGTCTTGCGCCTGCAAAATGAGTTCCACGATTTCGCGCACCGCGCCGTGGCCGCCGGACGCGCGGGTGACCAGGTGCGCCGCCGCCTTCGCTTCCGGGACGGCGTCGGCGACCGCCACCGCGAGACCGGCGCGGCGCAACGGCCCCAGGTCCACAATATCGTCGCCGACAAAGCAGACTTCGTCCCAGCCCAGCTTGGTTTGCGCCAGCAACGCTTCAACGGCGGCCACTTTGCCGGCGCGGTCGTTTTGCTCGACGAGAAAATCGATTTTCAGTTCGCGCGCCCGGCGTTGGGTGGCTGCCGACGGCCGGGCCGACACCCAGCCGGCCTTCAAACCGGCGCGCCGCAGCAGCACCAGTCCCAGGCCGTCCCGGATGTTGAAGGCTTTGTGCTCGCCTTCCGCCCCGATGAACACCGTGCCGTCGGTCAGCACGCCGTCCACGTCGCAGAGAAGCAGCCGGATGCGCTGAAGGCGCGCCCGAACCAATCTCGAAGTAAGTTTCGTGGGCATGTCACTTCAAGCTCCAAGTTCCAAGTTCCAAAATCCAAGCAAGCTCCAGAGGCCAAGCGCCAAAAAATTTCCGAGGCGGCGGCTTGGGGTTTGAAGTTCGGAACTTTTCATTTCACCGCGTTAAAAACTTTGAGCAGACCCCGTAGCAGCTCCGGCATCTTGGCCAGCGGAATCATATTCGGCCCATCGCTCAGGGCGCGGTCCGGCTGCGGATGAGTTTCGATGAACAGGCCGTTGGCGCCCGCCGCCAGCGCCGCCCGGGCCAGCACCGGCGCAAACTCGCGCTGGCCGCCCGACCGGGTGCCACCGCCTCCGGGCAATTGCACCGAATGGGTCGCGTCAAAAACGACCGGGAACCCGAAGCGCTGCATGATGGGAATCGAGCGCATGTCAGCGACGAGGTTGTTGTAACCAAAAGTCGAGCCGCGTTCGGTAACCAGGATTCTTTTTGCGCCGGCGCCTCGCGCCTTGTCCACCACCTGGCCCATTTCCGCCGGCGACAGGAACTGGCCTTTTTTCAAATTGACGATCTGGCCGGTGACGGCGGCGGCTTCCACCAGATCCGTCTGGCGGCAGAGAAAGGCGGGGATTTGCAGGATATCCACGACTTCGCCGGCGACGGCGGCGTGCGATTCGTTGTGGATGTCGGTCAGCACCGGGACACCGATCTTTTCGCGCACCCTGGCCAGCACGCGCAGGCCGTCGTCGAGACCGGGCCCGCGGAACGACTGGCCGGAGGTGCGGTTGGCCTTGTCGAAACTGGCTTTGAACACGTAAAAAATGCCGAGCCGGGCGCAGATTTTTTGCAGGGCGGCGGCCACCCGCAGGCAGAGCGTTTCATTTTCAATCACGCAGGGTCCGGCGATCAAAAACAGCCGGCTGGGTGAAGTCAGGCCTTTCCAGATGGCGGTGTCGCTCAGCACCCGGAAGTTTTAGCAGTCCAACGGCGGAAAGTAAATGGCGCAGGGCATTTGGCGTCAATACGTGCAGCCTGTCCGGATGTTAGATCTCATTGGACAACCGCGCCTTTGCGCCAAGCTTCTGCTGGATCAACGCCCGAATTGCGGACAGCTGCTCGCGCGAGCCAATAGCTGACTTGGGGACGAAATGTGCCCAGCGCGAGGAAATGTATAGCAGAAAGAAACGGCGCGTTTCGCGGGCCTTGATAAAAGCGTCCCATTTGAGAGTCGTGTCGAATAAGGTGCCGCTGACCGAGTAATGATCGGGTGTGAGCGCCCATGTCTGCGTGCCGATCGAAGGGTTGCGTCGGCGATAGCTGTAAATGTTGAACATTGTGTGCAGCGGCATCAACACTGCCATGAACAGAAACCCGGGCATTGGTAGCATCCAAGCTGGCCAACCGAATGCGCCCGGCGCAGTAATATCACGATGCGACGCAATCATGGTAACCAACAATCCCGCCGGAACACCGCAGAAGAACGCCCACGCGGCGTAGGTGCTCCAGATGCGAGCGCCGACCGCGCGGCTGGCACGGTAGTGTGTCCAGAAGTCAATACGGCTAGATATAGTAATGGTGTCCACGCGCGATTAGATCTGTCAGTGCCACCTCACCCCGCCCCAATGACTCGCTCGCTCCTGCGCGCTCGGCCTTGGCAGGCCCTTGGCTTCGCCAAATTCCTTTCGCCGTTTCCCCAAACGGCTCAAGTCCCCCGCTGCGCAGCGGAGAGGGAGTTGCCTCCAGTGTTTGATTGTTTGTCAAAGACATAATCCCTGAAATCATCAATCATCAATCGCAAATCTCAGATCACCGTCCCGTGCGGAATGAGGGCGCCCTTGGGGATGATGACGATGCCATCGCGGATGTAGTAGAGGGCGTGGTCCACTTTTTCGGGCTTGCCGGCAGGCGAGATGACGACGTTATTCCCGATGCGCGCGTTCTTGTCGATGATGGTATTTTCGATGCGGCAGTTCGCGCCGATGCCGATGCGCGGCTTGCCCTCGCGCTCATGGCGTTCGACCGACTCCTTCGTCTCGTAATAATCGCTGCCCAGGCCGATGACGCGGTACAGTTCCGTGCCGGCGCCGACCACGGTGCGGAGGCCGACGATGCTGTTGCTGATCTTGGCGTAATTGATGATGCAACCGTCGGAAACCACCGCGTGATCCAGTTGCGCCCCGTTGATCTTCGAGCTGGGCAAAAAGCGCGGCCGGCTGAAAATCGGCGCGTTCATGTCGAAGAAATTGAACCGCGGCAGCTCGGAAACCAGGTCGAGATTCGCCTCGAAGAAGGAGCGGATGGTGCCGATGTCCTCCCAATAACCCTGGTAGATGTAGGAGAACACGCGGCGCGTGGTGATGGCCTGCGGGATGATGTGCTTGCCGAAGTCGGTGAGGGGATTGTCAAGCAACTGCTGAAGCAGCTCCCGGTTGAAAACGTAGATACCCATGGATGCCAGGAACAATTCGCGGCCTTCGGGGATGCCGAGCTTGGCGTGCCAGGCCGGCTCCAGCCGCAGCGAATCCAGCAGGGCCGGGTCCTTCGGCTTTTCCTGGAAGCGCGTGATGCGCCGGTCCTCGGCGATCTGCATGATGCCGAGCGCCTGGGCCGGCGCGCGCGCGACCGGGATGGTCGCGATGGTGATGTCCGCGTCCGTCTGGGCGTGTTGCGCGACTACGGGACGGAAATCCATCCGGTACAACTGGTCGCCGCTGAGGATGATCAGATAATCGAAATCATTGTTAAGGAAGTGGACGAGGTTTTTGCGCACGGCATCGGCGGTGCCTTCATACCAGGACGCGTTGGTCAGCGTCTGTTGCGCCGCGAGAATTTCCACGAAGCCGCTGTGGAACTGGTCAAATTTGTACGTCCGCGAAATATGGCTGTGCAGCGACGTGGAATTAAACATCGTCAGGATGTAAATCCGCCGGAACCCGGAGTTGAGGCAGTTTGAGATGGGAATGTCCACCAGGCGATATTTGCCGGCCAGCGGCACGGCGGGCTTGGAGCGCTCCTTGGTCAGCGGGAACAGCCGCGTGCCCCGGCCGCCGCCCATGATGACGCAAAGAACGTTGCTGGTGTTGAGTGATTGACGCCCGGTCTGTGACATAACCAATGCTTGAACGAATTATAGCGCCGGTCCCCGCGTCAGGGCAAGCGGTGGATTTGCGGTCGTGCCGTATTTTCGGTAGGGCGCGTCACTCCGTGCGCGCCGCTTCCTGAATTCGCGGCGGGCAGAGGACTGCCCGCCCTACCAAAATACTTCTGCCTGCTTCATTCTGCCTTGGGAACAATGTACGGCGCAAATTCATCGTGGAGATGCGGCGGGATGCGGACCTTGAACCGCGCCGCCGGGCCGCGATAACTGCGGGAAATGACCTGGCCGACCTGGTGCAATCGCGCGATGACCGCCGCCTGCTCGTGCGGCACGCGCAGCTCCAGAAACTCCCGCTTGGGCCGCAACTGCGTGCCGATCTCCGCCAGCAGCGCCGGGACGCCCTCGCCCGTCACCGCCGAAATCGCCACGGCATGCGGATGCCGCTCCTGCAACCGGTTCAAGGCGCCCGGGCCGGCCGTGCCCTTTCCATTGGCGGCGAGCTGGTCCACTTTGTTGAGCACCATGATGGTGGATTTTTCGCCCGCGCCGATCTCATTCAGCACGGTGTTCACCGCGGCGATTTGTTCCTCGGCCTGCGGATGGCTGATGTCCACCACGTGCAGCAGCAGGTCCGCCTGCACCACTTCCTCGAGCGTGGCCTTGAACGCCTCGACCAGCCCGTGCGGCAGCTTGCGGATGAAACCGACCGTGTCCGTGAGCAGCACGTTCTGGTTCGTCGGCAGGCGCAACCGGCGCGTGGTCGGGTCGAGCGTGGCGAACAAAATGTCCTTGGCCATCACGTCCGCGCCGGTAAGCGCGTTGAGCAGGGTGGATTTGCCGGCGTTGGTGTAGCCGACGATGGACGCGAGCGGCCACAGGCTGCGCTGGCGGCCGGCCCGCTGGGTCGCCCGCTGGCGGCGCACGGTGTCGAGGTCGCGCGTGAGCTTGTCAATCCGCTCCTGCACCTTGCGCCGGTCGGCTTCGAGTTGGGACTCGCCTTCGCCACCGATGGAACCGGTCGAGCCGCGCTGGCGCGAGAGGTGCGTCCAGAACCGTGTCAGGCGTGGCAGCAGATATTCAAGCTGGGCGAGCTCGATCTGCAACTTGCCTTCGCGCGTGCGGGCGCGCTGGGCAAAAATGTCGAGAATCAGCGATGTCCGGTCCTGGACCCGGCAATTGAAAATCCGCTCCAGGTTGCGGCTCTGGGCGGGCGACAGGTCGTCGTCGAAAATCACCGTGTCCACGTCGTGGCGTTTGCAGAAGTGGGCGAACTCCTCGGCCTTGCCCTTGCCGATGAAGGTGGCGGGATTGGGCGCCTCGATTTTCTGGAGGCCGTCGCCGACGACTTCGCCGCCGGCGGTGGCGGCCAGTTCGCCGAGTTCGGCCAGCGAATCGCGCGTGTCCGCGTGGTTGCCGGATTTGAGTTCGACGCCGACGAGGAAGACCCGGTCCGGCCGCGTGTTTCTGGTTTCGATGAGCGCTTTCAATTACTGCGAAGGACACGATATCACAAACAAATACGAGCGAAAGAGTGAATGTGCCGATTAAGTCATGGATACCGCAACCCACAGGAAGATATAACCGGCCAAATTTGCCACGACGACGCAGAGTCCTAGGTTGCGGAGTTCGAATCTCTTGCGAAAGCCCACCAATGCCAAGTATTCAATGACCGTGCTCAAAAAACAGGCCCAAGCAAAGCTCAACAAATCTTTGGCACCCGGCAGCTGAGGGACCAACCGGTCTGGAATCAAGGCGGCCAAGAATATGCCGATCAACCAGGAATAAATATTGACTCCGAGAACGATGAAAAAAAGGCGCGTGTATGATCTGAGGTGGCGCTGGAAATAAATGTAAACCGCAAATTCGATAGCCAAAACCATGAAAGCAAACGGCAGAAAAAGGGCAGACTCAAAGTAAACGCCCAGCACCCGCGGGAATATTACGTCTGCAAACATAGGTTCATAGACCCACTGCCTGTTCGACTTTACTTCAAATCTGAAAATCCGCGGCGGCCTTGCTTTTCTTGGCCAGCTTGCTGAGCACGCGCGCGTCCGGGGCGTCATAGAGGACCAGCGAGTTCGGCGCCACGCTTTCCATGAGAAACACGTTGCCGCCGATGGTGCTGCCCGCGCCGATGACCGTCTCGCCGCCGAGGATCGTCGCGCCGGGATAAATCGTCACATGGTCCTCGATGGTCGGATGCCGTTTGTGGCCGCGCAGTTCCTCGACGTGGGCCGTCGATTTCGCGCCGAGCGTCACGCCGTGGTACATCTTCACGTGGTCGCCGATGATGGCGGTTTCGCCCACGACCGTCCCGGTGCAATGGTCCACGAAAAAGTGCGAGCCGATCTGCGCGCCGGGATGCAGGTCCATGCCGGTGCGGATGTGCGCCCACTCGGTCATGATGCGCGGGATGAGCGCGACGTCCCGCAAATACAATTCATGCGCCAGACGCTGCACGGCGATGGCCTCGATGAACGGGTAGGAGACCAGCACCTCCTCCTTGCTCTTGGCCGCCGGGTCGCCGTCGTAGGCCGCTTCCATGTCGGTCTGCAGCATTTCGCGGATGCGCGGCAGGCTGCCGAGGAATTCCACCGTCAAATCGTGCGCGGCCGTGGTGATGTTCGATTTCGGGAGGTGCGACGGCGGATGGTATTCGAGGCTCTTGCGGATTTCGTCCTCGAGCGCGCCGAGCACGGAGTCGAGCAATTCGGCCGTGACCACCTTGATTTCCGAGGAGTGGATGAGCTTCTCGTCGAAGAACCCGGGGAACAGCAGCCGCAGCAGGTCCTGGGTGATGGACGCGATGGCGCGTTTGGACGGCAGATTTTTGCCGTCCAGGTGATTGATGCCGCCGACGCGCGCGTACGATTCGACGAGCTGGTTTGTTAACCGGGTGACCGTGTCCACAAAAACGAATGTATCACGAAGGGTTGAGGGCAGAAAGCGTAATCCGTTGAACCCATTCCTGGGAGTGCCGGCGTCCCGCCGGCGAGTTGCGTTTGTGCCGGCGAGACGCCGGAGCTCCCAAGCGGCCATGTCGGCAGGGATCGGAACGCCGAATTCATCCGTCAGCCGCCTGTCTTGCGCCGGTTCTGCCGCATAAATTCGGCGTTCCGGGTGCGGGCCGAGGTTGTAGCGTCGAGCCTGCGGCTCGACATCGGCGCGCAGCGCCGACACTACAACAAGCGGGCGGTTCCCGGAAATCAGGGTCCGCCCGCCCAATACCATTTGTCCCTCCTTTGTTCAGCGGCGGTTGATGGTTTCAATCCGCCTGGCCGAAAATGTTACCCAGCGACACCGGCTTGCTGGAGACCGCAAGCCAGTGATGCCTTTGGTCGGGATCGAAATAATAGGGTGAATCAAATCGCCACAGCCAGAGGCTGCCGTCCGCCGCCAGGGAAACCACGCCATCGTCCATGCTGCCAATAGCCACCCAATCCGAATGCGTTCCCAGGCGGACCGGTTCGGTGTCCCGATAAGTGTCCAAAAGGTTTTGGTAGTTCCAGGCGGAACGGGGATTAACATGATAATTCCACACCCAGAGCGAGCCGTCATTTCTGAGGGTGACCAAGTGGTCATTCTGCCTGGCCACCGCGACCCAGTCCTTTTCCCGTCCCAGGCGCATGTCATGGGCTGCCCAATCGCGACCGTTCCAGCCTTGTTGAGCCACGACGTGGAGCGATCCGTCCTCCCGCACTCCAATGATCGACGAGAGGGGAAACCAGGTTTCCACCAGGCTACGACACGGGTTCTTTTCCAGAAACGTCGCCCGGCCAAGGGCCAACTTGCGGCCCAGCGGCAGTTTGGCCTGATTGTCCGAGAAGGAGGGATAGACCCAAACCTGCCCATCAGCATTGCGAAGGTAGATACGGCCGGCTGCGAACATGCCCGTCCAATCCGAGTTGGTTCCCAGCCGCTCTGGTGTGAAAGCCCGCAGTCCCGGCCAGGCCTTATGCCAGTCCCAACGGTTGGTCCCCCAATACCACAACGAACCGTCCGACTTGAGCAGGAAAGCGGAGTAGTACCGGCCCGCCGCAGCCTTCCAGTCGTGGTCGTCACCGAAGCTGACGAGCCGGATCGAGGCCGGTGCCGGTCGTTCTCCGAGGCCCCAGTGCACCATCCGCCGCTCCGGCATCTCCGAAACCCACAAGCTGCCGTCGCGTTGGATTCCCAGGATGTCCGCCACATTGTCCGTCACTTCCGCCCAGGTTGTTCCGGCGAGAAATTTGCCGCCGCCAAACATCGGGCTGGGGATGATTTTGCTCTGAAACGGATTCGGTTCAAAAATCGCGTAACGATTCAGCCAGGCCCGGCCGTCCGGCAAAACGATGGAAATCATTCCTCCGCCCCAGCCACTCGCGTGCAGCGTTGGAGGCTGCTGCAGGGTCAGCCGGGCACTGCCGTGCGGCGGCTCGAGCGGGGTAAGCCGTTCCCACACGCGATGATAAATCGCGGCCGTGGCCACCGCCACCAGCGCCAGGGCGCTCGCCAACGCAAGCAGGTTCCGGCGCCAGTCACTCCAGCCGACCATCACGCACTGGTAATTGCGATAGGCCAACGCGCCGATGACGGTGACCATGACCGGCACCCCGATGATGTAGATCAACCAGCCGCGCCACAGTGGATAATTGACGAAATATTCCGGCAGGAAGGCGAAGATCGACACGCCCACCACCAACAGGATTCCCAATACTGCCGGCCCGAGCGCCTGGAGCGTGTTGCGCGCCAGCGTGGACGCGTAAAAGGCCGACGCGGCAATGCCGACCGAGAGTCCGGCCAGAAGCAGAAGTGGCAGGATGGGCGAAAGGGCAGCGAGAATGTTCAACACCGTCAGCCAGAGGATTCCCACGATCCCCGGAGTGGAATAGCCGAAGACGCTCGGAATCTGGCGAGAATTGAAATGGGCATCGGGAAAAATCTGGGCCCACGCCAGCAGCCAGGGCAACACGGCTCCCAACAGCACGGCGAGCACTCCGGCGACCGACGCTTTCACGATGAATTGTGTGCGCCGCCGGACCGGCAGACAGAGTTGGCTTTCGAGGGTTCCAGCTTTCCGTTCCTCGGCCGCTGCCGCGCACCCCACCAGCAGCGGCATCACCAGCCACAACAGCCAAAACGCCTCGAGCAGAAATTCCATGGTGGAATTTTTCGGAAAATGCCCCAGCTTTTGCGTGACGATGACGCCGAAATTCAGCAATGCCAGCACGCCGGCCATCACGAGTTGGGACTGGTATAATTGCAGTTCCTTGATGAACAGGCCCGTTCGCGGACGCCACCGACGGTTCGTGCCAGCCGTGAGTTTGAACCGCGCCAAACCGCGCATCTCCGGCAGAGTGATGGTGCCGCCAGCCCATTGCACATCCTGCGCCCGCAGAAACAGCCGCCGCGCGAACCAATAACCAGCCACGCTGTAAACCACGAAGGCGACGCTAACGGCCCAGGCGATAACCTTGTCCGGATGACCATCCAGCAGATTGGCAATGGTCATGAAAATGGCTGTGGGGATAAGAATCGTGAACCAGAACGCCGCCACCAACTGCCGGATCAGTAGCACTGTCCAAAGCCCGCCCGAAGAGATGGCCAGGATAAACAATCCGGTCGGCAGGCCCGTATCATACCACCAGGTCCGCCAAGCTGGCGGGTTGGCGTCACATAGGATGCGTGAAACGCACCAGGCCAGCCAGATGGACGTAACCGCTGCTGCAAGCAACCGCGTTTTCGTTCGCCAGATCCGCTCGCGGGAAACCGGCTGGGCCAGCAGCAACGTGAAAATCCCCACGCCCAATTCACCGCCAAATGAACTCAGCGCCGTCATCACCAGCATCGCCGGACAAAGCAAATACAGGAACAGCGTCAAGATCCTCAGAAAACCGTTTTCGAAATGCACGTCCTGCGGGATCAACCCCACGGAAAGCGCCAGCAGGAAGCCGACAGCCCAACTGGGCAATAGCAGGCGGATTTCCTTGAGGAGGAGCGAGCTCATGCGGCGGTCTTTTTCAGGAGGTCCGAGGCCACGAAAATTTCCTCCAGCGACAGCGATTCGCAGTGCAGCTCCTCCGGCGAACAGGTCCGCAGCTTCTCCAGCAGTGGTTCGCTATTGCCATTGGCGAGCACTTCCACTTCCCGTCCGTTGCGCTTTACGTTTAATGCGCCAGCCAAATCGAGCTGAGCCAGCGGTTGCGGGAAGCGGGCGCGGATTTTCCGGAAACGGTCGCGCGCCCGGTCAGCCTCCATCGTCAGTAGCTCGCGGCCCTGCTCGATGATGGTGAATTCATCAATCAATCCCTCGAACTCGGCGATCAAATGCGTGGACACAAACACCGTCCGGCTGCCGGGATCACCCGACTGGTAGGCGCCGATGACCGTCTCGATGAACTCGCGGCGCACAATCGGATCGAGGCCGGACGTCGGCTCATCGAGCACCAGCAGCTCTGGTTCCGGACAAATCGCGCCAATCAAAGCGAGTTGCGTCTTCTGGCCTTTGGAGAGGTGACTGGCCTTTTGCTGCGGATCGAGCTGAAAGCGTTTCAGCAAATCGGCTTCGATGTCCTCATTCCAGTGATGGCGAAAGGAGGCGAGATATTCCAGCGTGTCGCGTACGGTCATCCAGGGATAGAACGCGACCGCATCCGGCACGTACGCCAGCCGCGATTTTACCGCCACTTCGTTCCGGCGCGGATCGAGCCCGAACACGCGCGCTTCGCCGGCATTGGGACGGAGCAGGTTCAACAGGCATTTGATCGTGGTGGTCTTGCCCGCGCCGTTGCGGCCGAAAAAGCCATAGCAGCGCCCGGCCCGGACGGTCAGCGTGAGGCCGTTCACCGCCTCGAGCTTGCCATAGCGGCGGGTGAGGTTCTTGATTTCGATGACCGGAAGATTGGTTTCCATACGATTCGCGTTTGAGTTGGATCAACCTTTAGTTTCGCCGGATTTGCGCTCGAAGTAGTCGAGCCGTTCCCGGACCAGCGCCAGGAACTTCTCGCGGTCCACCTGGAGGTGGTGGGCCATGACCACGGCTTCATCAATTTCCGTCGTCAGCAGTTTTTGCCGGACGGATTTGGTGAACGGTGAATTATTCTCCTTCAGGAAACAGCCCTTGCCGGGGATGGTTTCGATGACGCCCTGGCTCTCCAGTTCGGCGTAGGCCTTGGCGATGGTATTGCGATTGACGCGCAATTCCTCAGCCAGCGGTCGGATGGACGGCAGCGGCTCGCCGGGCCGCAATCCGCCCGAGGCGGCGGCGTAGCGGATCTGGTCAACCAGTTGCAGGTAAACCGGCTTGCCGGACTTGAAATCAACCTGAAAGATCATGATGTCTTTTACTGTCATAGGACAATATGACAGTTACCGGCCGGCGTCAAGGGGAATTTTTGCGGCGCGGGGATAAACCAGAGACTGGTGGGGCGCGTCACTCCGTGCGCGCCGTCCGGTGCGGCGGGCAGAGGGCGGCCCACCCTTTTGACGAATCATGGCAGGGCCGAACTGCCGCTCGGCCGGGCGGCACGTCCACAACGCCAGCCTACCGTGGCTCAAATCGCAGATAGAACGGCTTCCACCACCCGTTCGACAGTGATGCCATTTAGACAGCGGAAGTCAATCGGGCATTCGCGCAGGAAACAGGGTGAACAGGAGGCATCGGACTTCAATAGCCGGTGCCGCAGATCGCCGGGCAGGCCCGGGCTGGTCAGCTCCGGCGACGTGCTGCCAAACGGGACGATGACCGGCGTGCCCAGGGCGGCGGCCACGTGCATCGGCCCGGTGTCATTGGTCAACAGCGCCCGGCAGAGTCTCAGCAACGCCATCAGCTCGCGCAGACTGGTTTTCCCGGCCAGGTTCCAGACGGCGGACGGGGGGCTCGGAATCGCTGACTCGATCCGGCCGGCCAGCGCCGCTTCGGCCGGGCCGCCAAACACCAGCCAGGTGCAGCGGGTCCGCTGCTGAACTTCGCGAGCGGCGGCGATGAATTTGTCCAGCGGCCAACGTTTGGCCGGGCCATATTCGGCCCCGGGATTCAGGCCGAAAACCGGCCGGGCGATTTTCTCCAGGCCAAATTTTTTCCGGGCGGATTCAACCTCGGCGTCAGTGACGAATAATTGCGGCGGCGGCGGTTCCGGGTTTGCGCCCAACGCGGCGGCGAGATGCAGGTATTCGTGGATTTGGTGGGCCGAGGCCGGGGGCTGGCGTCTGGTGTCTGGCGTCTGGGTTCCGACCTCCGGGTTCGGCGCGACCAGTCGTTTGATTTCGGCGACGGAACGCTTCTGCATGGTTACGGCGCCGGCCCGGTCAAGGATTGACCGCGTCAAAAACCAATTCCGCCCGGGGCGCGCATAACCGATGCGTTGCGGGATGCGCGCCAGCCACATTTCCAGCGCTGAACGCGGCGAATTGGGCAGCACGAGCGCCAGGTCAAATCGGCCGGCCCGCAACCGGCGGCCGACGGAAAAAACACCTTCCCCCGGCGCGAAGGCAATCGTCTCATTGACTGCCGGATGATGGAGCCAGAGGTCGCTGAGTTTTTCCGGCGTCAGCAGCGCGATGTGCGCCTTGAGAAATTTTTCACGCAGCCGCCGCAGCGCGGGCGTGGTCATCACCGCGTCACCCAGCCAGTTGGTCCCGCGCACCAGGATGCGGCGACCCGCCTCCGCTTCGCTTCGGCGCGGCAAGGAATCGGAATCGCTCGCCATTTTCTATCCTCCATCCTCCATTTTCGCCTTCGTTCCGTCCGCCTTCCAGCGGCGGTGGACCCAGAACCAATTGGCCGGGTCGCGGCGCACGGCGGCTTCGAAGCTCCGGTTGACGTCGCGCATGATGTCGGCGGAATCCCGGGGCCGGCCATTTTCGTGCGTGGGAATTTGTTCGCCCACTTCAATGCGCCACTTGGCCAGCGCAATGCGAAAGCAGAACGCGGTGGTGAGTTCGCAATGATAGCGCAGCGCAAAAACGGCCGGGCCGAGCGTGGTCGAACAGTTGTGGCCCAGGAAAGGCCCGCGCAGCCCGGGCGTGCTCTGGTCGGCCAGCAAGCCCAGGATGATATTCGGCCGAGCCATCGCGGCCCGCAGGAGCGGACCTTCAGTGCGCCGCTCGAAGTACAGGCAGCCGGAACGTCCGCGCAATGCCTGCAGCAACCCGTTGAAGGCCGGGTGCTTCAGCGCCCGATAGGTCGTGGCGGATTGGTAGCCGGGGGCAAATTGATGCACGCGCGCATACAATTCAAAGTTGCCGAAATGACCGATGGCGCCCACGACCCGCCGAGGCGGCTGCAGGCGTTCGAAGTTGACGAATTCGACATGCGGCCGCAGTTCGTCATGCGTCATCGCGGCGGTTTTGACCGCGCTGGCGAAGTTTTCGCCGATGCGCCGGAAATTTTCCCGGGCGAGCGCGCGGATTGCCTCGGGCGATTTTTCGTTTCCAAAGCACATCGTCAGATTGCTCACTGCCACCCGCCGGTGCCGGGCGTCGAGCCAGTAGGCGAGGCCGCCGCCTGCCCGGCCGAGCCGTGCCACCAACGTCAGCGGCAACGCCTGCAGCAGCGCAATCAGCGCCCGGGCCGGCCAATAGAACAACGTGTCCATGTCAGCGGAAGCAGATTTTGCGGACGCAATCCTGAAAGTCGTTGGCGCCGCTGACGATCTGGATTTCGACGCGCATAAAATATATCGGGAGATCGCGCCGGTCGATTTTCGGGAAGCGCACGGCGTCCTTCTGGGTGGTGATGATGGTGGCGGCCTGGCGTTTTTTGCCGCGGTTGATGACGTTGAGGACTTCCTGCTGGGTGAACCGGTGGTGGTCGGCGAACCGCTTCGAGTAAACCAGTTCGGC
The DNA here is from genome assembly GCA_035506715.1 of Candidatus Acidiferrum sp. GTDB lineage: Bacteria > Verrucomicrobiota > Verrucomicrobiia > Limisphaerales > UBA11358 > UBA11358. Next base: position 5,926 of record DATJOW010000163.1, on the reverse strand, counting down.
GCCAAGGCTCACGAGACTGTGGTCGAAACTCTCCGGTTGCGCGATGCCGCTTAGCGACGCCACCTTTTTGCCGCGCAAAAAATCCAGGTCGCGCCGCTCGCTGGTGAACACATCTTCGAGGTAGAGCGGATGATGCACGCATTCGATGATGGCGGCGGCGGAGTTGAACTCCGTGATGCGCCGGCGCAGGTCGGTGGTCTGGCCGTCGCTTTTGGTGATGAAGATGGTCTGGGCGCGGGCGAGGTGCGACGGGGGCTCGCGCAGGGTGCCGCGCGGCAGCAGGTGTTCGTTGCCGAACGGCTGCTGGCGGTCGATGAGCACCACATCGTGCCGGCGGCCGCGCAGGCGCCAGTATTGAAAACCGTCGTCGAGCAAAAGGGTGTCGCAACCGAACTTTTCGATCGCGTAGCGCCCGCTCTTCACCCGGTCCTTGTCCACCAGCACGACCACATCCTTCAAATTGGATGCCAGCATGTAGGGTTCGTCGCCGGCCATTTCGGAGTCGAGCAGGAGCGACTTGCCGTCCGAAACCACGCGCGGCGGGTTCTGGTCCTCGCGCAAAGTGATTTTGTTGATCAGCCAGCGGAAAAACGGCATCGGCTTGGAACGGTAGCCGCGGGAGAGGATCGCGACATTGCGCCCGGCATCGCGCAGTTCGCGGGCGAATTTTTCCACGACCGGCGTCTTGCCGGTGCCGCCGACCGTAAGGTTGCCGATCACAATGACCTGCACGCCGAGGGTTTTGTCGCGGAGAATGCGGACGTTGATGAGCCAGCGGTGGATTTTGACACCGACCTGGTAAAGCTTCGAACTGCCGAACAAAAGCACGCGCATGAACCTGGCCTTGAAATCACGGCGTTCGCCGGAAATGACTTCGAGGCCAAAGGTGACCAGACTTTCAATCCAGGCCCGGAACTTATCGCGCATGGGGCTTTAGTGTGCCAAGACTGAAGAGAGTTTTGAATTCTTAATTTTGAGTTTTGAGTTCGGTATTCTCTTCGACTCAAAATTCAAAACTCAACGCTCAAAACTTGAGAGTTCAGAACCCCATCCGCGCCAGTTCGTCCTGCAAGGCGGCCTGGAACTGCTGCACGTCGGCGGCGGACGGCTTGTAGCCTTGCTGCTTCGTGACCACCCCGAGCCGCCCGGTCTGGTCGAGATACCATTCGGCCGCCTGGCCGTCGCTAAAAGTGACCTTGCCGCTGACGATGGCGCCGGGCCGCGCGAGCTGGTCCACGGACACGGAAACCTTGCCGGCCGCGGGTGGCGGCGTCGCCCCGGCCCCGGCCGGCTTTGCGGCGGCTTCGGGTTTCGCTTTTGGGTCAGCGGGTGGCGGGGTGGCCGCCTCGGCGCGCTTCGGCGGTTCCGGGTCCTTCAACGTCAGCTTCAAATCGTCCACGAGGAAGCGGACTTCCATGTAGGTCATTTTGAGGCCGAATTCCTCCGCCAGGCGGTTTTGGATTTCCGAAAGTTTCGCGCCCTGCAAGACCCAGGCGGTGACGCGCTGCCGTTGTGCTTCGTCCAATTGCATAGCGCTGCCAGTGTAACTAGGCGGCTTTGATAATCCAGTCGTAACCCTTCGTCTCCAGTTCGAGCGCGAGTTCCTTGGTGCCGGATTTCACGATGCGGCCGTCGTAGAGCACGTGCACGAAATCCGGCACGATGTAATTCAACAGGCGCTGGTAATGGGTAATGACCAGTTGCGCATTGTCCGTGCGTTTCAGCTTGTTGACGCCCTGCGAAACGATTTTGAGCGCGTCGATGTCCAGGCCGGAATCAGTTTCATCGAGAATGGCCAGCTTCGGTTCGAGCACGGCCATCTGGAAGATTTCGTTGCGCTTCTTTTCGCCGCCGGAAAAGCCCTCGTTCACGGAACGCTTGAGCAGGTCCTCGCTCAATTCGAGCAGTTTGACCTTGTCCTTGACCAGCGTGAGAAATTCCATGGCGTCGAGCTCGGGCTGGCCCTTGGACTTGCGGATTTCGTTCAGGGCCGCCTTGAGGAAGTAGGTGCTGTTGACGCCGGGAATCTCAACCGGGTATTGGAACGCGAGGAAAACGCCTTCGCGGGCGCGCTCCTCCGGATCGAGGTCGAGCAGGTCTTTGCCGTTGTAAAGGACCGCGCCGCCGGTCACGTCGTAACCGTCGCGCCCGGCCAGCACGGCGGCCAGGGTGCTCTTGCCGGAGCCGTTCGGGCCCATGACGGCGTGCACTTCGCCGACGTTGACGGTCAGGTCAATGCCTTTAAGGATTTGCTTGCCCTCAACGCCGGCGCTGAGGTTTTTGATTTCGAGTATTGGCTTGCTCATTATTTAAAATTACTGACACGAATTACACGAATTTTCACCAATTGAAATTGAATTCGGGCGGATTCGCAAATTCGCGTCTTAACCGACGCTGCCTTCGAGGCTTACCCCCAAAAGTTTTTGCGCTTCCACGGCGAATTCCATCGGGAGCTCCTTGAAGACTTCCTTGCAAAAGCCGTTCACGATCATGTTCACGGCGTCCTGGGTCGAGAGCCCGCGCTGGTTGCAGTAAAAAATCTGGTCCTCGCCGATCTTGGACGTCGAGGCCTCGTGCTCGACCGAGGCTGTCGTGTTCTTCACCTCGATATACGGGAACGTGTGCGCGCCGCATTTGGCGCCGATCAGCATCGAGTCGCACTGCGAAAAATTGCGCGCGTGGGCGGCGCTCTTCTGGATTTTCACCAGCCCGCGGTAGCTGTTCTGGCCGCGGCCGGCGGAGATGCCCTTGGACACGATGGTGCTGCGGGTGTTTTTGCCGATGTGCACCATCTTGGTGCCGGTGTCGGCCTGCTGGCAATTGTTGACCACGGCCACGGAATAAAATTCGCCGATGGAATTGTCGCCCTGCAACACACAGCTTGGGTATTTCCAGGTGATGGCCGAGCCGGTCTCGACCTGCGTCCAGGAAATCTTCGAATTGCGGCCCTTGCAGAGGCCGCGCTTGGTCACGAAGTTGTAGATACCGCCCTTGCCGTTCTCATCGCCGGGATACCAGTTCTGCACGGTGGAATATTTGATCTCGGCGCGCTCCAGCGCGATGAGCTCGACAACCGCGGCGTGGAGCTGGTTTTCGTCGCGCATCGGCGCGGTGCAGCCTTCGAGGTAGCTCACCTGCGCGCCTTCGTCGGCGACGATGAGCGTGCGCTCGAACTGGCCGGATTTGGCGGCGTTGATGCGGAAGTACGTCGAAAGCTCCATCGGGCAGCGGACCCCTTTCGGGATGTAGCAGAACGAGCCGTCGGTGAAGACGGCGGAATTCAGCGCGGCAAAAAAGTTGTCCGTGTAAGGCACGACCGTGCCGAGATATTTCTTCACCAGATCGGGGTGTTCCTGCACCGCCTCGCTCATCGAACAGAAGATGATGCCCTTCTCGGCCAGCTGCTTGCGATAAGTGGTGCCGACCGACACGCTGTCAAACACGGCGTCCACGGCCACGCCGGCGAGCCGCTCGCGCTCGCGCAGCGGGATGCCGAGTTTTTCATAGGTCTCCAGCAATTTCGGATCAACTTCGTCGAGGCTCTTGGGGCCTTCGGCGGCTTTCTTGGGGGCGGAATAATAGGTGATTCCCTGGTAATCAATCGGGTCGTGATGGACTTTCGGCCAGGCCGGCTCCGTCAGGGTCTGCCAGTGGCGGAAGGCCTTGAGCCGCCAGTCGGTCAGCCAGGCCGGCTCGTTTTTCTTGCGCGAAATCAGCCGGATGATGTCCTCGTTCAGGCCCGGCGGCGCGGACTCGGTTTCCACGTCGGTGTAGAAACCGTATTTGTATTCCTGTTTGACCAGACCCTCAATGGTTTCGGTTGCTGTCGGCATGTGTTGTTAAATTGTTAAATCAGTCAAATCGGCCACAAAAACCAATCACGAGTTGCTCGTTGAACCAGTTACTCACTTTACTCTTCTCTTCTTCGCGCAATCCGGGCAAACGCCGTGGATGGCGACCTCAAAATGTTCGGCGGTGAAACCCTGCGGCAGGATGATACGCGGTCTCGGCCTGGCCGGCAAATCCACATCGTACACCGTATCGCACCCGTCGCAATAAAAGTGGCCATGCTCGCGCATGTTGGGGCAGAACCGCGTGGCGCCGCGGTCGAGTTGCACCTGGCGCACCAAGCCGCATTTGACCAGGGCATCGAGGCAATTATAAACCGTGGCCATGGAGATCTCCGGCATGCCGTGCTTGGCGCGGAGGAAGACCTCCTCGGCGGTGGGGTGGTCGCGCTTTTGCAGCAGCACGTTATAGACATGCTCGCGCTGCGGCGTGGAACGCAGGCCGCCCGCGCCCAGTTGTTCGGTAAGGCGGCGTTCGACTTGAGGACGGCCGGAACTCTTCATATCTGAGCTAATATTAAGCATCAGGTCAGGTTGTGTCAAGATTTAGAATAATTCTAAAGTACACCGGCGGGCGCGGCGGGCAAGCGTCAAAAAAACGTTGTCAAAGGTCCGGATTGGGAGCATACCCGGCTTCATGGATGCGGAGCCGAAATCTGAATCGGTGGTCGTGAGCGAGGTGACGCGGGTCAAACTCTTCCTGGGCATCCAGGCGTTCTTTCTGGTGCTGTCGGTGTTCACCGGTGGTTTTCACTTCAAGCTGTGGTCCATGCTGGACACGGCGCTGTTGATCCAATCCATCGGGGTCACCGGCCTGGTGGTGGTGCTCGAGGAAGCCCGCCTCCGGCGGCTCGCCTTCAACACGGCCATTGTGCTCTATCTGCTGGGGCTGCTCGACATGGGGATCAATGTCCTCATTTCAGGCGTCGTCGGCTGGCAGGCGCCTTGAGGCGAATTGGCGCAATCATAAGCACCGGCCTGGGCTGGAGCGCAGGCTGGACGTATGCAAAATGCCCACGAGCAGCCTGCGGGCGTGGCGTGAACCGACCTTTTGCCAGCCGGGAGCGTTTAGCGGGGAAGCAATTGTTATGCAAATCGGGCTGGCCCGGTGTCTGTTGATTGAAGGCAGGGCGCAGTCATCGTGCCCGATGCCGGCTGAGAACGTTACCGATGGGATTGGATTATGAAGACAAGCTCGAAGTTCATTGTTGGGACCATGTTGGGTTTGGCATTTCTAGCCGGAGGCTACACCGGCAAATCAAGCGTCGCATCGGGATCACCCAGCCAGGAAGTCGCCGCTCAGCTGAAACGTTTTGTCGCTGAAAAGGAGGCGCAGGCCAAGGCGGCAACCAATAACATCTCGGTGTTTGAGCCGTTTTTTGCCGCGGCAAGCCGAGGTGACTGGCTGACTGCGAGCAACCTGTTCAAGGAGCTCGGGCAGCGCGTCGGGCAATTCGATTATCCCGGGTGGACACCGACGGACGAGCGCTTGCGCAGCCCGGTTTGGCAGGAGGTGCTTGAAATCTTTGCCGCCTTTGAGGCGTTCAATGAGGGTGGTGAAGAATACACCGTGCTGTTCGGGACCAATATTATTGCGTCGATCCCTTCGGGCGCCATTTACTTTGGCGGCACTGACCGGGGCCGATTCATCGTCACCGCTCTGCAAAAGTCGCAGGTGCACGCCGATCCTTTCTTCACGCTCACGCAGGAACGGCTGGCCGACCGGACCTATCTGGACTACGTGCGCGGCCTGTATGGGAACAAGCTCTATATTCCCACAACCAGCGACTTGGAGAAATGCATCCAGTCTTACACGGAGGACGTTACGGAGCGGCGGAGCCGGAATCAGCTTGGGCCGGGGGAAAATTACCCGACAGGTCCCGACGGAAAAATCAAGCTGGGTGGTGCCATGGCGGTGGTCCAAGTTGATGGTCTGCTGGCCAAACTCGTCTTTGATAAAAATCCCGACCGCGAATTTTACATCGAGGAAAGTTTCCCCTTCGGCTGGATGTATCCCTATCTCGAACCGCATGGCCCGATCATGAAGATCAACCGGCAGCCGCTGACAACCTTGTCGG
>DATJOW010000162.1:0-18236 GCA_035506715.1 Candidatus Acidiferrum sp. | reverse complement strand
ACGAGAAAATCGTGCCGAGAATTTTAAATCCCTCGATTTTGGGAATCAACATGCCGAATCCCTCGCACGGATGTGTCACCCGGTCGCGCCGGAACCCCAGCACCACGCTGGCCACCGGCGGATAACGGATTTCGGCGAATGCCGTGAAATCTTTTTCGTTGGTAGGGCGCGTCACTCCGTGCGCGCCGCCACTGGTTTCCGGCCGGCCGGCGGGCAGAGGACTACCCGCCCCACCTTCTATCTTCAATTCCGCCAGTTTCGGAGCCGTGCCGCAAAAAATCACGGCACGGTGCTCCGCTTCGCCGCTCGAACCTGAAACCCGCCACCCGTCCGTCGTTTGCGTCAGTTTGGAAACCGCCGTGCTCAGTCTTACCGCGTCGCCGAGTTGTGCCGCGAGCGTGTCCGGCAGAACCTGCAAACCTTCGTCGAAGGAAAACTTGGGCGCGCGATCCTTGGCGACTTCGCCGCTGCGCTTGCGCTCACCGGCGCCGAAAACCTGGCCTTTGATGAGCGAACCATAGCGCGCTTCGAGCTGGGCCAGTTTGGGAAACGCCTGTCGGACGGATAACTTGTACGGATCACCCGCGTAAACGCCAGCCACCAGCGCGTCAATGGCGTGGTCGAGAAATTCCTGGTTCAGCCGCCGTTGCACAAACTCGGCGATGCTCTCCTCCTTGCCGTCGCGGCGGCGCGGCACGAACGGCTCGCGCAACACGGCCAGCTTGGCTTTCCAGGTGAACAGGCCGGTGGTGAAAAAACCGAGCGGCGAGCCGGGCATCTCGATCGGCCGCCGGTAGCGGACAACGTAACGCGCCTCGGCCTTCGGGTCGGGATCGAGCCGGCGCGATTGCAGGCCGGCATCGCGGACGAGCTGTGCGATTTTCGGCGAGGTTTCGAGAATGGTATTCGGCCCGAACTCGGCCAGCCAGCCGTCCTGGCGCAGGGATTGGATGACGCCGCCGACGCGGCTACTGGCCTCATAAACCGTGACCGGAATCCCCTTGCGTTTAAGGTAAAACGCCGCGGTCAGCCCCGCGATGCCGGCCCCGATGATGGCGACGGATTTCATGGTTGCTCAATCCGTTAACAACTGTTCCCTAAACTTATTAAGCTTTTTATTCAGTGCCTCTATTCCTTTTTCATCAGTAACTACGACACAATCCTCGAAAACATCTATTCGAGATTGATCAATAGCCCATGAAGCGCGCATGCCTTGAACAGGTTTAAATTCACCGAGCGTAAGCGATTTTGTTTCCAGTCGCCCATCGAGAGCAGCCAGCAAGTCAGCCAAGCTTCCTCCTTTAAGTGTGGCACGCAACAATTCATTTGTCCTTGCATCAAGATGCTCAAACACAAACTTGATCTCTTTGTTTTCGTATCGTAACAAAATTCGGTTAAATCGTTCTTCAAAGATTTCCTCAGAGAAGAATTCAGACGATCCTTCTCTGATGATAAGATGCCCCTCTTTTGTTCTTTCCTTCCGCTTTGCTCCAAATGCCGCTCCAATTCGGAAGGAGGGATACAAGTTCAGCTTTTGAGCATAAAACTCCAAAGCTGGTTTGGCTGCCAAATTGTTGAGGTTTAAAAATTCGCGGCCGACTTCGCGAACAAGCGAACGAAAACAAAACTCAAAGGCTGCGTGGCCATATTGATCTACGGTAGCTTCGAAATCACTTCGCTTATTTTTCCCTTCCAATCCACCGTGTGCAAACACAGTGTTGAGCCACAAATCTACTATCCTTTCACCCGGCATATTAAAATTCAAAAGGTGTCTGTCGCGACTGATTGCTGCATGGATGTTTCTTTCGTGGTATTCAGTCGACAAGATTATCTCTCTTGGCAAATCGGGGTTTTTTAAGATTTTTACGATTTGTTCCCAATTTGACGGTTCGGTTCGCATCCATAACCTCCTGAAAGAAATAAGTGCAGACCGAAAATGGAAACGGTCACCAAATGAAAACGTCCAGCGATCTCCAGAACCTCGAAAACTCAGGCTTTCATCCTTTCCATAAAATGGCTCTCGCTGTAACTCAGAACAGGCCTCTACAAACGAAGCAATCTGGTCAACAGTTTTGGGATCAACTGTGTTGTGCATTACCTCACTGGGACGCAAATTGGAGTGTTTTCCTCAAATCGTCCTCGAATGTTTCCGTTCGCCGACGGGTACCAACGTATTGTCAAAGCACATGGCAATGTTGCGGATGAACAGGCGGCCGGTATCGGTGACCTCCAAGCCGGTGGCCGAACGTTTCACCAGTCCATCGGCCTCGAACGGCGCCAACGCGGCCAGTTCTTTCTCGAAATGTTGCATGAAGTTGAGGCCCAGCTTTTGCGACATCGCGGCGTAGTCCAGCGAGAGGTCGCACATCACGCGCATGATGGTTTCGCGCCGGATTTTGTCCTCGTCGGTCACGAAATACGCGCGGTGCAGCGGCACCTTGCCGGCGTCCACAGCTTCCTGCCATCTCGGCAGTTCCTTTTCGTTTTGCCAGTAGGCGTCGGGAATCTGCGAGATGCTCGACATGCCGAACGCGTAGATGTCCGAGCCGGCGCGCGTGCTGTAACCCTGGAAATTCCGTTGCAGCTTTTTCTCGCGCTGGGCGACGGCCAGCTCGTCCGCCGGCTTCGCGAAATGGTCCATGCCGATGTACACGTATTGGTCATCTGTCGTGAGCTTTTCGATGACGAGCTTGAGCACCTGCAATTTGGTTTCAGGCGCGGGCAGGATTTTTTGTTCCAGGATTTTCTGCGACGGTTTCACCCACGGCACGTGCGCGTAGCTGAACACCGCCAGCCGGTCGGGCTTCATTTCCAGCACGGTATCGAGCGTTTCGTTGAACGACGCCGGGGTCTGGAACGGCAGGCCGTAGATGAGGTCGAGGTTGATGGAGCCGTAGCCCAATTCGCGCATCCAGTCCATCGCCTGCTGCGTCATTTCGCGCGGCTGGATGCGATGGACGGCCTCCTGGACCTGGGGATTGAAATCCTGCACGCCCATCGAGGCGCGGTTGAACCCGATCTCGCGCAGCGCGGCCATGTGGTCGCGCGTGAGCCGGCGCGGGTCCACTTCCACGCTGGCCTCGATGTCCGGCGCAAACGTGAAATGTTTGTGGATGATGTCGCCCAGCCGGCGGATTTCGTCAGGCTGCAAAAACGTCGGCGAACCGCCACCGAAGTGGAGCTGGACCGCCTTGCGCTGCGGGTTCAGCAGCGGCGCCATCCTGGCCACCTCGCGGCCCAGGTATTCCACGTAGGCGCGGCCCTTGTCGTGATTGAGCGTGATGACGGTGGTGCAGCCGCAAAACCAGCACAGCGTTTCGCAGAATGGGATGTGGAAGTAGATCGAAAGGTCCCGGTTGGTCTGGTTGTTCGCAGTGATTTTTTCGGCCAGCTGCGGCCACGCGATGGTGTCGGTGAATTTCGTTGCCGGCGGGTAGCTGGTGTAACGCGGCCCGGCCACGTTGTACTTTTCCACCAGCTGGAGATCCACCGATAACGTCTTCATTTGAAATTGCGCACCGTCTCGATCAGGGCGGCGATGTTTTCCAGTTTGGCCTCCGGCGGCAGCCCGTGGCCGAGGTTGAAGATATGGCCGGGGCGCCCTCGCATAACCTCCAGAACGGCGCGTGTTTCCCGAGTGACGACTTCCGGGGTGGCGTCGCGGAGCAGCGCCGGCGGGAGGTTGCCCTGCAAGGCGATTTCCGTGGGCAGCAGCCGGCGCGCGTGGGCCAGCGGGAATTGCCAGTCGATGCCCAGCACGCTTGCCCCCGTTGCCAATAAATCGTCCCAGTTTCCGTGGGTGCCGAGGGAAAAGACGATGACGGGTGGCTTGGGACCGGAGGCTGGGGGTGTGAGCGCGGAAATGATTTCCTTCATCCAGCGGCCGGATGCCTCCTTGAATTCCGTGGGCGCCAGCAGGCCCCCATGGCTGTCAAAAATCTGAAGCGCGTCCACGCCCGCGGCCAATTGCATTTGCAGGTAGGCGGTGACGGCGGCGGTGAGTTTCTCGGCTAGCGCGTAAAAGGTCTTGCGGTCCTCACGGAACAGTTTCAGGGCGTGACTGTATTTTTCAGCGCTGCCGCCTTCCATCATGAACGTCGCCAGCGTCCAGGGCGACCCGGCAAAGCCGATCAGCGCGGTCTGGTCGCCGAGTTCCTTCCGGAGCCGGCGCAGCGCCTGGTCCACGTAAGCCAGCCGTTCGGTCACGCGCTCGACGGACAGGCGGTCAACATCGTCCGGACGGCGCACGGCGAAGTCCATGACCACGCCGCCGGTTTCCCGAAACCGATAGGGCTGACCCAGGGCCTCGGGGATGACCAGAATGTCGCTGAACAAAATCGCGGCGTCGAAGCCAAACCGGCGGACGGGCTGGAGGGTCACCTCGGCGGCCAAATCGGGTGTCTGCACCAGTTCCAGAAACGAATATTTCTGCTTGAGCGCGCGGTACTCGGGAAGCGCGCGGCCGGCCTGGCGCATCAGCCAGACGGGCGGGCGGTCCACGGCGCGGCAGCCGCAGGCATCGAGGAAGCGGCACCGGCTCGTCGGTTTCCCCGACCGGGCCGAAACCCCGGGATTGGCGTTGGTGGCAATGGTAGCCATGTGTTCGAGCGCCCTGGCGCTGCTTTGCTATTAGCATATTCCTTCGGGTTTGAACAGCCGGGCGGTTCGATTTTTTGAGCAACTTTGTCCGGCCCCCGGTTTTTAATCAGGGGTAAGATTATGAAAAAAGACGGATCAGCCTCCTGGCCGCGCGAATTGAGCTGGCGGCGGAAACTCACGGAAACCGAGCAGGCGGAACTTCGCGCCCGGCTGGCTGCCGATCCGGCGGCCCGCACGGATTGGGAGATGGAATCCGCCCTGACTGCGGCGCTGGACCAGCTGCCGGCGGCGCCGGTGCCGACGAATTTTACCGCCCGCGTGATGCAGGCGGTCGAGCGTGAAGAAGTGCGCCCGCGCACCGCGAGCTGGTGGAACTGGAACTGGCCGGTGCTCGTGCCGCGGGTGGCGGTGGCGACCGCGGCGGTAGTGGTGGGGTTGTTGGTCTTGCATCAACACGCCGTTCGCAGCCAGCGCATCGCCCTCGTCAAAAGCGTGGCCCTGGCGACGGGCGGCCAGCCCGTGCCCAGCCCGGAAGCGCTGGAGAATATTGACGCCATCCGCCGCATGAGCCGGCCGCAGCATGCGGATGATGAATTGCTGGCCCTGATGCAATGATCCCTTTGCGGCAGGCGTGCGGCTGGCTCGTAGCCGGGGTCGTGGCCGGTCCGTTTTCCTTCTTTTCGCTTGCGGCGGAACCCGTCCCCGGACCTGCGGTCGTGCCGTTGTTATCCGCGCCGCCCAACGCACCGCCGTTGCCGCCCTTGCCCCAGCCAAAATCGCCGGTGGACATATTCCGGGAATTGCTGGCGATGAACCCCGCCGAACGCGCCAATTTTCTGACCAACCGTCCGCCGGCCACCCGCGCCCGCATCCTCGCCAAGGTGCGCGAGTACGCGGCACTCGACGCGAATGAACGCGAGTTGCGGCTGCGCGCCACCGACCTGCGCTGGTATGTGCTCAGCCTCTTGCACGAGTCCCCGACCAACCGCGCCGCGCGGCTGGCGACCGTGCCGGCCGATTTGCGGCCCCTGGTCCAAAGCCGGTTGAAGCAATGGGATACGCTGCCGCCGGCCGTGCAGCAGGAATTCTTCGAGAGCGAACGCGCCTTGCGCTATTTCAGCCACGTGGACCCGGCCAACGCACCGGTCCCGCCGCCGTTGCCGCCGGGCGCCGAGAAAGTGGGCGGCAACGCCCTTTCCCAGGCCCAACGCCAGAAAATGGCCGCCCAGTTCAACCAGTTTTTTGAACTGACCCCGGCGGAAAAGGCGAAAACGCTCAACATGCTGTCCGACACCGAGCGGCAGCAGATGGAGCAGACCCTGCAAACCTTCAGTCAATTGTCTCCCCAACAGCGCCGGCAGTGTATCCGCGGCTTTGCGGAATTCGCCGGCATGAGCGCCGCGGAAAAGCAGGATTTTTTGAAGAACGCCCAACGCTGGTCGCAACTGTCGCCCAAGGAACGCCAGACCTGGCGTGACCTGGTCTCCCACGTTCCTGAATGGCCGCCCATGCCGCCGGAATTTTTGCCGCCGCCGCCTCCCATGCCGTCAGCGATGACGCGGCACCCCCATCCGCTCGTCGCCACCAATCCCAACTGACGCCGGCGATTTTCAATTCCCATTTCCGGCGCCGCGCTTTAACCTGTCACCGTGCATCCGATTGCATTTCAGCTCGGTTCATTCGGAGTCCATTGGTATGGCGTGATGATTGCCCTGGCCTTCCTGATTGGACTCTGGACGGCCACGCGGCGCGCGCGCCGGGAGAACATCCCGGGCGAACGCATCGCCGACCTGGTGTTTTGGATCATGATTCTGGGGATGATCGGCGCCCGGACCGTTTATGTGACCACGTATTGGAGCGAATTCGCCCATCAGCCGCTTTCGGAAATCTTCATGATCCAGCACGGCGGCCTGGTCTATTACGGCTGTGTCATTGGCGGGGCCATTGCCTATTTCATCTACATTCGCTGGAACAAATTGCGGGGGTGGAAAATCGCCGACATCCTGGCGCCGAGCATCGCGCTGGGCAACGCGTTTGGCCGCATCGGCTGCCTGCTGAACGGCTGTTGCTACGGCCGCGAGTGCCACCTGCCCTGGGCTATCCGCTTTCCCAACCAGTCCGCCGCCTGGCAGCAGCATTTCCAGGCGGGCCTGGTGGGCCGGACGGACCCCTCGCTGCCGGTGCATCCCACGGAGCTTTATGACGCGGCGCTGAATTTCCTGCTTTACCTCGGGCTGGCCTGGCTGTTCCGGCACAAGAAATTCGACGGCCAGGTGTTCGCCTGGTATCTCGTCGGCTACGGCCTGCTGCGGTTCACCGTGGAGTTTTACCGGGGGGATTATCCGCCGGACCACATCCACCACGGCCTCACGTCCGCCCAACTCGTCAGCCTCCCGATTTTCGTCGTCGGCCTGGCGCTGGCAGCGATTCGCTCGCGCCGGTCCGGATCAAAACGATGACGCAAGATGGAGGACCGACGATGGCCACCAAACCCGATTCCCATCCTCCATCTTCCGTCTTCCATCTTCGCCCTCTTCTGATCGCCGGCCCGACGGCCGTCGGCAAATCGGAAATCGCCCTGGGTCTCGCCGAACAGCTCGGCGGTGAAATCATTTCCGCCGATTCCATGCAGGTGTATCGGGGACTCGACATCGGCACCGCCAAGCCGTCGGCCGCCGACCGCGCCCGGGTGCCGCATCACTTGATTGACATTCTTGACCTGACCGAATCGTTCGACGCCGCCCAATTCACCCGCCTCGCGCACCGCGCCGTGGCGGAAATCCAGTCACGTGGCCACGTGCCGATTCTTTGCGGCGGCACCGGACTCTATTTCCAGGCATTTCTGGAAGGGCTCGGAGAGGCGCCGGCTGCCGATCCGAAGCTCCGTGCCGAACTGGAAGCGGCGCCGCTGGAGCAGTTGCTGGCAGAGCTCCGCGAACACGATCCGGTGACGTTTGAGAAAATCGACAAGAAAAACCCGCGCCGCATCGTCCGCGCGGTGGAGGTCATCCGGCTGACGGGAAAACCGTTTTCAGAAGTCAGAAGTCAGAAGTCGGAAGTCAGAAGCCAAAACTCGAAATTTTTCTGTCTGACACGCGCAACCGACGATTTGCGTCGGCGGATTGATGCCCGGGCGGACGCGATGTTTGCACGCGGCCTGGTGGTGGAAGTGCGCGAATTGCTCAAACGTGGCCTGGAACAAAACAAGACCGCGATGCAAGCCATCGGCTACCGGCAGGTGGTGGAGCATCTGCGCGGCGAACGGTCGCTGGCGGAAACCATCGGGCTGGTGAAAATCCGCACGCGGCAATTCGCCAAGCGCCAGCTCACCTGGTTCCGCGCCCAGAAAAATATTAAGTGGATTGAATTAAAGCCGGATGAATCAGTGGAAGAAACCGTCCAGAAAACCTGCAAATCGATTTAGCGCAAAGACGCAAAGATTGGCGCCTTGGCGGTTTACTAGCTTTCCCTCGGCCGTTTGACGACCACATCAATGCCCGCCTTGTTTTTGGCGATCATGTTCGCGGGCAGGATGCCGCGCCAGAAGACGTTCGGGTAAACCACCGCGCCGCGGCCGAGGATGCTGCCCGGGTTCAGCACCGCGTTGCAGCCGACCTCCGCGCCGTCGCCGAGCAACGCGCCGAACTTGCGCAGGCCGGTGTCGAATGGCCGGCCCTCCACTTCCACCTCGATGTTGCCGGGAAACATTTTGAAGTTGGAAATCTTCACGCCCGCGCCCAGGTGCGCCTGGTGGCCGAGGATCGAGTCGCCGATGTAATTGTAGTGCGGCGCGACCGCGCGATTGAACAGCAGCGAGTTCTTGATTTCGGTGGAGTTGCCCACCACGCAGTCGTTGCCGATGATGACATTTTCGCGGAGGTAGGCATTGTGGCGGATCTGGCAGTTCCGGCCGATGATGGCCGGGCCCTTAATCATCACGCCGTCCTCGACCACCGTCCCTTCGCCGATGAACACCTTTTCGCCGATGAAGGCGCGGCCTTCGCACCGGTTGTTCAGCGCCGGCTGGAGGTTCGCGGCGAGATAACTTTCAATCTTCTTGAGCGCCTCCCAGGCGTACGGGCAGCCGTCGAAAATGGCGGCATGTCCGGTCTGGTTCAGGTCAAACAGGTCGGCAGGCGTGAGCATGGCGGCAGGTTAGGCCAAAGCTCCGGCCGGCAAAAGCGTGATTTTCTGGCCGGCCAACGGTCTTTTCCACCGGCGTTGCGCTTGCCATTCGCCGTGGCGGGGGTATTTTGCCGGCGTTGGTTTGCCCCCATAGCTCAAATGGATAGAGCAGCGGTTTCCTAAACCGTTGATCCCAGTTCAATTCCGGGTGGGGGTACCATTGGGGACCGCTGCCGGGCGGAACTTTTTTCACAACTATTGCCTCGTAACTGTGTTATACTGGGCAGTGGCTGAAAGAGCCATGCCCGATGTTATGAAGACCACTTTTCTTGGAAAATGCACCTTCGGCGCCTCGGTTCTGCTGCTTCCCGTCCTGGCCAGTTGCACGCCGCAAGCTCCCGCCAACCCGGCGCCGCCATCCACCAATGCATCCGCCACCGCCCAGAGCCAGACGGCCTTGCCGGCCGAAGCCGCTCCGGCGGAAATGGCGGCCGGCGCACCCGATCCGATTCCGCCGGCTCCGCCCCCTGCGCCACCGGCCATTGATCCGGGCCCGGCCGCCCCGGACACGACAGCAACCGCCAGCGTGTTGCCGCCGTACATTTTTCCGACCAGCCCGCTCGCTCAGGTCGTCCGACTTTCCCAAGCCGGGGTGGATGACAGCATCATCCTGACCTTTGTCCGCAATTCGAGCGGCACGTTCAATCTCGATTCGGACAAAATCATTTATTTGCGGGACATCGGGCTGCCAAGTGACGTCATCAACGCCATGATGCAACGCGACCAGCAGTTGCAGCAGCAAATTGCGGCCGCCAATCCGCCGCCCGCGCCTGAAACCGACACCAATCCCCCGCCGGAGCCGCCGCCGCCCCCGACGGAACCACCGCCCCCGCCAACCACTGAAGTCACCACCACCTATTTTTACGACACGCTGGCGCCCTATGGCAGTTGGGTGTACGTGAACGGTTACGGCCAGTGCTGGCGGCCCACCGTCTGCGTGTACAACCCCGGCTGGCGGCCCTATTGCGACCATGGACGCTGGATTTACACCGACTGCGGCTGGTATTGGTATTCGGATTACACCTGGGGCTGGGCTCCCTTCCACTACGGCCGCTGGTTCCAGCATCCGCACTGGGGTTGGTGTTGGACGCCGGACACCGTCTGGGGTCCCTCGTGGGTCACCTGGCGGTATGCGAGTGGATACTGCGGCTGGGCGCCTCTGCCGCCATTCTCAACCTATCAAGCCGGTATCGGCTTTTTCTATCGCGGTGGCGGCGTCAGCATTGGTTTCAACTGGGGTCTGGGGGCGGACTGTTTTACCTTCGTTCCCACCCGCTATTTCTGCGATCCTTATCCGCGCCGCTATTGTGTCGCCCCGGCCCAAGCCACGCAAATTTTCGGCCAAACGACGGTCATCAACAACTTCAACTTCCGCGATCAGGACCATCGTTTCGTCAACCGGGGTATCGATCCGGAACGCATCACCGACGTGACCCACACTCCCCTTCGCCCGGTCGCCATCGGGACCGCCAACACCTGGGGGGTGTACGGCGCACGGGGCGATCAGCTCAGCCGCGACGGTGGCAGCCTGATCCTCAGTCCGCCGCAGCCCGGGTCCCACCCGCAACCTCGTCCGCCGCAGCCGAACGACAACCACCCCACGCCGCCCGTGCGGACGATCCACCAGCCACCGATCCCGGTGGTCACGACCCGCGGTCCGCAGGATGGCAACACCGTTCACGGTCGTCCATTGCATCCCAATGACAACCAGCCAGCGACACCGGCACGCCCCATGCAGCCGTCGCCGGCTCCGGTGGTTCCGAGCCAGGGGCAGCGGCCAGACGGCCCGATTCGTGTCCCGGCGCAACCGTCCTGGCCGGCGGCCGGTTATAATCCGGCTCCAGCGCCGAATTACGACAACCGGATTTACACTCCCCGTCAACGGGAACAATTTTCGCCCAACCGACCAGGGCACAACGCCACTTATAATGCCGGTGCCCAGTCGGTCGCGCCCGCAGCCGGTCCGAATCAACCCGGTGGGGGTGGGGCGGCTTACCGCAGCGCCCCGGTGACGTCACCGGCCCCCGCACAACACAGTCAACCGGCGGCGCCCAATTTGTCCGGGCAAAATCAGACGCCAAACAATTCCGGCTTTGGGGGCGTTAACGGGTTTGGCAATGGACCCGCTTTAGGTCCGAGGCGTTGACGCCGGGTTGTTGGTTCGCAAACGCCGCGGCGCCATTGATCGTCGCGGCGTTTTTGCTTTTGCAACCCTGCCGACGCTGGCAAAATCCTTCTGTGGGCATCACGCGTCGGCAATTTGAACGGATGCAGGAACGCCTCGGCGGCGCCACTCCGCGCACGGCGGCGCCGGTTTTCGCTTCGGCGCTGCGGCCGGGCCCCGGCGCCCAGCGCATCATTCTCGGGGTGGACCCCTCGCTGCGCGGCACCGGTTTCGGCATAGTTCGCCTGGCCAAACCGCACCCGGTCGCGTTGGCGCATGGCACCATTGCCTGTCCCGCCACCTGGCCGCATTCCCGCTGCCTGGCCCAAATCTCCCAAGCCATCCGCGAGGTGGTGCGCACGCACCAACCCACGGTCTGCGTCGTGGAAGGCTTGTTCTATGCTCAAAACCTGCAGACAGCCATCGTGATGGGCGAAGCGCGCGGCGCGGCGCTGGCGGCCGTTGCCGAGGCCGGCCTGGACATCTTTGAAATCGCCCCACGCAAAGTGAAACAGGCCGTGGTCGGGTACGGCGCGGCCCAAAAGTCCGCCGTTGCCCGGATGGTCCAGCGGCTGCTGAATCTGCCGAAGCCGCCGGCGCCGGACGCGGCCGATGCCCTGGCCCTGGCGCTGGCCCATGCGCAGGAGAACGGCCGGTACAATCTCACGCCACCGAAGCGAATTTGAACCGATGGAATTTCGTTGTCCATTTTGTCATTCGCCGATTTACAGCCGCAAAAACAAGGTTTGCGGCGTGTGCGAAAAACCGCTGCCTCCGGAATTGCTTCTCTCCGACGAACAGATTGCTGAGTTGAGAAAGCAAATGGAGGCGGAAGACAAGCGGATGAACCAGTTTAAACACCAACTGGACGATGTTGGCCCGCATGAAAGTGGTGGCGGCATCGGCGGCATCGCCTGTTGTTAACCATGATTACATTTCTCCACGGCAAACTCGTCGAGGCGCTGCCCACGCAGGTGGTCGTGGACGTCAACGGCGTCGGCTACGACGTGCTCATTCCGCTGTCCTCGTTCGACAAGCTGCCGCAACCTGGAAATCCGGTGAAATTGCTCACCCAGCTCGTCGTCCGCGAGGATGCCCACACGCTTTACGGTTTCATGACGGCGGCGGAGCGCGATTTGTTCCGGCTGCTCGTCAACACCGTTTCGGGCATCGGGCCGAAAATTGCGCTGAACATCCTGAGCGGCATCAGCGTGACCGCGTTTCGCGGCGCGGTGGCCGGCGGCGATGTGAAGGCGCTGTCGCAAATCTCCGGCGTGGGCAAAAAAACCGCCGAGCGCATCGTCGTTGAATTGCGCGACAAAATCGGCGCCGCGGGCATCTGGGAGGCGGCGAGCGCCCAGCGCGCGCTGTCGCCGGACGAGCAGAAGATCAATGACGCCGTGCTCGCGCTGGTGGCGCTTGGCTTCAAACAGGTCGAGGCGCACGACGCGATCCGCACGGCCCAAACCGGGCTGGGCGGGAAGGCCACGGTGGAAGACCTCGTGCGCGCCTGCCTGAAAAAAGGAGCGTGATGGCTGAAGTGAGCTCCAAGCATGCCAAACGGAGTCCGCCGGGCAAGAAGAGAAAATCCGGCGTGATCGTGCCGCATTCGGCCAAATGGTATCAACGGTTTGGCGCGCTTGCCTTGTTCGTTTTGTCGCGCGTGTTCATGGTCACGATGCGATGTCGTATGCGCCACCCCTCGGAATTTTTTGCGCCCAACGCCCCCGGGCCGGCAATTTTTTGCTTCTGGCACAACCGGCTCGCGTCCTGCATCAAGGTTTATGAGGGCCTCCGCAAACCGCACACCTCCGGCCGAGGTATGGCGGCCTTGATCAGCGCCAGCCGGGATGGGGCCTTCCTCGTTGACATTCTGGAATGGTTCGGCGTGCAGCCGGTGCGCGGGTCCAGCAGCCGGCGCGGCCCGCAAGCGCTGCTCGAACTCACCACCTGGGCCGAGCGCGGCTACGACCTGACCCTCACGCCGGACGGACCGCGGGGCCCGTGCTACCAGATTCAGGAGGGGGTGACGTCGCTGGCGCAAGTGACCGGTCTGCCGGTGGTGCCGGTGGCATTCAATCTGAATTGGAAAGTCCGCGTGAAAAGCTGGGACCGGTTTCAAATTCCATTGCCCTTTGCGCGCTGTGAGGTCGTTGTGGGACGGGTCATGCGCGTGCCGGCGGAAGCCACCGACGCCGAGCGCGAGGAACTGCGCCAGCAACTGGAAGCCGAACTGCGCGCCATCACGCGGGATTGAAAGTAGTTATGTTTTATGATCTGCGATTTACGATTTAATTCCGGTTGTGTTGCTGCTGCCGGACAATCATCAATCGTAAATCGTAAATTGTAAATGTTGCGCCATGATTGCCCGCGTCAGCCTTGAAATCGCCCTTCGCAAGGAGTTCGATTATCTGATTCCGCCCGGCCTGACGGGACGGATCGACGTTGGCAGCCGGGTGCAGGTCCCGTTCGGCCCGCGCCAAGTGATGGGTGTGGTCACCGCGCTGGCCGAGGAATCCGCCCACGCCAATCTCAAGCCAATCCTCAAAGTCATCGGCGCCCAGACGCTGGTGACCCCGAAGGTGCTGAAGCTGGCGCGCTGGATCGCCGATTACTACTGCTGTGCGCCGGAGATCGCGTTGAAATCCGTCCTGCCCGAAGCCGTGCGCAAAAAGGAGGAGGGCTGGAAGAAACAGCTGTTCGTCCGCGCGCTGCCGGTGGGCGGCGAATTCCCCAAACTGCCCAAACGGCAGCAGGACGTCTGGAACCTCGTCGAAGAGCGTCGCGAACTGCCGCTGGCGGAGCTGGTGGAGCTGGCGGAAACCACCGCCGCCACCGTGCGCAAGCTGGAAGACCGCGGGCTGGTGGAAATCACCCCGCAGATTTCCGAGCGGGATCCCTACGCCCGCGAGCACATCCTGCCGTCGCAGCCGCTGCCGTTGAATGACGCACAAGCAAGGGTATTGGCCAAAATCATAGCGACAATGAATGCTGTGTGTAGCACCCGTGTCCCGCGGGTGGAGGCGGGCGTCGCGCCCGCCTGGCATCCGATCCCGCGCGTCCGTCTGGTGTCTGAAGCCGCCGTGCGCAATCGAAATCTGCCTCACTTTGAAATTCCCGGTTTCACTTACCACGTTACCTGGCATACGCATAACAAACTGGTCCTTTCCCCCGAAGCTCGCGCCCGGGTGCTGGCCGCCTGCCATCACTGGCATGGCAACAAAATCAAGTGCTACGCCGCGTGCGTGATGCCGGATCATGTTCACCTGCTGATTCAGCCTTTACCACTTCAGGAAGCCGGGAAGGAAGGAGTTCATTCGCTTCCGGAAATTCTGCACAGCATCAAATCGTTCTCTGCCCATGAAGTGAACAAGGCGATGAAGCGCTCCGGGCCGGTTTGGACGGATGAATCATTTGACCGCTTGATTCGTTCGGAGGCCGACCTGCACAAGACCTGGGATTACATTTGGGACAATCCGCGAACGATTGGCCTGGTCGGGCCGATGGAGGAATATCAGTACATTTGGACGCCGGGCGTGTCGGATGCGGTTGAAAATGTTCGGCGGGACGCCGAACATGACCCGCGAGACGCGGGTGCTACACGACAACCAAGGGAGGGCGTCGAACCGTCCTCGACTTTTCTGCTTCACGGCGTCACCGGTTCCGGCAAGACGGAGGTCTATCTCCAGGCCATTGCCCATGCGCTCGTGCGGGGCCAAGGCGCCATCGTGCTCGTGCCGGAAATCTCCCTCACGCCGCAAACGGTCGAGCGTTTCAAGGCGCGGTTCAGCACCGGCAAGTTACAGACGCTCGTCGCCGTGCTCCATTCGCACCTGTCGGCCGGCGAACGCCATGATGAGTGGCACAAAATCCGCCAAGGCCGCGCCCGCATCGTCATCGGCGCCCGCTCGGCCATTTTTGCGCCCGTCGAACCGCTCGGCCTGATCATTGTGGATGAGGAGCACGAGCACACCTACAAGCAGGAGGAGTCTCCGCGCTATCACGCCCGCGATGTGGCCATCATGCGGGGGCAAATGGAAAACGCCGTGGTCGTGCTGGGCTCGGCCACGCCGTCACTCGAGAGTTATCACAACTGCAGAACGGGCAAATACACGCTGTTGGAACTGCCGGAGCGCGTGGACGACCAGAAAATGCCGCGCGTCCGCGTCGTGGACCTGCGCCAGGCCGCCTACAAGGAAAAGGGGCCGCCGATTTTCTCGCCGCAACTGCGGGAAGCCATCGCGCAGCGGCTGGAAAAGGGCGAACAGACAATTCTGTTTCTGAACCGGCGCGGCTATGCCACTGCACTGCAATGCCCCAAGTGCGGCTTCGTCGCCGAATGCCCGAATTGCAGCCTCGCGCTCACCTACCACCGGCCGGAACAAAAGTTGCGCTGCCACATCTGCGGGTTCGCGGATGCGGTGCCGGCCGTCTGCCCGAATCAAAAATGCAAAAACCCGGCCATTCGGTACGCCGGCCTCGG
The DNA here is from genome assembly GCA_035506715.1 of Candidatus Acidiferrum sp. GTDB lineage: Bacteria > Verrucomicrobiota > Verrucomicrobiia > Limisphaerales > UBA11358 > UBA11358. The sequence goes on along the minus strand of DATJOW010000162.1, from coordinate 2,805 downwards.
CACGCAAAAGGTCGAGGACACGCTGGCCAAACTGTTTCCCCAGGCACGCATCCGGCGGATGGATGCCGACACGATGAAGCGCAAGGACGATTACCGAAAAACGCTCGGGGATTTTCGCGCCGGCAAGACGGACATCCTGGTCGGCACGCAGATGATCGCCAAGGGACTGCATTTCCCGAACGTGACGCTCGTGGGCATCATTTACGCCGACCTCGCGCTGCATCAGCCGGATTTTCGCGCCGGTGAACGCACATTCCAACTCCTCACACAGGTGGCGGGCCGGGCCGGGCGCGGCGACATCGAGGGCGAAGTGTTCGTGCAGGCGTTCAGCCCGTTCCATCCGGCCATCCAATACGCGCGGCGCCACGATTTCATCGGGTTTTATGAACAGGAAATGGAATTCCGGGGCCAGTTGAAATATCCGCCGGTCAGCCGCGTGGCATTGCTGACGCTGAAGGGCCGGAACGAGGACAAGGTGAAGTTCAGCGCCGAACATTTGAAACGAGAACTCGAGAAGGTCCAGGGCGAGTTCAAGGATTTAATTTTTTCCGGCCCGGCGCCGGCGCCGTTGTTGCGGGCGGAGAGTTACTACCGTTACCAGATCATGCTGCGGACGCGCGCGATGCGCAAATTGAGCCAGGCGCTGGCCAAGGTGATTGGAACGCTCACCCTGCCGGAAGACGTGGCGCTGGCGGTGGATATTGACCCGGTGAATTTGGGATAAAATTCAAGCCCGGATGGAAAAAGGGGTGCAAGCGGATAAAAGGCTCTGACGCGAATTACGCGGATTCTCACAAATTAGGTTGTTGCAACTTCGCGCAACTTGCGGCTTCCACAATCCTTATTCAAGAGTCTTCATCCGTGGTTTCCATTCAGCTTTACGCGCGCGATGCGGCGTTGATATTCGTCCTCGGTAACTTCGCGAGGGAGGGCATGGCAGATTTTTTCGAAGCCGGGGAAATTCCACAGGTTCGGAAACTCGCGGCACTGCCGCGGTTTGACGGGCTGAACGGCGCAGTCGTTGCCTTCCAGAAAAATGCAGGCGCCGTCGGGTTTCTCCTGGAGGGCCAATCCCAGCCGGTCCTGGCGCAGCCTGGTGAATTGCTGAATGAAATCGTGCTCGCTGACCCCTTGGAACTCTGCCAGTCGGGTGATTTCCGCGTCCGACAAGCGCACCTGCCCCGGCCAGCGGCAGCAGGCGGTGCAACGTCGACATTCCAGAAAAATCGGCACGAGATGAAGTTAACCAAGCGGGAAATTTTGAAAAGGAATTCAAAAAAGCAAGGCGCGAGGCTGAAGCCGTGCAGACCTTGCCGAATCAAGGCAGCGGTGCATTCTGAATCGGCGCGTTGGTCGCCCGAAACGATTCCCGCCACGGTTGATGATTTTGGTAAAGCTTGAGCCGCTGCTGGAGCGGTTCGAGCTTTTTCATTTTGGCGGCAGCGGCCAGGTCCAAGGCCCGCTGGACCGCTTGTTGCGCCTCGTCGAATCGGCCGGCTTCCGCGCAGGCCATGGCCAGCACATCCAGCACGAACGGCTGGTTGCTGCCGGTCAGGGCGTCAGCCTTGAGGGCAAGGGCCAGCGCGGTTCGGCCATCGCGGACCTGGGGATTTTCGCTGGCCGCCAGCACGTGGGCGACGGAGGCGAGGATTTGATAATTCTCCGGGTCGAGCCGCAATGCCTTGCGGAACTCATCGATCGCCGCGGCATCGCGGCCCTGCTTGAGATACACATTGCCGATGTTGAAGGGCGCCCAGGCATAATGCGGGTCGAGCCGTTCCGCCTCGGTGTATTCGTCCAACGCTTCGCCAAACTGCCCGAGCTGGACCAGCACGTCCCCGAGGGTGTTGTGAATGTACGGCTGCGTCGGGTCCAGCAGCACCGCCCGGCGCAGTTCGGCCCGGGCTGGTTCCCGCCGCCCCAGCTTGCCGAGCAGATTGCCCAGGTTGTACTGCGCCAGAACAAATTCCGGGGCAATTCGCACCGCGGCCTGATACCGCTCGAGCGCGGCCTCGGGCCGGCCGGCCTGTTCCAGCGCCACTCCGAGATTGTTCAAGGCGTAGGCATTGTTCGTGGTCACGGCCACCGCGTGGGCGAAAAGCGATTCGCTGTCCCGCCAGTAGCGTAACTGCCGGGCCGTGAGCGCCAGACAGGCGGCGAGCACCAGGGCGGCCGCGGTTGTCACCGCAATGGCGGACACTTGGAAACGGCGGACCAGGTCCCGGACACCAAATGCCAGGGCCATGAACGGACCAATGAGCGGAAAATAGGTGTAACGATCTGCCAAGGCGGCGCTGCCCACCTGAACCAGACCGATGACCGGCACCAGCGTCCCCAGATACCACAGCCAGCCCGCCAGCAGGTAAGGTTGGGCCCGCCGGCGCTGCCAGAAAAGCCACGAGCAGGCGGCCAGTCCCAAGGCCGTTATCACGCCGGTGATACGCACGCGCACGATGTTATCCGACATGGGGTAAAATACGGCCAGATCAGCGGGCCAGATCGCTTTTCCCAGGTAACAGCCGTACGCGGCAAAGGCGTTGCCCAGCCGGTAAGGCAGCGACACATGTTCCAGTGAAACAACCGCACCGCTGCCGCGTTGAGATTGTGCCAGATAGGTCACGACGCAGGCGCCAGCCGTGAGCACAAAGAACGGCCCTTTCTCCAGCGCCAGACGCCACCAGCTCATGGCGCGCGGTTCGGAGGTTGAAAGGCGGGAACCGTTTTCCACTCCCGCACTCTGCCTTCCGCCTTCCGCCATCCTCCTCAGCGGCCAGTAATCCAGCAACAACATGACAAACGGCAGCG
>DATJOW010000161.1:0-26431 GCA_035506715.1 Candidatus Acidiferrum sp. | reverse complement strand
GACCACCGAACCCACAATCACGGCGTCCTTAAGAATCGGTGTAGCGCCATATTCGACCGGCAAGCCGATCCCGTCTTTGCGCCAGAGGAACTCGTCATCGATGCGGCTGGCCTTGCCGTGCTTGTAGGCGGCATACATCGGGCATTCTTCCCTCGGATAGTCAGAACCGTCGGGCCGGTGATGATGAAAAGTCGCGTGAGACGGCTTGCCAATCAATTCTTCGGCGGTAAACCCGAGCATCCGGCAGGCGGCGGGGTTGACAAACGTAATCCGCCCTTCGATATCCGTGCCGAAAATGCCTTCGGCGCTGGATTCCAGGATGAGCCGCGTGCGCTCCTCGGCCCGCTGTCGTTCTTCACTTTCCAGAGCGAAGCGGAGGGCATTGGCGACCGTCTCGGACGCTTTTTCCAGCCAGCGCGACTGGGTTTCCGTCAGCGGCTGAAACAGGCAAAGTTCAAGGACGCCGACGGTCACATCATTGGCCAAGAGCGGACAGGCAACCACCTGCGATGGAGCAACTGCGCCAAAACCAAAGTGGACGCGGAGTTTTTCGGCATCCGGTTGGGTAATAATCGGTCGTCGCGACTGCGCTGCCTGCCCCACGATGCCGCTGCCGATGGCGAACGACTTGGGGAGATCGGTGCTGTCCGGAAACGCGTGCGCGGCGAGACGGTATAGATTACCATCCGCCCGCGTGACAAATATCGCTCCCATCGGCGCTGCGAGAAACTCGATTGCGCCGGCGAGCCCCCGTTCGGACACTTGCGCGACGGTCAAACTGCCACGCAAGCCGGTGTTCAACGCCGAAAGGCTCGTTTCCAGCGCAACTCTTTCCTGGGATTGGCGTGTCAACTTTTCCAGTTCGGTCGCGCGGGCGGTTAGTTCCGTGGTGCGCTGGACGACCGTTCGCTCAAGGTTTTGATTCAATTCCGCGAGGCTTTGCTCCCGTGCCTGGATCCGGCGCGCCATGCTTTGAAAACTATTGGCCAGTTCGCCCAACTCGTCGCGGCGTTGCGGAAGCTGGCCCAGCAGTTCTTCGCGGAAATTGCCCTGTTCAATGGCAGCGGCGGTGCGTGTCAGATTCAACAAAGGGTTGGTGAGGCGCCGTGCGATGGCGGTCACGAGCACCACCACGCCCATCAATCCGGCGACACCGATGAGCGCAGATCGGATGGTCAGTTCGCGCACGGGCGCAAGGATGGCATCCTCCCGGATATTGAGGATCACTTTCCAGCCGGTCAACGGCGCCGTTGACCAGTAAACGCGCCGGGCATTGCCGTCCATCGTGGCTTCCGTGAATCCCTCCGGTTTCGCCGCAACGGCTTCACCGCCGGGCCGGGTTTTCACGTCGGCGCCCGGAAAACCTTTGCGCAGCATGAGCTCTTCGTACGGATGCACGATGATTTTTCCCGTGCGGCTGACAAGATAGGCGAATTCGTTGGTGCCACTGCGCCCGCTTTCTTCTGCCCCGCGCAGGCGGGCCGTCCGTACCATCTCGCGGAGCCGGTCAAGGGCCAGATCCACCGTGGCGACGCCGAAGAAGTTTGAAGCCGTATCGAACATGGGCACCGAGAGAGTGACCATCGTGATTTCAGAGCCGCCCTCGTCGAAGTAAGGCTCCGAAATATAAAAGCTCCGCGAGGTTTTGGGACCCGTATACCACTCCCACTTTGGGTCGTGATAATCGTAATCCAGTTTTACTTGGTTCGGCCAACTTCTACGATCCACCCACGGCATCGCGTTGGTCTCCCGCCAATCCTTGTACTCGAACGCCATGGCCAGGCCGTATGCTTCATTCGTCGGCATCTGCGCGAGGAGTTGGGCCATGAAGGGAACCATTCCGGGGTCAGGATCGCGCCCCAACATCTGCTGGCGGCTGGCCGTGCTGTGCGGCAGCATGCCGACGCGTGCGATGAAGTCGTCCATCTGGCGCGCGGTGGCGCGAATCTGGGAAATGGCCTTGGCGTTGGTCTGCTGCTCCAATTCATTACGAGCGGTGCGATAATTAAACCACACCGTCAACCCCAACACCAGACCGGCGGCAAACCCCACGCCAATTTGCAGCTTGCGGGCGATGCTATGGTTGTAGAACAACGTGTTCACGGTCAGGTCAGAGGATATAATTGCGGTGGAGTGCGGGTTGGCGATGCCTTCCAGTGGCCTTACTGAGCCCTTGCCAGTCCACCCCACCTACGATGGAGGTGAACTGGTTAATGCTCTTGGGCCGTCGGTGGCGGTGGTCCGACTGTTCGCGGTGTCGCTCCACCAATTCAATGCCCGCAAGGCGCAAGGCCAGCCGCTGGTTCCGGTCAAGCTGTTGCTTCGAAAGCATGGCAGGCGCAATTACCTTCCTGAAAGCATCATCGGATCAGCCCGTCTGCCCGCATGGCCTCGAGCACCTTGGCTACCATCGGCTCGATCTCCGCCATCCGATCGGTGTCTTCGTGCAAGACCGTCCTAGTCACGCCCGACCAGAGTTTTTTCCCGGAATCCAACTGATACAGGCTGGTTTCAATGTAAACGTGCAGTTTCAGGCTGTGCTCCATGCGGCCCCGGGACGCTGAGGTGGTGGAATATTCAAGCCAGCCGAATTTGCCGGAATCACTCGTCACCGTCGAGCCGCTATTCCTGGCTGCCAGCGAGGATTGATTGACCCGCTCAACCAGCCGCACGATCAGGACGCAATCCGCGCCCGCCGCGTGCAGTTTATCCGCAGCAGCTTCCTTATCAGCCTGGATTTCCGACAGGGTCAACAAATCCAGGCTTTTGAAGGCGGGCTGGCCCTGCTGTTCGAGTTGTCGGACGAATTGTCCTTCGAACATCGGGCGATAGCCGACGCCGTCATCCTCTTCCAACACGGCGATTTTGCCGACCGGCCCGCCGCGGTAATCCGGCGCTTTCCAGGTGGACTTGAGTTCGGTTGCCGCGCACGAGCAAAGCAACGCGGCAAGTGTGGCAACAGTAATTTGGCGGAGTTTGGTTTTCATGTGGATTGGATGGTGCACGCAGAGAATGGGTTTGCGCCGGGTTCAATCGCCGAGGGAAATGCCGAGGGCGCGGGCGGTCCGCGCCAGATTGCCTTCGACCGGCACGGTCTTGAGGCGGCCGACTGCTTCGGCAATGGGCACGGCGCCGACCTGCTGGCCGGCCCATGCCACCATCTTGCCGAAATCGCCGGCGGCGATCAGTTCCACGGCCACGGCGCCGAACATCGAGCAGAGCACGCGGTCAAACGTCGTCGGACTCCCGCCGCGCTGGAGATGACCGAGCACGCAATAGCGCGTTTCCTTGCCCGAGCGTTTGCCGATCTCCTCCGAAATCACCGCGCCGATGCCGCCCAGGCGCGCTTCGCGATTCGCTTCCTGAGCGCCGGACGTGACGTAGCCGCCGTCTTTCAGCCGCGCGCCCTCGGCCACCACCACGAGCGTGAATTTTTTTCCCTTGCCCTCGCGTTCCCGGATCTTGGCGACGACGCTGTCCCAGGTGAAAGGGATTTCCGGAATCAAAACGACATCCGCTCCGCCGGCCACACCGGCGTACAACGCAATCCAGCCCGCGTATCGGCCCATGACTTCCAGGACCATCACGCGGTTATGGCTCTCGGCCGTGGTGTGCAACCGGTCCAAGGCATCCGTGGCGCACGCCACGGCGGAATCGAAGCCGAAGGTCATCAGCGTTCCGCCGAGATCGTTGTCAATGGTCTTGGGCACGCCGACGATGGGAATTCCATGCTCGTGCATTTGCTGGGCGATGCTCAACGAGCCGTCGCCGCCGATGGAGACCAGCGCCGAAACGCCGAGGGCATCCATGCCGGCCTTGGTGGCATCGAGCAATTCCCGGGGCAGCTGCCGGCCCTCGCCGTGGCCGGTCTTGGCGGAAAATTTGCCGCGGTTGGCGGTGCCGAGGATGGTGCCGCCGCGGGTCAGCAGTCCGCCCAGTGCGTTGTAATCCAGCTCCCGAAACTGGCGCGGTTCGAGCAGGCCTTCGTAGCCGCCGAGGATGCCGAGGGTTTCCCAGCCGCGCATGGCAGCCGCCTTGGCCACCGCGCGAATGACCGCATTCAGGCCGGGGCAATCGCCGCCGCCGGTGACAATTCCGATTTTCTTGCTCATGGTTTTATCTGAATTCCGTGCAACCATGATGGGCAAGTTTTTAATCATTGTCACGCCTCATCGCTCCCCGCTGCTCGAGCGAACGTGGATAGCGCCCGCAATTGGGAGGAACGGGAAAGCGGCGTGGCACAGACCTATCGCCATCCGGTTAGCTCGGCTGGGAGGCATTGTCCTAACTTGTGTGGCGTCGTGGCTGGGGCTCAACGGTCAAGCCAGAGGCTCGATCCTACAACAGCTAAGGTGCGCTATTTCCCCGATTGACCGGTTTGATCGAGCGGATGCTCGTGTTTCTGCCATTCTTCGGAGACGTGGCCGTCCCAGCAAGCGGGGTTGACCGGGTAAACGTCCGGGTCAAAAATGACGTGATAGAAATGCCACACGAGGATCGCCAGGCAGGCGAGGATGGCTTCGTAGTAGTGAATCGTCAGCGCCACGTCCACCATCCAGCGCGGCAGGAACCGGGTGACGTCAATTTTAAACCAGACGATCAACCCGGTCACGCCCATGATTATCGTTCCCCAGATGACGGCCCAGTATTCCATTTTTTCCGCGTAACCGAACCGGCTGATCTTCGGCTTTTCCGCGCTCCACCCAAGCAGGTAACGGACCTGGCACCCTACGTCGGCCAGGTCCTTTTTTACCGGGAACAGGTCCTTGATCAGCTGCCGGCCTTCCTTCGAGCTGAACAGATAGATCAAATGCCAAAGCCCGACCAGCAGGAGCAAGACACCGGCGATACGATGCGTCCAGCGCCGGAACGGTTCGTTGGAACCCAACGCGCGCGCCAGCCAGGAATCGGGGAATTTCAGGGCAAACCCGGTGATGGCCAGGACGATGAAGCTGGCGGCCAGCACGAAATGTTGCCAGCGTTGCGCGCGGCTCATGCGCATCACCGGTCGCACGGCCACGCGATAGCGCGCGGCCACCTTGCGCACGAACAATAAAGCGTTGTGAACGAACATCACGCCGATGGTCCCGAAAATCAGGACCAGGTAAATCCGTCGCACCCACCAGTTGATTTTGTCCGAGAATTCGGCCCCGGCCTTGTTGGTCGTCAGGTCCACGTGGACTTTGCCGGAGGCGAACTTTTCGTCGGCGCCCGGATGGCATTTGCCACAGGTCTGGACGAGGTGCGCCCGGTTGATGGTCGAATCCGGGTCGGTCGAGGGCAGGATTTTATGGTAGCCGTGGCAACTGCCGCAGTTGGCCGCGACGGTGGAGCCATATTGCGCGGCCAGGCCGTGATAACTTTCGAAGAAAGTCTTCACCCGGTCGGCCGGCAGTTTGTACTTGGTGTTGAGCCGCTCGGAGGCGTGGCAGCGGCTGCACACTTCGGCCGAAATTTCCGGCGTCGCGTACTTCAACCCTTCAATCTTGTGCTCGGAATGGCAATCCGTGCAGGTGGGGGCATCGCGCATGCCGGCGGCCATTGCCTTGCCGTGCACGCTCACGGTCCAGTCCTTCACTTCCTGGTCGTGACACGCGCCGCAGGTTTCCGCGAGGTGGGACGGATGCAGGGGCGAGGCGGTCAGGTTCGCTGGCACGATTTCGTGGGAATCGTGACAATCCTGGCAGGTGGCGGCATCGGCGTGTCCGGCCTGCAAAGCCAAACCGTGGACGCTGGCGTTGTAACTCTCGGTCTGTTGCTCGTGGCAGGTCGCGCAATTGACGCGCTTCAACGGGATATTGTCGTCGGGATGTTTGACCGTGGCGTCGGCGTGGCAACTGACGCAAGCGTTGGTTTTATGGGCGGACGCCTTGAGTCTGGCTTCATCCACGAACAACGAAATCGTCTTGCCCGCGGCATTCGTGACGGCGAGCGTCCGGTCCGAGTGACAGTCCAGGCAATCGCTGTTTTTCAGGCCGGCGGTCGCCGGCAAGGTCAGCGCGAGGCACCAGAACCCAAAGACCAGAAATCTCAAGTAACCCATCGTCCTTAAATATCGGCATAGTCGGAAGGCAGGACTCCACCTGATTTGGCGGCGATTGCACTTTTTTTGCAGAGTGGTTAACCGTCAAGACGCCGGGGATTCCGGAAATGCGATCCGCCAGACGGAATTAAAGAAGTCCGGCCTATGGCCTCAAAATGGGGCGTTCAATTATCGTCTATTCCTCCGGCAATCGTCTTCCGTGTTCTGCATTATGAAGGAACTGATCCAATGCGGCCCGGTCATAAAATCGTCCGTTGGCAAAGACGGCGCGAATTTTCGTCGTGTTGTGGATGTCCTGCAGCGGGTTGGCGTCCAATAGAACCAGGTCGGCCAATTTCCCCGCTTGAATAGTGCCAAGATCGTTCGCGCGGTCAAAATAGCGGGCCGGATTGATTGTCGCGGCCTGCAAGGTCTCCAGCGGCGACAGGCCCGATTCAACCAGCTTTGCCAACTCATCGTGCAGACTGAAACCCGGGAAGCAGTACGGATTGGGCATGTCGGTGCCCCCCAGGAACTCCACGCCCGCCCGGTGCATCTTCCCGACCAGGTCCCGGCGAACGCGGTCGGTGCGGTGGATGACCGCCCACTTCTCCGGCGGAGCATTCGTAATGCCGGGATAGGTTTGCGGGCCCCAGTACTTCAGCGTCTCCACATCCATGTATCTCAGGCGATAATCATTGGTCAGCTGGCCGTCGTCCAGATGGCTGATGTTGTCCAGAACGGTCAGCGTCGGGCACTGCCAAGTGTGATTGCGCTTGAAGCGGGCGAAGAGCGCCTGCGCCTTTTTTTCATCGTAGGTTTCCATCAGGCTTTTGAGATAATTGACCAGGTTGGTCTCGTAGAGTTTGACCGTTCCGATGCGTCTGAACTCGGCTTCGCGGCTGGAGCAGGCCAGCAAAATACCTGTGAGATGTTCAATGCTCTTTTGGCCGGCGTCGGACGCTTCCGCCGCGCTTACCGCCTCAGGAACGTGACCGGCAAAGACCATGCCCTGCCGCTTTGTCTCCGCCGCAATCGCGAAATAGGCATCCCGCGGCAACAACGAATAGACTTTGATGAAGTCCGAACCTTCCCGCCTGGCGGTCAGGACTGCCGCCCGCCCCTCTTCGGCATCCCCGACGGCAATCGAGCCGGGCCAGATCGGTTTCGGTCCGTCAATAAGCCGGCCAGCCGCCACAATGCGCGGGCCGGGCTTGCCGCTGGCAATGGCTTTGCGCTCCGCCACGATGTTGGTCATGTCGCCGAACATGTCCCGCACGCCGGTGACGCCATTGGCAATGCACAATTCCGAGAAATGTGGCAGTTCGGACATGTGTACGTGCATGTCCCACAGGCCGGGAATCAGGAACTTGCCGGTGCCATCCACCACCTGCGCGCCCGCCGGTGGTTTGAGCTTGCGCGATTTGCCGACCGCCATAATCCGGTCGCCCGTCACCAACACCGTCTGGTCAGACTTCGGTCTCGCGCCGGTGCCGTCCACCACCGTGACATGCGTTACCGCGACCGTCGGCTGCGCCGGCGCCCAAGACGGAAACAAAGTGCTGCCAACCACCATCGCGGCGATGGACAAATATTTTTTCACAATTTTTCTTTGGGCCGACTGTGCTGGAAACACGCGAGACGACTTAAAATGTCTGACATGGAGATAGAATTAACAAGATTAACGAAATTCGGCAAATTTCTGCGGATTTTCGGGACTAGGCCTTTGACAAACCATACGACGTTGGAGACATCCCACTCTCCGCTGCGAAGCGGGGAATAGTCCTTCGCCCGCGGTAGCGGGAGAAGGTGCCCGCAGGGCGGATGAGGGCCGGTTGGCTCAGAACATATTCTGCGGCCAGGGTGAGGTGGTTCTGACAGATATCAATACCAGGATCTTGTGTAACTTACGTTTAAGCTCCCCTCGCCAGTCGCTGCGCGACATCCTCTCCCCGCCGGACGGGGAGAGGAGATAAGTGCGTTTTTTGTCTTAGCTCCGCACGGACATTGGCCCATGTCCAGGCAGTGAATTGGCTCGTCAAACGCAGACTGCGATTGGTATAAACCACTCGTGCGAGCGGTTATCCAGCGGGTGAGTCGCGCCAGCGTTACCATCCAAAACGCCGTCAAAGGCAGGATTGAAAAAGGGCTGCTGGTGCTGCTGGCCGTCGAGGAAAGCGATGGCAACGAGGACATCGAGTGGTTGAGCGGCAAGATTGTGCGCCTGCGGGTTTTCCCGGATGAAAACGGGGTGATGAACCGGAGCGTGTTGGAGACCGGCGGCGACATTCTGCTGATCAGCCAGTTCACGCTCTATGCCAGCACCCGGAAAGGCAACCGGCCGTCCTACAGCCGTTCGGCCGGTCCACCGATCGCCATCCCGCTATACCAGGCATTTGTCCAACGACTGAGCGCTGCCTTGGGCAAGCCGGTGCCGACCGGTGAATTTGGCGCGGACATGCAGGTGGACCTGACCAACGACGGACCGGTGACCCTCATCATCGATTCGAAAATGAGGGAGTAGGCAGGTTCACGAAAGGCGCATTGGAATCAACCCGTTGCACGAAGCCAATGGAGACAGATTCAACGGAATTACCAGAATCTTCCAGGATGTAGCGTCGCTTTTCTCCACGCGACCCTGCGCTGCGGACTGCGCACGCTCCAACTTAGAGTGCGGCGACATGTCGCCGTTTTAGCAGCGCGGACATGTCCGAGCACTCCAAAATCGTCCTGTTACCTCGATGCCGAATGAAATCCGCCTCCTCAGGTCGGCAGCTACGTTTCCCGGGGCAGGTGTTTGGCACACTCAATGCACCAGGCGCGTGATCATGGCATAGATGATGAGCACCAACAGCACCATGCCGAGGCCGAAGAAGAAATAACCGAAGAACCGCGCGATGTTCTTCCAGCGAAGCCATTCGTCCCGCACGCGGTGCTGGTCCAGCTTGCCTTCGGCCACCAGGCGATCGTACCAGCGCCGGCGCTCGTGCAGCATCTCGGTCTTGGACACGCGGCCGGAGAAGATGACGGTGTCCATCGGGAATTTCTCGATGCGGAAATGAGTGTTGAAGAAATGGATGGAGAAGATGAAGCCGGCGGCCAGCAAGGCCTCGTCCGAATGGATGATGAGCGCAACATTGAGCATCCAGCCCGGCAGGAACTTGGTGAAGAATTCCGGGAACCACATGAGCAGGCCGGAGGTGCCGATGATGGCCACGCCCCAGAACACGGCGAAGTAATCGAATTTTTCCCAGTACGTCCAGCGGTCAAACTGCGGCTTGGGGCCTTTGCCAAAGAACCATTTGTTGTGCGCCACGAAATCCCGCCAGTCCTGGAAGGTCGGCATCATCGAGTCGGGCCCGAACAACACCTGCCACAATCGCTTGAAATGGAATTTGCCGTCGGCGGGGTTGCGCAGCGATTTCCGGCCCTGCCATGCCTTGCCGATGAGCGAGGCGACGTGCAGGCCGAAGTAGATGAACGTGACCACCGCGGCGAAGCGGTGCAGCGTGCGCGCGGTCTCCGCGCCGCCAATGACCGCAAAAATCGCCTTGGCCCAGCCGGCGTAATAAAACTTCAGCGGCATGCCGGTGATGACGAGCAGCAGGAAGCTGGTCACCACCAGGAAATGCAGGAACCGCTCGAACGGCACGAACCGGGTGAAGCATTCCTCGTCCACCTGGGTTTTGATTTTGGCCTCCCGGAATGTTTTTGAATCATGCAGGTACAGGTAAACGGCCCGCACGAGCCAGGAAATGGTGTGCAACCCAAAGAACGCAAAAGTGCCCACCAGCAGACCGGTCATGCCGAGGAACACCACGTGGAGCACCGGATAATGCTGGGCATCCAGCGGATTGGCGTGGGGTTTGTATTCGGTGAAGCCGATGGTGGCGCGAGGGTGACATTGCTGGCAGGTGGCCAGAATGTTGGTCCGGGAAAGATGCGAGCGCGGATTGGACGGCGGCAGGACGTCGTGATGGCCGTGGCAATCGTAACAAGCGGCGACGTCCGAAGCGACGTTGGGTTTGCCCAGCACCATCGCCTTGCCATGATAGGTTTCCGCGTAATGCTCCAGGCGGTCCTTGTGGCATTGGCCACAACGCTGGTCGCTGGCGGCTTTGAAATGGCCGTCGGTGGGCGTTTCGATGCCGTGCGCGGTATGGCAATCCGTGCAGACTGGGCCGCGCGGATCGCCTTGGGCGAGCAACTGGCCGTGAACGCTCTGGTCGTAAATTTGCTCGATGCCCAGATGACATTTGCCGCAGGTCTTGGCGACGTTGGCGTGGTTGATGGGCGAATCCCGGTCCACGGAACGTTTGATGTCGTGTGTGCCATGGCAATCGTTGCAGGACGGCGCCACGATCAAGCCCATCTTGAGCAGCGCGCGGCCGTGGATGCTGTCCAGATATTGCGACGCGGCCTCGGGGTGTTTCATCTGGTATTCCCGAGTCAGGTTGGGGTTGTTATGGCACTTGGCGCAGGTCTGCGGGAGGTTGAGATTGAAGACGGGCGACGCCGGGTTTTTCACCCGGACAATCTCGTGCGAGCCATGACAATCCCAGCAGTTGGCGGCACCGGAAGCGCCGAGCGCGTGGCTGACACCGTGGATGCTCGCGGTATAGGCCTTCGCCTCCTTTTCGTGGCAACCGGCACAGTCCGGCGGCGGCAATTTGGGATCATGGACGAGTTCCTTGACTCCGGCATGGCAATCCGTGCAATCCAGCTGGGAATGGACGGAGCGAGCGAAGCCATTGGTGGGAAACAGGGCCAGCGGCAAAGTTTTGCCATCCACCTTGCGGCTGTTGGACGGGTCGGTGTGACAATCCAGGCAATCCGAGTTGGCGAGCTTGGCGACGGCATTAGTGGCGGCAGAGGCCGGCAACGAAACGGACGAAAGCGCAAACAGCCAAGCCAGGAATACCGGCATGAAAATCAAAGGCCGTTGCGCAGAAATCATACGCCGTAAAAGTCCCATTCCCCCGTAAAGGCGGCTCTCCACTACTTGCCCTTTGTTTGGCATTTTTTGGTTGGCAGGCCCTTGAATCAGAAGTGCTTCCGATTTATAATCCGGGTTCGCTCAAACCGAATGCCAGAGTTGGGGGGATGCCCGTCCAGGCGCGGCGCTACGCGCCTCGCGTCCAGCACTTTCCCCTGCGAGGCAGCCCAAGGTTACCGAACGGTTCCGGGCTTGCGAAGTTCTGCGCGACGGCACGCAAAACGCGCGCGAGGCGCGTGCGCTCCCCCAACCAACTGCGGTTGACTACAAACCCAGTTACAGCTATGGCCCGTGACAGACCGAGCAGGACAGGTCGTAATCTCCGCCGGGGTGCTTGAATTGTTGACCGGCGGGCGAGAGTTGCAGCAACTCGTCTCCGCTGCCCTGCGCGAGGATCGTGTGGCAGGCGTTGCAGTCGTTGGCTTTGACGACCCGACCGTCCTCGGCCTTGTGGTTGCCGTCATGACAACGGAAGCAGCCGGGCCAGAGCATGTGGCCGATATTGTCCGGATATACGCTCCAACTGGCCCTCATTTCGGGGAAGAAGTTGTCCTTGTAGATTTGTTGGACGACCGGGATGGCCTGCTGGATACGCGGGTCGTTAGGATACTTCTCGGCGAGCAGCGTGGCGATGCCTTCCCGGGCTTCCTCGCCGGTCTGGTATTTGCGGGTGAGGACATAAACGGCGTTGGTTTTGATCCACGGCAGGCCGGGGTCAATTTGCTGGAGGGCCAGCGCGAGATTCACGGCGTCGTCGGGCGACTTGTACCGGTGAGCCGGGCGGTTGTGACAATCCATGCAGTCCATTTTGCGGATTTCGTACCGGCTGATGTCGTTGGTGAATTTGGGTTCGCGATAAACGGTGACCACGCCCTGGGAATCCACGGTGCGCACCCACGGAATGCTCTGGCGCGTTTCATCCGGAACCCATGCCCCTTTTTCCAGTTTGGCCGCCACATACTCCACGTGGTTGCTGACCATCATGTGGGCATGAATGCCGCCGACCGGCCCGTGGGTGGGATCACTGCCGCCCACCTTGATGGACAGCCGGATGGAATAGGGCGAGTTGCTGGCGTCGCCTTGAAAATAAGCGAAGGTGCGGTCGAGATTGCCGAAGAATTTCTTGGGCCAGTGGCATTCTTCGCAGGTGTCCTGGGCCGGACGCAGGTTCCGGATCGGCGTCGGGATGGGCCGCGGATACTTGTCAAAGGCCGTGGCGTAAAGCTGGTAGGTGCCGGACAGTTTGGAGCGGACGAACCAGGTGGCGCCCGAGCCGATGTGACATTCGGCGCACGCCACCCGCGCATGCGGCCCGTGCTGGTACGTCACCAGCTCGGGTTTCATGACGGTGTGGCAGGTTTCGCCGCAAAACTGAACCGACTCGGAGAAATTGTAGGTATGGTAGCTGCCCACCGCCGATAGAAAAAGGAAGCCCACACTGCCGGTGAGGAAGATCGCCATCTTCCGGCGGTCACTGGGACGCGAAAGATCAACCTGGACGACCGGGAAAAGTCCGACGGCGCCACCGCGTTTGCGCCGTTCCCGCAAAACCCCGACCACGGTGAGGGACAACCCAAAGATCAGGAACCCCGGGGCGATGACGTAGGTGAGAATGCCGAGGTACGGATCGGAGTAGCGCGCGGTCGCATCCAGCATGAACAACAGGAAGAACGAGAAGAGACTGCCGATCACCACCACCAGGCCAGTCAGACTGATCCAGTTGCGCAACAGAGAGGGCCGATGGAGCGGTTTCTCGGTAATTTCAGTATTCATTTCGGTTGATGCACTGGCCGGCCCCCGCTGCCTGGGCGAAGGTCAGCCGACCGCGAGAGTTAAAGACAATCCGCCGTCGATGGACGCAGGCTTGGCTCCCGTCGCCCTCGGGTTTAGCTGTTCCGTTTTAAAACCGCCAGCTCCGTTGGCGGTGCTTACTTCTTGAAAGACCGCATGTAAGCCACCAGCCCTTTGACGTCTTCGTCTGACAGGCCTTCCGCCGGCTTCATGAGCGTCTTGCCATCATCCGATTTCAAGCCTTCCTTGATGGCCTTGAACGCGGCATCATCCTTCATTGCCTCCTGGACCTTCGGATCCGTGTAATCTTTGATCCCCAGTTTTTGGCCCATCTTGGTCTGGCCTTTGCCATCGGAACCGTGGCATTTGGCGCAGTCACTTTCATAGGTGGCCTTGGCGTCGCCAGCGAGGGCGGACACGGAGGAAACCACGAACACGGACAGTCCGATTACGAGCAGTTTTTTCATATGTTTTTCCAGTTGCGTTGTTTACCCAGTCAAATGGTACGGCCTCAACACTAACGAGTGCCGATTGTTTCCGCAAGGGCTAAACACCTTCGACGCTGCCGATGGGAAGCGAACCGGCTTCGGTGGATTCAATGGCATAACTCCGGCTCGCCAACCTGGCCGGCCAGCGCGCAAAGGGTTTGATAATACTCGTCCCGGGAAATTCCCAGCGCCGCGGCGCCGAACGTCTCGGCGTCATCTGCCGACGCGAATTCGCCATAGTTCACCAGCACCAATTGGTAGAGCACCAGAGCCGGCACTTGCGACAATTGCGTCAGGAAAACCGGGTGAACATGCATGACAAAGCCGTCCTCTGGCCGCTCGCCGCGGGCGACCGGATGCGCAAACTCGCCCGGCTGCAGCGGACCGGCATGAAACACCACTTCACACGGATAACGCACCTGGGAGCGGTCGGTGAGAAGCTGCTGCAATTCAAGCCAACCGATGCGCGGTCCGTATTTCGCGCGAAGCTCCGCCCCCCGCGCCGCCACGTGCGCGTTCAGCGATTGTCGGGCGTCTTCGGCGGTGAGCTGGATGGCCATGAGGCGGGGTAGGTTTCAGTGTTTGCGCGCAGCCGCGGAACCGGCTTGCCCTTCATTGGCCTGGACGAGCCGACCCTGCAAAATCGGCACGGACATGCGGAGGAAGACCGTGTAGCAGAGCAACCCGAAGGCCCAGATGCCGAAGCAAACGAGCGTTTCGTTGAACGAAGGTGTGTATTCCATCATTTCACCGAGGGGCGTGGGGATGAAGCCAGGGATGACCAGGCCCATGCCCTTTTCGATCCAGATGCCCACGATGCACAGCACGCAGGTGACGTTGAGCCATTTCAAGCTGCGGCTGACCGGCAGCACGAGCAGAAGCATCGCGGTCAGGTTGAAGGCAATGGCGGTCCAGATCCACGGCACGAGCCCGTGATGGCCGTGCAGGCCGATGTACAGGTATTTGGAGGAAACCACATGCAAGTTGCCGGAGTAAAACTCCTTGAACACTTCGTTCGCCAGCAGGAACACGTTGATGAGCATGGACACCTGCACGATGCTGCGCAGGGTCAATAAAGCCTTGTCGGAAATGCTATACTGCGTGACCCGGCGGATGATTTGCAGCGCCAGGATGATCAGCGCCGGCCCGGCGGTGAACGCAGAAGCCAGAAAGCGCGGCCCGACAATGGCCGAATTCCAGAACGGCCGCCCGCCCAAACCGACGTAGAGAAAGGCGGTGACGGTATGAATGGAAACGGCCCACACGATGGCGACGAAAACAAACGGAATATAAAACCATTTTGCCGGTTTCACGCCCCGGTAGCGGCTGTAGAGCAGATACCCGCAGATGTGGACGTTCAGTAGCAGGTAACCGTTCAGCACAATGACGTCCCAGCTCAGCATCGATTTTGGAAAATTGAACTGGCCGATGCCGGGGATGAGGTGCCAGAAGCGGTCGGGTCGCCCCAGGTCCACCGTCACAAATGCCAGGCACATGAGAATGGCCGCCACCGCCAGCAACTCGCCGAAGATGACCAGGTCGTGCAGCTCCTCGTTGTCGTAAATGTAAACCGGGATCACCATCATCACCGCCGCTGCCGCCACGCCGACCAGGAAGGTGAAGTTGGCGATATAAACCCCCCAGGAAACCTCGTCGCTCATGCCCGTAAGGATGAGGCCCTGCGCGAATTGCCGGCACCACGCATGCAATCCCAGCAGGCAGAAGATCGTCAAGCCGCCCATCCACGCGTAGTACCGCCAGTCGCCTTCAAACGCGATGCGTCCGCACCGCCCGAGAAACACAAAATAATTCCGCATCGCCCGCTGGATTCTCGTCATCATACGTCGAAGTAGTAAAAGAACCGCGGCGCTGTCCCCATTTCCTCCTTCAATTGGATGAACACGCGCTTGTTTTTGAGGATGTAGGAAACCTCGCTGTTGGGGTCGAGGATATTGCCGAACTTCCGTGCGCCAGCAGGACAAACTTCCAGGCAGGCGGGATATCGGCCCGCGCGCGTCCGCTGGATGCAGAAGTGGCATTTCTCCATCACCCCCTGCCGCCGCGGGCGATTCCCCAGATACGCCATGTCCGGATTCAATCGCTCCTGCGGGATGGATGGTTTGGTGAAATTAAAGCGCCGCGCCCAATACGGACAGGCCGCTTCGCAATAGCGGCAGCCGATGCACCAGTCGTAGTCAATCACCGTGATGCCGTCAGTTTCCTGCCAGGTGGCGTGCACCGGGCACACCTTGACACACGGCGGATTCTTGCACTGCTGGCATTGGACCGGCATGTAGAAGTAGCCTTTTTCCGGCACCGAGTCGGTATTGTAAAAATGTTCGGCCTTTTCGATGTCCAGCGAGCCATGCGGCAGCCGGAGCACGCGGATGTACTGGATTTCCGGGTTGCGGGACTGGTTGTTCTCGGCCACGCACGCATGGACGCATTTGCGGCAGCCGATGCAACGCGTCAGGTTGAGGCAATAGACAAATTCCACCCCATCCATCGGCTTCAGGTCGCGCACGTGCGGCCGGATGCCATACTGTTTCTCCACTTCGTCGGTGATGCGCTGGAGGACCTTCTCCATCTCCGCCGGAGTCAGTTCCTTGTAATACTTTTGCATGAACCGCTCGGCGGTCGGAAAATCATTCATCTCCATCAGCGGCTTCAGACTGGCGGCCAACGCAGCCAACCCGGTCGTCAACACCGCCGACGTGCGCAGGAAACTCCGCCGGCTCATCCCCGCGTCCGGCGCTGCGCTCGAATTTAAATTGGAAGCAGGCGCCGGCATGTCAGTGATTCGGTTCGGATTCAACCGCGGCCACGGCCACGGCCCGCAACGGGTGTGGGCCGGGCGCCGGCTGGCGGGGCGGGAAATGCGGCGAATGGGGGTTGTGACAATTCACACATTGCTTCCGTTGAGCGGGCCCCAAGGCCTGGTCCCAATACCCGCTGATGCGGCCGTGCGCGCCGGCTTCCCAGTCGCGATAGGTCGGCCCGTGGCAACTGCCGCATAACATCGGGCTGTCCGAAAAGGTCAGCGCCCGGCCGTCGCGGGTCTGGAGTTGCTCGAGGTTGGTTTCGTTATGGCAATTGAAACAATTGTTGTTACGGCCGTGACTGCCGTGGCCCATCACGATGTCCGAATGCTCCTTGGGCACAATCAGGTTCTGGTTCAGGTCGTAGCGCAGCGGCGGGGGTTTTCCTTTTTCGTGGCAGGTGTAACATTCGAAATCGGACAGGTCCTCCTGCGCGCGCGCGAGGTCCGCATACGACCGCCGGACGGTGGCGGTGTCGAGAAAATCGGTGCCCACGAGCGGAATCGGCGGCAAGCGCACCGGCCGCCCCGGCCGGTTTGACAGAAACAGCGCCGTCAGGGCCAGGAAGGCCAGGGTCAATCCGGTCAGCGTCAGCGTTGTCCGTTTTTGCGGGTTCATGGCGTCAGCAGTTGAACCGCGGCAGTTGACTCGGTTAAACTTCGGCGGCGACGCTGTCCTGCGGGGTGTGCTCGCTGGACGGCAGCCGCTCGGACAAAAACAATTTCACCAACACGGTGAGGATGATGAACGGGAGGCTGAGGAGCACCAGGCCCATCAACCAGCCTTCCACCCCGGCAAACTCCAGCTTGTATCCCATCACCCCGCGGAGGCTCTTGGAAAAGAGCTGGCCGCCGATGACGACGTTCCAGCGCATGGCCAGCACGCCGATCAGGATCATGAACGCGCTGGCGAAAATCATCCGCCGCCGGATTGGTTCGGGCACCCGCTTGCGGAGCAGCTGGAGCGAGCCGAGCAATAACCAGGGGATCAGCGTCCCGGTTGTGGCCTGGCCCAGGTTGAGCGTGTAAAACAGTTTCTCGCGAATCATGGTCTTCAATACCGAGAACCCTTCCTCCGCCGCGTAAATCCGATGAATCCAGTCCAGCGCCTCCACGGCCGCGTCCACCACCAGCGCATAAAACAAAAACATCGCCATCGTGTCCAGGCACCGCATGTCCACGGTGTGGCGCCGGATCCAGGTCAGGACCATGTAGTTGAACGTGCAGAGCGCAATCCCTGAAACGATGGCCGACAGGATGAAGATAATCGGCATGAGCACGTTGCCCCACCAGGGATTGGCTTTAATGGAGCCGAAAATAAAGCCAACGTAACCATGCAACAGAAAGGCCGACGGGATGCCGACAATCGAAAGGATCCAGCCCATCTTCGCGTCCAGCGCCAAGGCTTCGTAGGATTCATCGGTCACCCCCAGCGTAAAGGCGCGATAGACGATGCCCTTGAAGCCCCGGGTGACTTTCGCCCATTCCACCAGGTCCTGGCGATAGTCGAACCACAGTTCCAACAGCAGCACCGCCATGAGATACCAGGCATAGACGAATCCGAAGATGGCCATCGGCGAAGTGAGATGCGGCGTCATCATAATCTCGTAACAGCGCTCCGGATGACCCAAATGAAACAGCAGCGGCAGGGTGGCGCAGAGGAGAAAGGACAACGCGGTCAGCATGGAAAGCCGATACACCGGCTCCAGCGCCTTGACTTTGAACACCCGGACCAGCGACGCCATGATAAACGCACCCGCCACCAGCCCGGTGATGTACGGGTAAATCACGATCAAGAAGCCCCACAGCGGGTGCGGAATCCCTTCGTTCGGATAGACGTAGCCCTCGAACCGCGGGAGGACCTCGACGACAAGATTGGTCATCTCGTTGGTCATCGTCACCTGACTTCCTTGTCGAGGCCCGCGTAAAGCACGCGCGGTTCGGTGCCCAGATGCGGTTTGAGCACCTGAACCCGGTTGTTCTCGTAAAACTTGCGGATCGGATCGTCCGGCCCGGCGTTCTTCAAGTCGCCGAAGATGCGCGCCTGCGTCGGGCAGATTTCCACACAAGCCGGCTTCAATCCGCGGGTAATGCGGTGATAGCACAGCGTGCATTTTTCGGCGGTATGGGTGACCGGGCTGAGGAAGCGGCAGCCGTATGGGCAGGCCTGGATGCAGAAGCCGCAACCGATGCAATACTTCGGATCAATCAGCACCGCGCCGTCCGGCGCATCGAAGGTGGCGCCCACCGGACACACCTGGACGCAAGGCGAGTGCTCGCAAAGGTTGCACAGTTTCGGGACGAAGAATGAATGTTCGACCTGATCCTTGGGCACCGGCGGGGGCGGGAAACCGTGCATGCCGCCGTTCGGGGAATCCACCAGCGTTTCGCCACGCGTCTTGCCGGAGCCGGGTTCCGGCTTGGTAATGATGTAGCGCTCAATCCAAGTGCGGAAGTACGGGCCTTCCGGCACGCCATTTTCCTTCTTGCACGCCTCCACGCACAAGCCGCAACCGATACACCGGTTCACATCAATGCACATGAGCCATTTGTGCTTCGACGGGTCATAATCCTTCGGCGCGCCCGAGGCCACGAACATCTGTTGCACCGCAGCCTTGGCCGCGCGCGCAGCCGACAGGGTGAACAGGCCGGCAATGGCGCCGCCCAGTCGCGTTATTGCGCTGCGCCGGTTAAGTCGCGCTTTCATGGGGATTGGCTCGGCTGATGGGGCACATGACATTCGGTGCACTTGCTACCGTAATGATCCTTGACCACGATTTGCTTGAACCACTTCGGCCGGGACGGATTGGCCTCGTGGCAACGGATGCAATGACTGCCGGTCAACTTGACCGGCAGGATGTCGGGGTTGTCCGCGTGTTCGCGGCTCACCCCGTGGCAAGCTTCGCAGGAGAGAGTTTTATGCGAGTCCTTGGCCAGTTTCTGCAACTGGTCGGAATGACACTCGTCACAGGCTTGTTTGCCGGCATAGACGGGCGGCCGCGCGCGCAATTCCACCAACGCTTCGGCGCGATACCAGCCCAGGTTGCCGAACGTTGGCGGAGTGAGAAACGCGCGCGCCACCAGGTACGAACCGACGATGGCCAGCGTCAGCAGGACCAAGCGCAGGATCTGGGGCGGCAGCAGCGGGCGACGCATAAGGCCGGTAATGGTGTTGGCCAGGGGTTGCCGGCAACCGAGCCGCGAGCAACCCCCGCCGCCAAATCCTGTTACTTTTTGAACGCGCGAACGTAAGCGACGAGCGCCTTGGCCTCGTCATCCGACAACGTGTCGAACGGCTTCATCAAGGTCTTTCCGTCCTGGTCCTTCTTCCCTTCCTTGATCGTCTTGACTGCCTGGTCATCCTTCAAGTCCGCCTGAACCTTGGCATCGGTAAAGTCCTTGACGCCGAGTTTCTGGCCCACTTTGGTCTGGCCTTTGCCATCTTCACCGTGGCACTTGGCACAGAGGGTATCCCAGTTGGCTTTGGCATCCGCAGCCGAGACGTTCAGCACGACGGCGAAGCCAAACATGGTGGCGAGCACAAGTATTTTTTTCATGATCGGTTTCGTGTTAGTTGATGGTCAGGTCGCCATATACGCTTATCGCAACGGCGGCTTTCAAGCAGAAAGATTGTTGAACCGCATTCATTTGACCAACCATGTATTGGTTAATGCTTGACAATTTTTGAATTAATATTACGAAATATGTTACACTAGTGAATAAGCGATTAAAATACCAAGTCTGGAAGACAGCCTGGGCGAAGCGGTCGGTCGGCGGTTCGTGACCGTTCCCCAGCCGGCAAAAGGCGGGACGCTTCCGGCCGGTCAGGACCAGCCGTGCGGCGGCGAAGTTGCCGCAGCGCAGAGGTTGAGCTTGACGACGCCAGTCATTTCCTGTTCAAAGAGCGCGGCGTTCTGAACCAAGGAAATGACATATGGCAAAAACGATCATCGCAAAATTCAACGGCGGTCGGGCTCATTGGCGGCTATGGCTGCTGGGGCTGATTCCGGCCCTGACGGCGTTGGCGCTGACCGCCGGCTGCGAATCCATCTACCCCTTCCCCGAACAGGGGGGCGCGTCGGGAACCAACGCCACGGAAGTCATCACCCTGCGGGAAGGCGATGTATTGAAGATTTCCTTCCCGGCCAACGCCAATCTGAACACGGTTCAGACCATCCGGCGGGACGGGATGATTTCGATGCCGCTGGTGGGGGAGCTGAAGGCAGCGGGCAAGACGCCGAAGGAGCTCGAGCAGGATTTGTCGAACGCCTATTCGACGCAGCTACTTTCGAAGGAAGTGACGGTGGAGGTTCAGAGTTCCACGTTCCCGATCTATGTCAGCGGGGCGGTGTTGCGGCCCGGGAAGGTGGTTTTCGACCATCCCGTGACGGTGCTGGAAGCCATCATGGAAGCCGGCGGACCGGATTATACGAAGGCCAATTTGAAATCCGTCACCGTGACGCGGCTGGAGAAGGGACAGTTTAAAACCTACACCCTGAACGTGAAGCTGATGTTGGAGGGGAAGCAATCCAGCCCGTTTTATCTGAAACCTTCCGACATCGTGAAGGTTCCCGAGCGGTTGTGGTATTGAGCTCCCGGCGGATGGCGGCGCGGCGGTCGGGTTTAATAACTGTACCCGATCTGGAATCCCACCTGGTGGGTGGTGAAGTTGTAGCCGGCTTCCGAGGAGTTGTCCTGGCTGAAACGGTACAGGATGGCGATGGTGCCGCGCCGGAGAAACGTGCGGCCCAATTGAACGTTTAGGAAATAATAATCGTCCCGGCGGCTCGGCGTGGAGGTGCTGACCGAAGAGACATATTTCACGTTCTGATAGCCGCCATTCAAATCCAGGAAATATTGCCGCAACAACCGCTGGTTCACATCAACGCTGACTTCGATCGTTTCGGTGACCTGACTCTGGAGATAGGAGGCGGAAACCGTGCGCTGGCCGGTCACGGAGATCCGCGTCAGTTCGAGCGGCTGGTACTGGATGGTCGCATCGAAAATGGGATTGACGAGATCGTTGCCGCTGCCGCTCAAGAACTGGCGGATTTCCACGCCACCGTGGATTTGGAAGCTAATCCGGTTGGAAGCGCGCCAATTAAAGCGGCCCTGCGCCTGCTCAAAGGTGGCATCCGGGCCTGACTGGTTGTCGTCGTACCCGCCGCCCACCCCGACGGCGGTGTTCAACCGCGGCAGGAACTGGTAATTGAACCAGTCCATGGTGGACCATTCACGGTAGCTGGAAAACTGGTCAGCCGAGACAATTCGCTGGTCCGCTCCCAGGTCCATCGACATCTTGCTGTTGACCGTGTAAGAACCGCCGAGCGAGGTGGCGAAGGTCTGTTCGCGCGTCTGCGTGCCGGTGGTGGCCGAGGCCGTGTCGGTCTCACTGTAACCCTGGGTCAAACCCAGTACCCAATCATTGTAGATGGTGCCGCCGACCAGCCGGGCGGTCTGACCGAAGGCGTCGGAAAACTGCCGGTTCGAATAAATGCTGAAGGTGGGCGTGTAATCCAGGGTCCAATGCTGCCCCATTTCCAGCAGCGCCCCCGGGGCGATGGTCTGGATGGCGGTATTGGCGACCTGGTTGGTGTTGGCCTGAATTCCGTCCGCGTACAGGAACTGGTAATACGGGTGCGGTCGCAAGGTGAACGCTCCCCACTTGAACGGCTGGGATTCGGTTTCCGGCGGCGCGGCAAAGACATCCATCTCGTTGACCTGTTGCACGGCCGCCGGCGTCTGGTCAGGCGCTGATGGCGGCGGCGCAAAGATATCCTGCGCGCGCGCCTGGCGGTCGCAGGCAAAAAAGCCGATCAGCAATGTCCGGATCAGGAAGCGCTGGTTGGGGACGGTAACGCGCGAACGGACGGTTTTTGATGATTTCATGAGGTAATTGGTTTAGGACAGAGGCAGCTGCCGGGGACCGGCCCCCCTGTCAATAATGGTGCACCAGATCGTTGACGGCGACGTTCCAATGACGCAGCGCATCATCCAAGGCTTTTTCCGCCGGCCGGATTCTCACGCCCGTCGCCAGCAGCTTCGAGATATCCAAAACGCAATTGGACCGCAGGGTCTTGGCGCCAAAGCGGTAGAATTCCTCGTCGCTGGCCCAGAATTCAAAGCGGCGTTCCGGCTTGAGGATGTTTTGGATCATTTCAACAATGTGCCGGGTGGAGATGGCGCCGGGGTTGGTGGCGTTGTAAATGCCAAACGGCGCCTGCCGTTCCCAGAGGTCCAGGCAGACCCGCACAAAGTCTTCAAGGTGCGAAATGGAGTTCACGCCATCATAGACCCGGGCATAATGCTGCAGGCGCCACAGGAGGTTTCTCGGCTCGCTGCGTTCGTTAAACGGCATACCCGGGCGCCAGATATAGACCCGGCCCTGTCCCCGGATGGCCTCCTCCGCCAGGGCCTTTGTGCCGCTGTAAAAATTGCACGGGGCATGGCGGAACGAGAAATTGGGCTCGTCCCACTCGGTATAGCCGCAGATTTTCTCCGGACATTCGCTGAACAAACGCCTCAGTTCCGCGCCCTCCACGTTCTGGCTTTTGCCGTTGAGGATCAGCTTAGCCCCGCGGTAGATGCAGCCGGAAGAGACGTGACCCCAGGGGGTATCGGTCATGGAACAAACCCGCGCAATGGTCTGCGGCAACAACGTGTTGGCAATCAGTGTTTCTTCCCGGCTCTCCTCGCACGCATCCACGTTGGGCCGGCCACGGTAGCCGGCCGCGTTGATGATGAAGCGCGGTTTTACCCGCCGGACATAATCAAACAGCAGCGTAAAGTCCCCATAATTGATCGCCTTGCGCGTCAGCGGGATGAAACTATGCCCCCGACGCCGCAATTCCGTGGCGAAAGCTTGGCCCATGTAGCCGGTAGCTCCAAGCAACAGGATCATAAACTCAATTGCCCTGAAAACGTCTCGTCGAGGACAGCCCCGGGCGGGGGGACGGGGTCGCCTTTTGACTGAATCAAGCTTTCCAGATCTGATGGGGTTTGGCCTTTATCCCGGCCATGGCATTGCGGGTATCCACGATGCAGGCCGACCAATCGGCCAGTTGCTGGTAATTGATCGCCTCGTGATTGGTGGCAATGATCACCGCATCAAAGCCCTGGAGAGTTTCCCGGCTCCAGGCTACAGACCGGATGCCGGCCCAGTGGGAGTGTTCCCGCGTCATGCGGATCACCGGCACATAGGGGTCGTAGTAGGCTACTTCCGCTCCGCGGGCTTTCAGCCGCTCCAGCAGGATGTAACTGGGCGATTCGCGATCGTCATCCACATTTGGCTTGTACGCCAACCCGACGACGAGCACGCGGCTGCCTTTCATCGGTTTCTTGAACTCGTTGAGCGCCTCGGCCGTCCGATTGACAACATACTCGGGCATGGCGGTGTTGATTTCCCCGGCCAGCTCGATAAAGCGGGTGTGCTGGCCGTATTCGCGGGCCTTCCACGTGAGATAAAACGGATCGATGGGAATGCAGTGGCCGCCCAGTCCGGGGCCGGGATAAAATGCCATGAACCCAAACGGCTTGGTTTTGGCCGCCTGAATCACTTCCCAGACGTCGATGTCCATGGCCCCATAAACGAGCTTCAATTCATTGACCAGGGCGATGTTGACGCTGCGGAAGATGTTTTCCAGCAGCTTGGTGGCTTCAGCGGCTCGGCAGGACGATACCGGCACGATGGTCCGGATGGCGCGGCCGTAGAGCGCCTTGGCGCGCTCCAGGCAGGCTGGGGTGAAGCCGCCAATCACCTTGGGGATGATTTCCACTTTGCTCTGGGCATTGCCCGGGTCTTCCCGTTCCGGCGAGAAGGCCAGATGAAAATCGGTTCCCGCCTTGAGGTGGGAGCCGGCTTCGAGCACGGCGCGCAAATCCTCATCGGTCGTTCCCGGGTAGGTGGTGGATTCCAGCACGACCAGGGTGCCTCGCTGGAGATGCGGCGCAACCGATTTGCCGGTCTCGATAATGAACGAAATGTCCGGCTCCCGGTTCTTATTGAGGGGCGTGGGCACGCAGATGATGACCGCTTCCACTTCACGGATCAGACTGAAATCAACGGAGGCAGAAAAGGTTTTGGCCTTCACAGCCGCGCCGATGGCTTCGGCGGTGATATGTTTGATGTAACTGCGGCCGCCGTTGAGCGATTCCACCTTGGCCGGATCAATGTCCAGACCGACGACGGTGACTCCGGAGCGCGCAAATTGAAGCGACAGGGGGAGTCCGACGTAGCCCAGACCGATGACTGCTATTTTCATGGTTGTATTCCTTTAGTTGTTGGATTTCGTTTGTAACTCGCAAAGTTGAACCGGGAGGCATTGCCCGCACCCGCATGGGATTTGATCCGACGGGGCGACCGGTGGGGGAGCGCCCGCAACTGCATCTCCGGGTATCGGAATTGGTGTTGCGTCTTGAAACAATCGTGTTCGATGGCCGCCCCCGTTCTGATCAAACCACCCGGGCCGTTCAGGAGCATTGAGACCGGGTTCGGGATGCAAATTGACGCTAATGTTCCAATCAGTTTCGTCGGGCAGCCGGTCAGGACTGTGTCGTTTGTTCCATGGTTTGGTCAGAAAAGTCGTCCGCGATAAAAGCGATGGCGGAAGGCCGCCCGGTTGGTGTCGGTGAACTCAAACGGGGCTGCATTTGTCACCAGCGAAACCCAATCAAACAAATTGGTGGAGGCCTCAATGACATAGTTGGTTTCCGGCACACCGGCGAGGGCCAGCACGAAACCATTCGTTGCGTTATAGCCGGACAGCGACACGCCGGCCGCGGTGGTGGTAAATATGACCGTTTGCTGATCCGTCGTTTCACTGCACCCAAACGAGGCGTTCGTGGCGGACACATCGAACCCAACCCAGCTGAATTGCTGAAGGCTGAAGCGGTTGGAAACAGCGGAGGTGATCGCGTAAGTGATTTGCACGGGTTGATTCGGCGGCACCGGATTTGACTGGGGAAAATTGGTGGGCTGCTCGAGCACCCACCGGTACGGGGTGCACTCCGGAAAAACGTCGCCGTTCTGGCCGGACTCGAACAAGTAATTGGTCACCGCCTTTCCGTTGACCATCACGCTCAGCGTGGAAACCGTCAATTCCGAAGGCACCTGGTCCGAGTAGAAAAAGCCGCGGCAGGTGCCCGCGGGATCGTTCGTAAAGTTCACCGTGACCATGATCCGCGAGTTGGTAAGCACGATGGTCCGGTCAAACGTCCTCGTCAGCGTGGATTGATTGCCTTGAAACCCAAAAGCCGAGGGTAAAACCGTCATCGCGGTAAACACAGTTAACGCTGTCGCGCTCGAAGTCATGCCGGGCCGGGTCTAT
Source organism: Candidatus Acidiferrum sp. (assembly GCA_035506715.1). GTDB lineage: Bacteria > Verrucomicrobiota > Verrucomicrobiia > Limisphaerales > UBA11358 > UBA11358. The sequence continues at coordinate 990 of DATJOW010000161.1, read as the reverse complement.
TGGCTTTCCATGTAAAGATTGATGACGTCTTTCACGTCCTGCTGGGTGGCGATGCCGGTCTTGAAATCCCGGATCTTTCGCTCGACGTCCAAGCGGGTCGCCGTCGGATGGCTGAAGTCGTAGCTGATCACCTCGATGCTCAGCGGGTCCATGGTGCCGATGCCCTGGCTGCAGCAGCCATAAATCTGCTTGTAGGTATTGTGGCTCGCGTCGGCCGGATTCAACCATGAGGCGTACGGAGAAATCACATCCCGGCACGAAACGAAATCCAACGAAACCGGATTCTCGCAGGCCAACACCGTGTTGGTTTGGGCCGCGGTTCCGGTGCGGCTGTACCAACCGGACCACATGGCCGCCGTCATGTACAAAGCCGGCGCGAACAACGTGTTGATATAACGGCCGACCAGTTCGCCGAGGGATTGCGCGGAGTTCACACCAACGCTGCTGTAATGCGCGTCGTAGTATCCGTGCCACAAGCTGCCGTAAACGGGCGACATCTCGGTCGCGCCGAAAAAGGACTTGATCGCGCTGGTAACCCCGGCGGTGTCTTCGGACCCGGTCCCGTGATTGTTCAGGGTCGGCATGACGATCGTCTTGACCTTCCGGCCGGTGTAGGCGCCTTTTTCCCAGACGCCATTTTTCGGGTCAATGACCCGGCCGGAGGTCAGCGGGGACTGGAAGACCGGGTAGGAAAGCCAGGTGGGCCGGGTATTGTAGGCAAAGAAACTCCGGGACCACCCTTCCCCATTGGCGGGGTCCCAGGCCGAGTAACCCGGGTAGGTGATATCGCGCCAGGCACCGCAGGTCCATTGTTTCGTCGCGACCGGTTTGCCATTCGCCTGATATTGCGCCGCCAGGGAGTTCCAATTGTGGTCGGGCCAGTTCTGCACCCGATTGGCAACCGTGGCGTCAAACCCGAGTGCGCCGGGTACGACATTGGTCTGAATATTGTCGCAAATCAGGATTTCACCGTAGAACTCCGGGATGGCC